>NZ_JBHSPA010000039.1:0-100872 GCF_042656245.1 Nonomuraea insulae
TCAAACAGCCAGGACAGCAAACGCCCAGCTCAGCAACTCACTACAAAAGAGCTACACCCATCGGCATTGGCGGTCATCGACACCTCAGGCAGGCCCACCAGGTGCAGCAGCCAGGTCGGCTTGGTCACGGTGACGGTGACACGAACGGAGGCGGGCCCAGAGACGGCTACCTCGCCTTGGTGGCCGCTGCTGGACAGGTACGCCTGAGCCGCGCGCACGGCGGCGGCCCGGTCGACGACGAGTTCGTCGCCTCGGTAGGCGGCCGCGCGGTCGATCTGCCCGGCGCCGGCTCGGGCGGCTTCTTCGGCGATGCCGACCGCTTCCCATCCGGCCCGGAGCTTGTTCCCCACGTCCACGACGAGCCCGACGAAGAGCAGGAGGACCGTGATGAAGACGAGCGCGTACGGCGTGATCGAGCCTCGCTCAAGATCCCGCCAGGCGATCTTTGGCATGCGTCACGTCCCCCGTGAGCGGTATGGATCAAGAGGGCTCGTAGAAGTGGCATGCCGCTCGACACGGCCCGGCAGCCCGGGAAAGGCCACGTCCGCCAGAGGTACGGTGCAGGAGATCGTCGCCGATACTTCGGCCGGCTCGCCGACCGGGCGGTTGAAGCCTTTCGTGCTGATGGTGACCTTGACCGCTGTACAGCTCACCGCTTGATCGGCCAGGGATTCGCGGGCGCTGGCCTCGGCGTTGGCTTTGGCCGCGGCGGCGGTGCGGGCGATGGAGGCCTGGCGTGCGGCGTCCCGGGCGGCGGCCTCGACGGCGGCGCCGGCGATGGTGATCCGGCCGGCGGCCACGCCGAGCAGGAGGATCAGCATGATGGCGGCGATGGCGAGGATGGCCTCCACGGTGACGCTGCCTCGCTGGCTCATGGCGTCCGCTCTGGCGTGGTGAAGCGTTCGACGGCTCCGGCGGCCTGCTCGACGATCTCGATGGGGGGCAGGAACGGCACGAGGGACAGGGAACGGCCGCGGACGGAGATCCGGACCGTGGTGGCATCCCCGGAGCTGGTCGTGCTGATCGAGGTCAGCAAGCCACTGGCGGTCTGCTCGGCGTAGCGCTTGGCCAGGCTCCCGCCAGAGGTGTGGTCGGCGTCGTGGGCGCGCGCGGCTCGTACGCCGTGCTGGGCGGCGGCGAGCGCGACCGACTGCGCGAAGAACAGCAGGCAGACCTGCATGCAGGCCACAATGGCGACCATGACCACAGGTAGGGCAATCACCGCCTCGGCGGTGACGCTGCCCCGTTCACAGCTACGCACCGGGGCACCTACCTAGAAATCGATGGTGTTCGCCTTGTCGACGATCTTCGCGGTGACGATGCCCATGACCGTGACCGCCACCAGCACCAGCGCCGCAATGATGATCATCGCCTCCGCCGACATGGCGCCCTTCTCGGGATCGGCACGGGCCCGCTCCAAGCGATCCAGAAGCAGCGCGCGAACGGCCTGCCAGTAGGCGGCTTGCGGGGGCAGGAGCTTCATGGTCGGCTCCCCTTTCAGCTCATGATGCGGTAGATGGCGGGGAAACAGACGAGCACCAGGAAGCCGAAGATGGACACCCCGATGGCGATGGGCATCTCGCTGGTACGGCTGTTGGCCTGAGCACGGGCATCGGCCAGCGCGGCCGTCCGCATGGACTGGGCCTTGGCCTGCAGCGTGGACAGCACGCGGGTGCCCTCGGACCCGGCGTCTTCGGCGATATCGGCCAGCTCGGTCAGCTGGGAGATGCCGACCCGCTCGCCGAGTGAGCTGAGCCCGTGCCAGGGCTGCTCACCGGCGCGCTTGGCGTGCTGGAGCACCTGCGCGACCTGGCCGAAGACCCACCCCTGGCAGATATCCACAGGCGCCTGCAATGCTTGTGGAGGGCCGGCGCCGGCCGCCCGCTCCAGGGCCACCATGTCCAGGTATGTCGCCAGCGCGGCCCGGAACTCCCGGCGACGCTCCTGCGCCTGGCGGCGGGCACTGATGTCGGGGATCAGGGCGAACAGGACGGCGAGCACGAGGCCGACACCTGCGGGGATAGCCCAGGGCAGGGGGAAGCCGGTGAGCGTGCACAGAAGGTTCAGCGGGATCGGGAGAAACAGGCCGACCAGCAGGAACACGATGCGCTGGAGGGTGAAGCGCTCCACGCTGATGCCCAGCAGCGCGAGGTCCCCGCGCGGGATCGGCAGACGGGTCAGCCGGGTCTTGAACCAAGCTCCGCGCCCAGGTGCGGGAGCGCCTTCGAGCCGGGCGATCGCCGCGTTCAGGCGAGGTGGGCCGGGCATCCATTCGTGCATCACGATCAGCAGGCCGAGCGTGATCAGCGCTCCCGAAATGCCGGAGAGCAGGTTCATGGCTTCTCCCCTGGGGCGTTCAGGAACCGGTGGCCGGGGGCGGCGTGGCCGAGCCGATGCAGCCACAGCAGCGTCACGCCGTAGAACAGCGCCACCACCGCCAGCACGACCTGGCCGAGCGGCGTGCCGAAGGGCGCGACGTACGCCTTCTGGAAGACGGCCAGGGCGCTGAAGGCGGCCAGGATGCCGATGATCCAGCGCACCGTGGTGCGGTGCTCGGCGCGCGCCGCCTCCACCTCCCGCCGATCGGCCACGTCTTTGGCGACGAGCTCGGCGAGCTGCTGCAGCACGGTACTCGCGCCACGGCCGCGACGGCGCGCGACCAGGATGAGCGCGGCGGCGATGCGGTCACCGATCGGGTCGTCCACCTCGTCGGCGAACAGCCGCAGCGCCTCCTCAGTCGGCATCCGCGTGACGCGAAGCCGCCGAGCCAGCGCGCCGATCGGCGCGGCGATCGCGGGCGGCACGTTGCGGGCGGCGCTGTGCTCCAACGCCTGCTCCAGGGCACTGCCGGCGACGAGGAGATCAGCCAGCCGGCGGGTCCACTGCTCCAGGGCCTCCAGCTTGCGGATGCGGTCCTTGGCCGCCCGGCCGGTCACCGCCTTGGGCAGCCCGAACACGGCCACCCCGACCGCCACGGCGGCCACCGGCCAGCGCGTCGCAAAGAAGATGACGATCGCCGCGGCCAACGCCACGATCATCAGCCGGTAGTGCGCAGCGACCATCGCCAGCACATCGGCCCACCGCGAGGGCGGACGAACGGGAGCATCCGAGGACGGTGTCCGCAGTGCAGTGACGATCCAGACCACGCCGCCCAAGATCATGGCAGCGCTGAGCGCGGCGAGCAGAGCGTTGATGTTCACCGGGACTCCCACATGGCGGCCATGGGATCCAGCAGAGCGGGATCGAAGCCCACCGCCTTCAGCCGCGGCAGGCATTGCGGAGTGATGTCCGGCACCGCCCGGCCACCGGGCCCGGCGGAGCGGTAGAGGTGGTTGAGGCTCGGCAGCTCACTGTCGGCCGGAGGCAGCACCTCCAGGACCTCGGAGACGAAGCGGGTGTTGGTCGCCGGGTCCAGCCGTAGGTGGATGACCAGGTTGATGGTCTGGCCGGTGTTGAGGTGGATGACCGCAGGTGGGGTCTGGGAGCCGACACCCCTGGTCCACAGCATGACGATCCGGTTGAAGATCTCCTCCGTGCCGGAGGCGTGGATCGTACACATGGAGCCGGGACGTCCGGTGTTCATCGCCTCGAACATCGGCACGATCTCATCCGCGCGCACCTCGCCGACGATGATCCGCTTGATGTTCTTGCGCAGCGAGTGCGGGATCAGATCGTTCAGCCCGATCCCGCTGGCGCTCTCGGAGTTGGCCTGCCGGACCTGGAAGGCGATCACGTTCTGGTGGCGTTCGGTGAGCTTGTCGAGGAACAGCTCGTAGTCCGACTCCAGCGTGGCCAGTCGCTCGCCCGGGTCGATCACCGACGCCAGCGCGCGCAGCAGGGTGGTCTTACCGGCGGCGGTGCCGCCGGTGATGACGATGTTGAGCCGGGCCAGCACGGCGGCGCGCAGGAAGAAGTACAGGCTGCGGTTGATGGTGCCGAGCTTGAGCAGATCATCCAAGGTGACATCGACCAGCCGGTGACAGCGGATACTGGCGCACGGCCGCGGAGTGACCGCCATGGTGGCGCTGAGCCGCACCCCCACCCCTGCGTCCCCGTCCCCCGGCCGCAGCGCGGTGTTGAGCAGCGGGTTCGCCGCGGAGAACTCCCGAGGGTTGTAGCTCTTGTGCAGAGCCCACATCTGGATCATCTTGATCAGGTCATCGTCGCTGCCGGCGACGGCGGGCCCGCGATGGCAGGAGCCGTCGTTGTAGGTGATCCACACCTGATCGCAGCCGTTCAGGTCGATGCTCTCCACCCGACGATCCCTGATGTACGGGGTCAGCGCACCCAGCTCGAACCGTTCATCGACCACCGCCTCGACCAGCCTGCGCTGCGCGGTGAAACTGACGGCGTTGCCGGCCGCGATCTGCTCCTGCGCCCACCTCTGCACCTGGGTCTGGATGACCTGGAGGGCAGCCTTCCTGTCCTCGGTGTCCTTGAGGTCGTCGGCGATCGACGTCGTGATCGCCAGCACGGCCGCGCGAAAGGCGTGCTCGTTGCTGGGGGACGCACTACTGGCCTCGGGGATGGGCGGGCCATCGTCCGAGGCGGCCAGGAACTGCTCATCCGGCCACCGCCTGCTTCGATGACACGCGCCGCCTCATCGCCGACCCCAAGGCCGAGGCGCCACGCACCAACGCCGACCGATGGAAGGACTTCCTGGCCTGCTTACCGTCGGACAGCACCGCGGCGGACCTCGTATCGTCGGGGATCCAGCCCAGCACCGGCAGGTCGTACAGCGCGACGCTGACCTCCTTGAGGGAGTACGGTCCGTTGCCCACCACGCAGAGCTCGACCGGAACGTCAGTACCGACGTAGCGGCCCAGCGCATCGAGGCGTGGACGGGCCTGGGCGACATGGCGAAGCGTGGGGTGCAACAGCATCACCACCAGGTCAGAGGCAGTGATCAGGCTCATGGGTGTATCGGCACCCCCGATCTGGCCCACGTCGATCACCACGTCCGCCTTATCCTGCGCCGCCTTCAGGAGCGCGGCGATGGTGTCCCACGCACCGTCAAGCTGAACCAGGTGGCGGGGGTCACGCAGGCCCGGCAACAGAAGCTGTTCGTCCACGCCGGATGGCTGTCGGAGATCCTTGCCTGGTTGGCCCACGACCTCGGCGATCCGCTGGCCGGACAGGCATACGCCCTCGACTGCTTCGAACATGCCGACCAGGCTGGTCACGACGAGTTGTGTGCCTGGGCGGCCGACGCCATGGCCTCCATCGCCCTGCACGCCGACCGGCCCAAGAGAGCCATCGACGCGGCACAGCGAGGCCTGCGCCGCGTCCCTGCCGATCACCCCCTGGCGGTACGGCTGCACGCCCAAGCGTCGCGCGGCCATGCCCGGCTGGGCGACCGCGACGCCTTCGATGCCAGTTACCAGCAGGCCGACCGGTTGTGGAACGCACTGCCCAGCCGCACACCCCGACGCACAGGCGGCATCGACACCGGTCCCTTGGCCGCCTACGCCATGACCACCTACACCGCCTCCTCCTACCTCTGGCTCGGCGACTACGAACAGGCCCGCCATCACGCCGAACGCGCCGTCGAAACGCACGCGGCAACCCCGGCCGGCCAACGCTCCCTGAGCCGCGAAGCGATCACTCAGCTGGCCCTGGCCTTCCTCGGTTCCGCCACAGAAGCAGTGACGTACGGCCTCAAAGCCCTCGCCGCCCCGCGGATGGTCGCCTCGGTCCACGCCCGGGCCGCCACGTTCAACACCGTCCTGACCACCACTTACCCCGGAACGAGCCAGGCCGCGGAGTTCCAGGCCAGCCTGACCGCCACCCACCTGGAAGGGGCCACACCGTGAGTGAGCATGATGACGCCCCGCCACGGCGGGAGCTCAATATCCGCAAGCCGTACTTCGACCTCATCGCCACGGGCATTAAGACGGTCGAAGTGCGCGTCGGGTACCCGAGCATGCGGAAGATCCAGCCCGGCCAGCAACTCGACTTCGTCTCCGGCGATCAAAGGCTGGCCACTCGCGTCCTGCGGATGTCGGAGTACGCGTCCTTCGAGGACATGCTGAAAGACGAGGACCCGGTTGCCATCGGTGGCGACCTCGGCAAGAACACCGATGAGTTGCTGGCAGTGATCCGAGGCATCTACCCACCGGAGAAGGAAAACCTGGGAGTCCTCGCCATCGCTGTCGAGGTGATCAGGTGATACCGGCGCATAGCTCTTCCGTCTCGCGGCTGATGCTGCGCGAGGACGGACGTCGCATCCCGCGCACGATCGCGCTGCTGCACTGGTTCCGCCGCCTGCGCATCCGCTGGGAGATCCGCGACGACATCCACGAGCCTTCATGACCCTCGCCGCCGCCATCATCTGCTGGCGGCGGCTCGCGAGAGGCTGACAAGCAGGTCAGCGATCGGATCCAACTGCCGACAGGTCCCCGACGGAGTCGGCGTAGTAGGTCGAGTCTGCCAGGTGGAACGCGATCTGCCGGACTGTCCAGCCCTCACCGGGCGAGCGGTCGAGCTGGTCCGGAGTGAGCGCGGTCAGTCGGTCGGCCCAGATCCGGCTGAGCCGGGTGAGCCGGCTCCTGGCCTCGTTCAGGTCCTGGTCGGTGAAAGGCGCCAGATCGGCAGGAGTCGTGCTCGCCGACGCATGCCAGCGATCAGGAATCGTGAGATTGCCGACCAGCCGTGCTTCCACCTCGGCGAGGTGATCGATGAGGTGATCGGTGACTCTGCGGATCGCCTTGTGCGGGGTGTAGACCCGCTCATCGGCGCGCACCGGGCGACCGTCCCACGTTGTCCAGGTCGCCGCCAGGTCGAGTACGTGGTCGATCATCGACGTGACGACCAGCGCCGGTTCGCGATCATCAGTGGTCGGAATCTCATCGGACATCCACGGCCTCCAACTCAGTGCGTTACACGACCGGACAGGGCACACTCACCGACCCCAACCCGGCGGAGACGACAATGGCTCCGGAACGCAATCTAGGCCCCAGACATCTCGATGGCCATCGAAGCATGGATGCACGACCGGTCAAGAGTCATTCTGTTAGGCGCTCTTATAGCCGGGGGCAGGCGTAGTTGTCCTGACGCTCGGCTTCGCGCTTGGCGTCGCAGGCGAAGGACAGCCCGTCGAGGAACATCGTGCTCGGCAGGCCGTATTGCGCCTCGCAACTACATCTACTATCGTCGATTATCGATGGATATCTTGGACAGGGCCGAGGCCGAAGAGTATGCGAGCTGGTTCAAGGCGCTCGCCGACGCCACCCGCATCCAGATCGTGTCGTTGCTGGCCAGAAGGCGTGCCCCGATGACCGTCGGGGAGATCGTCGCGGCCTCGGGAGTAGGGCAGTCGACCGTCTCACACCATTTGAAGATCCTCGCCGAGGTGCGGTTCGTGCTGGTGGAGCGGCAGGGCACCTCGAGCCTGTACCGGATCAACGACAACTGCGTGAGCTGCTTTCCGACGGCGGCCGACGTGGTCATGGGCAAGCCCGTACCTGCGCCGACATGTGACTGAGGAGACCCGCCATGGCACACGACGAGATCATCGATCGCTATTCCGGCCTGGCGCGGGCCGCCGCGGGCGGCGAACGGATCGTCGACTGCGGAACCGATGCCTTCGAGCAGGGAGGATTCGGCCTGGCGGGGTACGACGACATCTCCGCGTTGCCCGAGGGTGCGGTCCGGGCCAGCCTGGGCTGCGGGAACCCGGTCGCCGTAGCGGATCTGCGGCCTGGGGAGACGGTGCTCGATCTGGGTTCGGGTGGTGGCATCGACGTGTTGCTGTCGGCCCGCCGCGTGGGTCCGCGCGGCATGGCGTACGGGCTGGACGCCAGCGACGACATGCTGCGCCTCGCGCGGCGCAACACCCGGGAGGCCGGGGTCACGAACGTGGAGTTCCTGGACGGCAGCATCGAGGACATTCCTCTGCCCGCGCACGCGGTCGACGCGATCATCTCCAACTGCGTGATCAACCTGTCAGATGACAAAGCCGCCGTGCTGGCGGAGGCGTTCCGGGTGTTGCGGCCGGGCGGGCGGTTCGGCGTCAGCGACGTCGTCACGGACGGGGAGGTCGCGCCCGAGCGGCGGGCAGCGGTCGAACAGCGCGTGGGATGTGTGGCTGGTGCCCTGTCCGTGGAGGACTACCGCTCGTTGCTGCGGGCAGCCGGGTTCACCGGTTTGCGTATCACGCTCACCGCCGATCATGGCGATGGCGTGCACTCCGCCATCGTTCAGGCTGCCAAGCCCGCCATCGGCCCGGGCCTGGAGATCCGTCCCATGCGGGACGCCGACGCCGCGCAGGTGCTGACGATCTACCAGGCAGGGCTCGACACCGGTCAGGCCAGCTTCGAGACCACCGCCCCGAGTTGGGAAGGCTTCACCGCGGGAAAGCTGGCGCACCTGCGCTACGTGACCACCGACGCCCAAACCGGCGAGGTCGTCGGCTGGATCGCCGCCTCTGCCGTGTCCGCCCGGCCGGTCTACGCCGGGGTCGTGGAGCACAGCATTTACGTGCACCCGGGCTGCCAGGCGAACGGCATCGGACGCGCCCTGCTCACGGTGTTCATCGACGCGGCCGAGGATGCCGGCGTGTGGACCATCCAGTCCGGCATCTTCCCGGAAAACACCGCCAGCATCGCCCTTCACCAGGCACTGGGCTTCCGTGTGGTCGGCACGCGCGAACGCATCGGCCGCCACCACGGCACCTGGCGCGACGTGGTCTTCATCGAACGGCGGAGCTCATTCGGCTGATCGAGAGCCTGGCGACCGTTCCTGCGATCTCGTGAGACGCACGGCCCTACTGGTGGCCATGAACGCATCCGGCGGCTGCGCCCTTTCCTCGGCCACCACTTAGGCCGCTGTCTAATTTGACAACCCTCTAATCAGCGAGGCATGATGCAATGCTACTTCGATAAACATCTAAGCAGGAGGACGCAATGCGCGCCCCGCAGCGTTGGCGACGCACGGATACAGCGGCACAAGGAACGCCGCGACGAGGCCTGCGACTCCGTACGCCTGACGAAGGCGCTGATCGGTCGCACGCGTTTCCTCAGCCTGATGGCTCCGCTGACCTCGAACGACGAGACCTGAGAGGTAATCATGAGTGACGGATGCTGCAGCACAACTGCCCCCATGGAGGCGGAGCAGCCCACGACCACCCTGGAGAGCAGCTTGTTGCCCGTGGTGGTCATCGGCGCGGGCCCGGTCGGCCTGGCCGCCGCCGCCCACCTGGCCGGGCGCGGGCTCGACTTCCTCGTCCTGGAGGCGGGGCAGCAGGCCGGCGCGTCCATCGCGCAGTGGGGGCACGTGCGCGTGTTCAGCCCGTGGCGCTACAACATCGACGCCACCGCCCGCCGCCTGCTGGACGGCTCGGGATGGCAGGCTCCGGAAGAGGACTGGCTGCCGACCGGTGCGGAACTGATCGACGGCTACCTCG
This sequence comes from Nonomuraea insulae, assembly GCF_042656245.1. Classification (NCBI taxonomy): domain Bacteria; kingdom Bacillati; phylum Actinomycetota; class Actinomycetes; order Streptosporangiales; family Streptosporangiaceae; genus Nonomuraea; species Nonomuraea insulae. The sequence continues at coordinate 9,404 of NZ_JBHSPA010000039.1, forward strand.
CCCCGCTGGCCAAGGCTTTGGGCGACCGCGTACGCCTCAACGCCCGCGTGTCCGCGATCACCCGGCTGGGCTTCGATCGGGTACGCACCAACGGGCGTCAGGACGTACCGTTCCTGATTCGCCTGGAAGGTGGTGAGGAGCTGTATGCCAGGGCGGTCATCGACGCCTCCGGCACCTACACCAGCCCCAACGTCCTGGGCGCGAGCGGTCTGCCCGCGCATGGCGAAGACAAGGTCGCCGCGCTGATCGACCACGCGCTGCCCGATGTGCTCGGCGCCGACCGCGCCGTCTACGAGGGCAGGCACACGCTGGTCGTGGGTGCCGGCCACTCAGCGGCGACGACCCTGCTGGCCCTGGCCCAGCTGGAGAACACCCCGATCACGTGGGCGATCCGCGCGGGCAACGCCAGCCGCACGTACGGCGGCGGCGACGCCGACGCGCTCCCCGCACGCGGCGCGCTCGGTACCCGTCTGCACGCGCTCGTGGAGTCCGGTCGGATCACCTTGCTGGCCGGCTTCTACACCCACCGCGTCACCGCCGACGGCGACGGCGTCGAGGTGGTCAGCCGCGACCCGTCCGGAGCGGAGCAGACGATCACCGTGGACCGCATCGTGTCGGCCACCGGCTACCGCCCTGACCACTCCATCGCGAGCGAGCTGCGGCTCGACCTGGACCCGGTCCTCGGCTCCACCCGCGCCTTGGCTCCGTTGATCGACCCCAACCAGCACTCCTGCGGCACCGTGCCACCGCACGGCGTGGACGAGCTGGCCCACCCGGAGCCCGGCTATTTCGCGGTCGGCGTGAAGAGCTACGGCCGCGCCCCGACATTCCTCATGGCCACCGGCTACGAGCAGGCCCGATCGGTCGTCGCCGCCATCGCCGGGGACTGGGAGGCGGCCAGGGACGTACGGCTCGACCTGCCCGAGACCGGCGTCTGCTCCTCCAACCTCGCCGAGGCCCAGGAACAGCGCGTCGGCCTGGCCACCGGCGTCAGCGGCGGTCTGCTGTCCACCCCGCTCCCGCTCGTCACCGTGTCGGCTTCCGCCAATGGCGGCGGCTGCTGCGGCTGAACGGAGGGGTTGAGATGTCCGACGGCTACCCGACCGCGGCACAGAAAGAGGCCTTGCGCCTGATCTGTGGCAATGAGCCGATGCCCACCGACCGGCTGGCCGAGCGGCTGCTCGCCGCTCGCAGGCCGAGCACCAATCCCGGCTACGCCCGCGCCGTGACCCACATGGCCGGAACCCTCGCCTGGCGGCTGCACGCCCAGGGCTTCATCGCCAACAGCGGCCCTGACGCCTGGCATACCACCCCGACCGGGCGGGCGCTGATCTCATGTACCGGCGGAGGCTCGTGAGCTCCACCGCCACCAGCGGCCCGGCCGCCGCCCCCACCACCGTGGGTGACGGCCGGCGCCGCTTCCACCAGGGCTGGCGCATCGTCGCCGCCCTGGCCATCACCCAGACCATCGGCTATGGCGTGCTCTACTACGCCTTCTCCGTCTTCCTCACCCCCATGACCCGTGACCTGCACGCCAGCAGCACGCAGGTCGCCGCCGCCCTCACCCTCGCCGTGTTCACCACCGCCCTGTGCGCGCCGCTGGTCGGCCGATGGCTGGACGCGCACGGCGGGCGCGGCCTGATGAGCACCGGGTCAGTGCTGGGCACACTCGCCGTGCTGGCCTGGTCCCAGGTCAACAGCCTGCCCCAGCTGTACGGCGTGTTCGTCGCCATCGGCATCGCCTCGGCCATGGTGCTGTACGAGCCCGCCTTCGCCGTCATCATCGCCTGGTTCGATGGCCCGCCCTACGGGCACGGCCGAGCCAACGCGCTGCTCGCGCTCACCATCGTCGCCGGGTTCGCCTCCTCCATCTTCCTGCCGCTGACCGGCCTGCTGGTCGAGCACCACGGCTGGCGCCAAGCCCTCATCATCCTCGGCCTCGCCTACGGAATCCTGGCGATCCCGCTGCACGCCTTCGTCCTGCGCCACCCCGCCCGCCACACCACCACGGCCAAGAGCGAGGCCCGCGGTGACCTGGTCAAAGGTGCCGTACGTGCGCGGCCGTTCTGGCTGCTGGTGGCGGCTTTCACCGCGCACGGCGGCGCAGTGGCCACCATCGGTGTGCTGCTGATCACCTATCTGATCCATCTCGGCCACGAGCCGGTCTTCGCCGCCGCCATCGCCGGGCTGCTGGGTGTGCTGTCGGTGACCGGCCGCCTGGTCACCACCGGACTGCGCCGGCGCTGGTCCGCCGCCCCGGTCGCCGCCGCCATCTTCACCCTGCAAGGCGCCGGTGCGCTGCTCTTACCTCTCGTGGGGGCGAGCGTGCCGGGAGCGATCGGGTGCGTGCTGCTGTTCGGCATCGGGTTCGGCGTCGGCACGATCACCCTGCCGCACCTGCTTGCCGAGCGGTACGGCACCGCCGCCTACGCGAGCCTGTCAGGCCGGATCGCGTTGTTCTCCGTCGCGGACAAAGCAGCCGCCCCGCTCGCCGCCGTCGCGCTGGCCCAGGTGGTCGGCTATGGCTGGGTGATGGGCGCGGTGGCCATCGCCTGCGCGATCGCGGCATTCGCCCTGCTGGCCTACCATCGCCTATAATTTAGACAGTCTTCGAATCAAGGAGGGTCGGATGGCCGCCACACCGTGCTGTGCGCCGATCGCGCGTGAGCCGCTCTCGGAGACCGACGCGGCCGACCTCGCGGTCATGCTCAAGGCGGTCGCCGACCCGGTCCGGCTGCGCCTGCTGTCGATGATCGGCTCCCACACGGGCGGCGAGGCGTGCGTCTGCGATCTGACCGATGCCTTCGACCTGACCGCTCCCACCATCTCCCACCACCTCAAGGTGCTGCGCACCGCCGGGCTGATCGACGGCGAGCGCCGCGGCACCTGGGTCTACTACCGCATCGTCCCCGAATCAGTGAACAGGCTGGGCGCGCTCTTCGCCCCGCTGACCGAGCCCGCGCCCAGCAAGCCGGTGGATGTCGAGCTCGTCACTGTATGACCCAAGCTCCGCGCCCAGTCGACGTCCTGGTCATCGGCGGCGGCCAGGCCGGGCTGGCCGCCGGGTATTACCTGCGCCGCGCCCAGGCGGAGGGGCCGGGTGGAGCATGGCGGCACACGTGGCCGTCGCTGCGGCTGTTCTCCCCTGCCCAGTACAGTTCGCTGCCCGGCCGGATGATGCCCGCGCCGCAAGGTGACGGCTACCCCAGCGCAATCGACACGATGGCCTACCTCGCCGACTACGAGCAGCGCTACCGGCTGCCGATCGTCCGGCCGACGACCGTCCATGCCGTGCGACGAGGCGAACGAGGCCCGCGACCGCGGCGTGCTCAAGGCCCAGCCGATGTTCGACCGCATCAGGCATGAAGGGGTCACCTGGCCGGACGGCACCACCCTCGACTGCGACGCCATCATCTGGTGCACCGGCTTCCGCCCCGCACTGGGCCATCTGGCACCACTCAAGCTGCGCGGTCCGGACGGGCTCATCCCGGTCGAGGGCACCCGCGCCGTGGGTGAACCTCGCCTGCACCTGCTCGGCTACGGCGACTGGACCGGCCCCGCCTCCGCCACCTTGATCGGCGCAAGCCGTACGGCCAGGGACACCGTCGCCGAGATCATGACCTCACCGCTCACCATCGACGGCTCGCCAATTATCCCTTCCGAATGAAGGGACGGTTGGCGACCTGCGGGACAACAGCTATTCAGGACTACCAGCCGGCGCGACAGCTGGTGGGCGTAGAGCTCAGTTGTGGCGAGCCATCTTGACCGCTGAGATCAGCAAGATGACGGCCAGTACAGGTATGAGGACCACATCGGGGATCACGCCGAGCAGCAGGCCACCCAATAGGGCACCGGTGATGGAGCCGGCGACCATGATGGTGATAAAGCGCAGGTTGGCGCCCAGGACGGCGAAGCTGCCGTCGCGGCTGTAGCGGGCGAAGGCCACCAGCATGGTGGGCAGGGAGACCAGCAGGGACAGGCTGCCAGCGGATTTGATGTCCGCGGAGTAGAGCAGCACGATCGTGGGGATCAGCAGTTCGCCGCCGGCCACGCCCATGATGGCGGCCACGACGCCGATGCCGAATTCGGCCACTACACCGACGATGGCTTGTGCTGGTCCGGGCAGCGCGAGGGTGCCCACAGCGGTGGTGTGGGTGAGCACCAGGGCGGCGGCCATAAGCACCATCAACACCGCCAAGACCTTGTAGAGGGTAGTGGTGCGTGGTTTCGTTCGTGAGAGTTGACCGCAGTTGTTCGTCGGGTTCTTCTCGTCGTCGCCGATGCGGCGGCGCAGCCGTTTGATGTGTACCGCGATGGCGTTGTTGGGCGGGGGCATGGTGCTGTGCCATACCTTTCGGGTGATTTCGTTACGGTTGATCACCCGCCCGACGTTCCCCATCACATGGGCGAGCAACTCGAACTCGCGAAGGGTGGCGTGTATGCAGGGCGTCTACCCCATGACCACGCGCACCACCGGCCGAGGCGAGGATGGCGGGTCGGTGCTGTCCGGATGCGGCCACCTTTGGGTCTTGGCTGAGCGGTAGGCCGGGCATACCGTCCGGACTGTTAGGCCGGGCATATCGTGACGTTCTCAGGTTTCTGGAGGCGGGTGGGTGGCGTCGGGGAGAGCCCGGCTCTGTTCCGTCCGTCTCTTGGAGGCAGGATGCGATTCCGGCATGCCCTCAATCTGATCGCGGCAGGCACGCTCGTCGTGGCGGTGACATCGCTGGTCGCTCCCACGGCCAGCGCGCGGGCGTTCGGTTACGATGACCTCAAGCCCTGGCAGAAACGGCTGGCCTCGGGCGCGTTGACCGACGCGCTGGCCGATCAGTCCGCGGCCCGGCACTCGCTGACCGGCTACAAGACCGCCACCCCGGACTGTGACGGGCGGCGCGGAGACAACGTCAAGATCAACCAGAACTGCGCCAACCTCACCGACCCCGATCTTGCCGGCCGGGCCCAAGCCCAGAACGAGACCTGGATCTCGGCCAACCCGAACAACCCCAAGCAGGTCGTGGCCTCCTACAACGACTACCGACGCGGGGATGGCACCTGCGGCGTGTCGTACTCCGCCGACAGCGGCTCCTCCTGGGCCGACGCGACCACCCCCAACGGCTTCACCAGAGGGACGGCGTTCGGCGGCTTCGCCCGCGAATACTGGCAGGCCGGCGGCGACACCTCAATGGCCTGGGACAGCCGCGGCAACGTCTACCTGTCGTGCCAGCAGTTCAAACGCGGCACCGCGGTCACCAATGACCCCGACCAGTCCAGCGCCTTCTACGTCTACCGCTCCACCGGCACCGGCGGCGCGTCGTTCAACTTCCCCGGCCGCCCGGTGGCCGAGCACGCCGACCTGGCCGGAGCGGGCACCTTCCTGCTGGACAAGCAACTGATGACCGTCGACCACTACGCCACCAGCCCGTTCAGGGACCGCGTGTACGTCACATGGACGACGTTCGACGCCGACGGCACCGCCTACATCTTCGGCGCCTACTCGGCCGACTATGGCGAGACGTTCAGCGCTCCCGTCCTGATCAGCAGCAACTCGGCGCTGTGCTCCAACACCTTCGGCGTCCCAACGCCGCAGGGCGCCTGCAACGTCAACCAGTTCTCCGACCCGGCCGTCGGCCCTGACGGCGCGCTGTACGTCGTATGGGCCAACTTCAATACCACCCCGACCGGCGCGAACGACAACCACCTGCAGGTGCTGCTGGCCAAGTCCACCAACGGCGGCGCCAGCTTCTCCGCCCCGGTGAAGGCGGGCGACTACTTCGAGCTGCCCGACTGCGCCACCTACCAGGGCGGCGCCGACCCCGGCCGCTCATGCGTGCCGGAGAGCGGTCCCACCACCAACTCGATCTTCCGCGCCGCCAATTACCCGTACGTCAATGTCAACCCGCGCAACGCCGCCCAGGTGACGGTCACCTACGGCTCCTACATCAGCCGCAACTCCCGCGAATCCTCCGGCTGCACCCCCGTCGGCTTCACCGGGCTCCTCGGCAACCCGCTCTACACCGGGGTGAAGAGCGGCTGCAACAACGACATCGTCATCTCCGAGTCAGCCAACGCGGGAGCCACCTTCACCGGGACCGCCGCCGACGTGCGTACCCTGCCGTCGGTCACCGACCGGCCCGGCCAGCGCGGCACCGACCAGTTCTGGCACGGCGCCGACTACAGCCCGACCGGCAGGCTGGCGGTCACCTACTACGACCGTCAGTACGGCAACGACAACAGGAGCGGCTTCTCCGACATCTCGCTGTCGGTCCGCTCGGGCACCGGCATTCAGGTCCAGCGCGTGACTTCCTCCAGCATGCCGCCGCCCACCCAGTTCGTCGGCACCTTCTACGGCGACTACATCCAGGTCACCGCGACCGCCACGCACGCGCTGCCCGCCTGGTCGGACACGCGCTCGCCTGAACTCTTCCTCTGCCCCGGCACCGGCGTGCCCGGCGTCCCGCCCAGGACCTGCACCGCTCCGGCGCCGCAGGCCGACCCCGCCAACGAACAGGAGATCTTCACAGCCCGCAAGTCCCTGTTCTGACGTCAGGATCATGGGCTGCCGCTGCGTTCCCGCGGCAGCCCAGCAGGGGGTACCCAGTGACCACCTCCGCAACCCGCCGAGGACTTGCCCGGCTGACGGCCCCACCGATCGTCATCGCCGCGGCACTGATCCTCACGGCCACCCCGGCGCTGGCGAACGTCGCGGTGATCGAGATCGGCGCCGACACCTTCACCAACGCCACCAGCCAGCACCGTACGCAGGTCGAATCTGACACCTTCCAGTTCGGCAGCACCATCGTCGCCGCCCACCAGACGGGCAGATTCTTCGACGGCGGCGCCTCCGACGTCGCCTTCGCCACCTCCACCAACAACGGCGCCACCTGGACCCGGGGCAATCTGCCCGGCATCACCAGGTTCGCCGGGGGACGTTCAACCGGGTCAGCGACGCGGCCGTGGCCTACGCCATGCACAACGTCTGGATGATCTCCACGCTCGCGCTGACCGACACAGCCGGGGTCGTCGGCGCGGCCGTCCTCACCAGCCGTTCCACCAACGGCGGCCTGACCTGGAGCAATCCGGTCGTCACCGCCTCGGCGGGCGGGGCAACCTGGACAAGAACTGGATCGTCTGCGACAACACCGCCTCCAGCCCGTTCTTCGGCCGCTGCTACACCGAGTTCGACGACAGCAGCGCCAGCAACGCGGTGCGGATGGCCCGCTCCACCAACGGCGGCCTGACCTGGACCGTGGTCAACACCTCGGCCACCGGGCTCGGCGGACAGCCGGTCGTGCGGCCCACCGGCACCGTGCTCGTGCCCTACCTCAGCAACAACAACCAGGTCCGCTCCTTCCGCTCCGTCGACGGCGGCGTCACATGGCGGGCCACCGTGCTCGTCTCGTCCGTCCAACAGCACCGTCGCGGGCGGCCAGCGCACCTCGCCCCTGCCGACGGCCGAGATCGGCTCGGCCGGCACCGCGTACGTGGCCTGGCGGGACTGCCGCTTCCAGGCAGGCTGCACCGGCAACGACATCGTGCTCAGTAAGTCCACCAGCGAGACCACCTGGGGCGCCGTCAACCGGATCACCAGCGACGGCGGCGACCGAGCTACCCGCCTGACCTCGCTTCACCACAAGATCTGGAGCCGTGCCCCTGCCTCTGGGCGATTGGCGTGGGCTCATAGATGTATGTCAATATGGTTAAGGACTTCGACAGCTATCTATATCAGGGGGTCACGTGGAGCCGCTGCAGATCCTGGATTGCAGCCCGCCGCTGGTGCGTGAGCAGTTGGACACCGAGAAGGCCGTCGAGCTCGCTCGCGTCTTCAAGGCTCTGGGTGACCCGGTCCGGCTGCGGATCCTGTCGATCGTGGCCAGCCACGCGGGCGGCGAGGTGTGCGTGTGCGACATCACCGACGCCTTCGACCTGACCCAGCCGACGATCAGCCACCACCTCAAGGTGCTCAGGGATGTCGGTCTGCTCACCCACGAACGCCGCGGCTCCTGGGTCTACTACCGGCTCATCCCGGAGAACCTGACCCAGTTGTCGGCCCTGCTGGGAATCCCGGCCACGGTCTGACGACCATCTCACCAGGGAAGAAAGACATGTCTTCGAATGCCGCCCGCGCCCAGGCGCCCGCGCAGGAGATCACCACAGCCGTCGTCGGCCGACTATCGGTCCTCGACCGGTTCCTGCCGGTGTGGATCGGCGCCGCGATGGCCGCCGGACTGCTGCTCGGCCGGTTCGTCCCCGGGCTGAACACCGCTCTGGAGGCGGTGAAGATCGGCGAGATCTCGCTGCCGATCGCGCTCGGACTGCTGCTGATGATGTACCCGGTGCTGGCCAAGGTCCGCTACGACCGGCTCGACACCGTCACCGGCGACCGCCGCATGCTCATCTCGTCCCTGCTGCTGAACTGGATCGTCGGACCGGCGCTGATGTTCGCGCTGGCCTGGACCTTCCTTCCTGACCTGCCCGAATACCGTACCGGCCTGATCATCGTCGGCTTGGCCCGCTGCATCGCCATGGTCCTCATCTGGAACGACCTGGCCTGCGGCGACCGGGAATCGGCCGCCGTGCTGGTGGCGATCAACTCCGTCTTCCAGGTGATCGCGTTCGGCGCGCTTGGTTGGTTCTACCTGCAGGTGCTGCCGAGCTGGCTCGGCCTGTCCCAGGCCGCGCTGCAGGTCTCGATGTGGGACATCGCCCAGTACGTGCTCATCTTCCTGGGCATTCCGCTGCTGGCTGGCTACCTCTCGCGCACCTGGGGTGAGCGTGCCAAAGGCAGAGCCTGGTACGAGGAGCGTTTCCTGCCCAGGGTGGGCCCGCTGGCCCTGTACGGGCTGCTGTTCACCATCGTCATCCTCTTCGCCCTCCAGGGCCACACCATCAGCGACCGGCCTCTGGACGTGGCCCGCATCGCCCTGCCCCTGCTGGCCTACTTCGCCGTCATGTGGGGCGGCTCGTTCCTGCTGGGCAAAATCATCGGCCTGCCGTACGAGCGCGCCACCACGCTGGCCTTCACCGCCGCCGGCAACAACTTCGAACTGGCCATCGCCGTGGCCGTCGGCGTCTTCGGCGTCACCTCCGGCCAGGCACTGGCCGGAGTGGTCGGCCCGCTCATCGAGGTCCCCGTCCTGGTCGCCCTGGTCTACGTCAGCCTGGCCGGCCGCCGCCTCTTCACCAAGGAGCTCATCCGTGACTGACAGGCCGAGCGTGCTGTTCGTCTGCGTACACAACGCCGGGCGCTCGCAGATGGCCGCCGGATGGTTGTCCCACCTGGCCGGCGACCGGATCGAGGTCCGCTCCGCCGGATCGGCGCCCGCCGGCCAGGTCAACCCCGTCGCGGTCGAGGCCATGCGCGAGGTCGGCATCGACATCACCGCCGAGCAGCCCAAGATCCTCACCGTCGACGCGGTAGAGGCCTCCGACGTGGTCGTCACGATGGGCTGCGGGGACGCCTGCCCGATCTTCCCCGGCAAACGCTACGAGGACTGGAAACTCGACGACCCGGCCGGCCAGGGCATCGAGGCGGTCCGGGTGATCCGCGACCAGATCCGTACCCGCATCGACAAGCTCATCGGCGAACTCACCGGCTGACGCGCCACGCCCGCCGACTACCGGGACAGCCCGCAATCTGCCGCGCCGAATCCGTCCAGCTACGGCAGGAGCGGTACAAGTGCTCCGGGCTCGTTGAGATTCAGATCGACGATTTACCCGCCCACCTGGCCGCGGTGCATCTGCGGTTGTAGGGCTTTCTCGGGCTCGTCGCGAATGGGCCGGTGAGACCGCCCCGCGAGATGCTGAGCGTCTCGTCACCGTTCGCCGCAGTGAAGAAACTCGCCGCCAGCAGTATGAAGATCGGCCCGGAGATCCGAGTTCACTTGTCCCCGCTGCAATGGGAACACATCAACTTCCACGGGACCTACCCGTTCAACCGGCCGGAACTGCCCGGCCGATTGCGGGAGCTGCGCGACCCCAACACCGACGACGACCCGGAGCTGTGACGATCGGTGCGCCGTGGGCTGACTACCGGGGCTGGGTCGGTGTAGGGAGAAGGTAGCGGGGCATTAGTAGGCACAATCGCCCCACGAGGAGGGCTGGCTGGCGGAAGGTGGCGGTCGTCGGGATCTGGCTGATGCGCCGGCTGAGTGACGAGGTCAGCGTCGACCTCGGCGATGGCATCACGCGGCTGCACCTGCGCTTTCGTAAGACGGGCAGGACCCGCCCATGGCGGTGCCGGCGAACAGGGCGATCAGCAGGCTGATGGGCAGGGCCGGGCTCGGGGAAGTGCCGGTCTGGGTGGAGGTCGTAGCGGTTGCGCCGGCTGATCCGCGTCCCGGGGTTAGTCACCCGCGGTGGTTGTCTTCGGCGGGTCCGGCTGGGGCGGCGGCTGAACGGTCTGGATAGCCTCCTGCTCTGAGGCTTCGACCTGGAACGCGGTGCGCAGGCCGGTGATCGTCAAGATGCGCTCCAGCAGGGGCGGGATGGCCGACAGGATCAGGTTGCTGTGCTGTTCGCGGCTTTGCTTGAGCAGGAGCACCAGCACGCCGATGCCCATGGAGTCACAGAACGTCACGCCGCTCAAGTCCAGGACCAGGCCCTGCGTGGCCTGCCAGGCGTCCTTGACCTGGCGGTGCAGCAGTTCCGAGGTCTGATAGTCCAGCTCGCCGACCACGCGGGCGACGATGAAGCCCTCGTGCAGGCCGATGGTGACGGTGAAACGCTCGGCGGAATCGTTCTCCTCGGTCACGGGGGCCATTCCTTTGGTCGCGGCGCTGTCTGACGTCGTTGCCGTTCGTTGCTGTGCGGCGGGATCCCCGGTGACCCCGGCTGTGCCGGGGCCGGAACGCAGGCGGTCAGTCGCGTTGGCGCAGTTCTTCGTTGATGCGGAGCGCCTCGGCGAGTTGGTCTTCAAGGATGATGATGCGGCAGGCCGCCTCCAGGGCGGTGCCGGCGTCGGCGAGTTCGCGGGCGCGGGCGGCCAGGCGGAGCTGGTAGCGGGAGAAGCGGCGGTGGCCGCCTTCCGAGCGCAGCGGTTCGATCAGTTTGGCGGCGCCGAGGCTGCGCAGGAATGCCGGGCTGACGCCGAGGATCTCGGCGGCCCGGCCCATGCTGTATGCCGGGTAGTCCTCGTCATCGAGCCGTTGCCCGGGACTGCTGGAGGCGGCGGCCGCCGTGGCAGCCGCCGTGTCGTTGGCGCGGCGGTGCGGGGTCCGCCTGGAGTGCGACACCTGGTCTTGTTGATCCATGCAACCTTCCCGAATGCGAACAGGGGCCCCGGCGCATGGATGCGCCGGGGCCCGAATTGAGGTTTAACACCATCGACCGGCCCTTCGGCCGGTTCACCTCTTCCGCAGATGCCCGCCCGCTGAGGCGGGGTGCGGGGATCGCGTAAGCGTGACCGTAGACCACCGTCCTGTTCGTGGAGCTGCGGTACCCGTGCGGCGATGACATCCAGCCGACTACGGGCGATCCTGATGGCGTTCAACACTCCTTTCCGGTTTTCCCTACGTCGGCACCCGTGTCGAGAACGTGCGTCGACCTTCGTGCAACGGCAGCGCGTCCACCGCCCCGGCCCTCTTCCCACTTGCGCTGGCCGCGGCAGTCCGACCTTCTGCCTTTCCTTCGTTTCCTTCGTTCCCGTGCTGCTGTCCACGTCCGTCCGGGCAGTTCGTCATGGTGCTCGTGCTGCGCTGCCCTCGTGGATCCGTCCTTGCGATGTCACAGACACTATCCCCAACCGGCGCGAATGTCTACCGTGACGACAACAGATTTTCTGCCTGCCAAGGGCAAGAACCTGCCCTCTCCCGACATGATCGATGCCAGAGCGGGCAGAGCCCCAGGCAGTGAGGTGATGGCGATGGGCGAGTACGAGCACGGCCAGGTCCAGATCCACGGGCGGATTTACGGGCAGAGCCAGTGGCGGAGTCACGGGCAGGGAAACAGGCAGGGAAACAGGCAGGGGAACGGGCGGGGTGATGAGCTGGCGATCGTGGTGCTGTGGAGCTCCGCGGTCTGCCCGGTGATCGCTCTGCGGGGCGAGCTGGGCGCGGCGACGGCAGCCGATCTCGTGCGCGAGGTGGAGCGTGTCCTGGCCGGGCGGCCCGCTGCGGTAGTGGTGGATCTGTCCCGGCTGGCGTTCTGCGACTTCGAAGGCATCGGGGCGCTGATCGGCGCGCACCGCCGGGCACGGCAGCTCGGCGGCGAGCTGGTGCTGACCGGAGCCCAAGGCCGATGCGCACGGCTGCTGCGCCGCACCGGCCTCGACCACGTCTTCCCCCAGCTTCCCGGCCGGACCGAGGGCGGCGCCAGGGGCATGACAGACGTCGGCCAGACCGGCGGACAGAGGCACCCGCCGCAGGTGATCGGCACGTAAACCCGGGCCAGGGCAAGGATCACGACAGGCACGGCAAAGCCCGGCCCTGCCCCCGGGTGGGCTGACGATCAAGAGGCTCGCGCGGGAGGAGACGCTGCGCGAGGCGCGTTTGTTGATCTGGTCGTGCAGTGATCGTGGGCTTATGCGCCGGCACCGGCTGGTGATTGTGCGAGGTCCGCGCATGTGTACGGCGGAGGTTCGGTGAACATGTACGGCAGATGGCCGTACGTGGTCAGGCCGATGCCGAGCTCCCGCAGCGTGGGCAGAACCTCCGCCTCCACCGTGCGGGAGATCAGTGAGTACTCGATCTGCAGGCCGGCGATAGGGCCGCAGCAGTCAGCCCTCGACGCACCTGCTCGGCGCGCTGGCCCGCGCGTTGCGGTCCTCCGACGACGAGCGCGACCACCTGTTCCACCTGGCCAGCCACCGGCCCCCGCCCGCCGAAGGGGTGGCCCGCCTGGTGCCCGCCCCAGCAGCTGCCGCTGATGTGCATGAGCGGCGGCCAGGGCTGCTGAGCTGAACGGGCGAAATAGGCCGGAAAAGAGCCTGGGAACGGGAGACCCGGCGGCGGAAGCGGGCAGCAGAGTGGTCAGCTTGCCGCTGAGGAGGGGTCGCCGCCCTTCTGCCATGGCCGCAGGTAGGTGGTGAGGGGCAGGTTCATGCGCAGGCGCAGCCGGCTGTGGCCGTGGGCCTGGTCCTGGTCGTGGGGGTGGTCGAGCGTGACCTCGTCACACAGGCGGTGGATCAGCCACAGGCCCAGATGCTGGGTGTCGGCCGGGGGTGAGGGCAGGCGCGCGGCGGCGGTCAGGTGGTCGGGCCGCAGTCGGCCGGCGTTGTCGCAGATGTCCACGATGACACCGGCAGGGCTGATGTAGGCGGTGATGGTGCCGCCGCCCGCGCCGTGCTCGAGGACATTGGTGACGGCCTCGTTGACCGCGAGCACCAGATGATCTGTTCGCGCGTCGGACAGTTCCGCATGCCGGGCGTAGACCCGGATCAGGTCGCGGATGAGCGCCAGGTCGTAGGTGATGGGGCAGTGCAGGCGGATGGGTGGGTGCATGGTCATGGCACCCCCGGATCGGCTGGGGGATGGCCTAAAGCGAGCGAGTGAGGGCAGAGGGTAAGGCGACCGAGTAAGCGAGCCGAGCCGGGCGCGTCCGTGGCGCCTCCGGCCGGAGCATCCGCGGCCGGCTCCTTGGCAGCCGGCGCGGTGGCCTGGCCGGCGCCTGGCGGGAAAGGTTGATCGCCCGACATCTGCTCCCTGCTTTGCCCGATGTGCCGCTGCTGAGCGCTCGCGCGGCACGCCGGGCGTTCTTGCTTTCGGCGATCCTGCCGCGGCGCCTTCGCGCTGCGGGTGCCCTGATCTTGTCCTGAGCTGTCCCGCCCCGCCTGAGCATGCGGTGTGGCTCGGCTCTGCCCTGAACTGCCCCTCGTGGCGTGGAGTGTGATGAGCGAGCGAACCGACGGTGCTGCTGACGTGCTGGCCATGGTGCACCCTTTCGGCCTGCGCGTGCGCGGTGACATCGACCGTGCCAGTCGGCCGGTGCTGGCCCGCGCGCTGGCCCGGGCCGTACGCATCAGCAGGGCCGATATCCACCTGGACCTGTCCGAGCTTACCTTCATCGATGTCGCCGGTCTGCGGCTGATCCTGCACACCGCTGCCGGCCTGCCGCCGCCCCGCGCGCTGGTACTGCAGGACGCGCCGGCCACCGTGAGAGATCTGCTCGCTCTGCTCGGCTGGGAACTCGGCCCGGACCAGCGGCTGCGGCCGGCAACGGACGCGAGCGATCCGCAGGGGCCGCATCCAGCGCCGCCGCCCGGGTGAGAGCGCGCTCACCTGGACTGCCCGCCTGGCCGGGCCCACGTGCTGGCCTGCGCCAGGCTGCGATAGGGCGGGAACAGATGCACCAACTGGGTGATGGTCAACAGCCGCGCCAGGGCTCCGTGCACCCCGATCAGCCGCAGTGCGCCGCCGCGTTCCTCGGCCCGGCGCTGGCTGCCGATGAGGGTCCACAACCCGCCGGAATCGCAGAACGCCAGGTCCGTCACGTCCACCACGATCTTCGGTGGCGGGTCCGCCTGCAGCAGCCGGCTGAACGTCTGGGCCAGCGGCTGCTGGGTCGTGCGATCGACTTCGCCCTCCAGATGCACCACATGACAGCCTGGCAAGCGCTGAACGTCGATGGACAGTTCCGTCATGGCGCCGCTCTTCCCCAAGGTCTGTGCCGCTGCCCACGCCTGCGGGGTAGCGGCGGCGATATCGGACATCTGCCTTCGCGCTACCCGGACGCGGCGTCGTTCTTCCCGCCCGCAGCCCAGGTAAGCAAGATGTGTCGGTGCGGCTAGACATGAACGTGTTCCACTCGATGCGGAGTTTTCGTATGGAGAACGCTCATCCTTGGGCCCATGAGACATCTCATGGTCGCAGCGGTCCTCTTGTGCGCGGCGAGCATGCTGGTTTTCGGTTCTGGGCGTTCCTCTCGCCTGGGTCTGTCCGGGTTCGCCGTCGCGAGCGTCCGCACCCCCTGTCCCACGACACCGACAGGCACCTGGGCGACAGGCACCTGGGCGGCCACGGCACCGGCGTGCCGATGCTCGGCCTGGTCACCGTGATCGCCCTTGCCGCGATCTTCCTGCGCGTTCGATGGAGGGCACGCTCATGAGAGTTCTGATCGCCGGTGCGACCGGCGCGATCGGCCGTCCCCTGGTCGCCGCCCTGCGTACGGCCGGACACGAGGTGCTGGCCATCACCCGCAAGGTCGGCGTGAGCGTCCCGGATGCCCGCTCGGTGGTCGCTGACGTGCTGGATCGTCAGGGTTTGCTGCGTGCGGTGAAGGGGATCGCGGCCGATGTGGTGATCCACGAGCTGACCGCGCTGCGCAAGCCGCCGATGAGGTTCCGGGACATGGAGCCGACCAACACGCTGCGCATCACCGGCACCAAGCACCTGCTGGAGGCGGCGCGGGCGGTGGGTGCGCGCCGGTTCCTGACCCAGTCGATGGTGCCCGGCTACGGGTACGTCGACCACGGCTCGCGCCCGCTGACCGAGCAGGATCCGTTCGGCGAACCGCGCGGCAGCAAGGTCGATCCGACCGTGGCCGCGATGCTCTCCACCGAACAGCAGGTCTTCTCGGCCGAGGGCATCGAAGGGATCGTCCTGCGCTATGGCGCCTTCTACGGCTTGTCCGGCTCGGAGGGTGTCATCGAGATGCTGCGGGCCGGCAAGCTGCCGATCCCGAGCGGGGGCAGCGGGACGATGTCGTGGATCCATCTGGCCGATGCGGCCACGGCCACGGTCGCCGCCATGGAGAAGGGCGCCCCCGAGCAGGCGTACAACATCGTGGACGACGAGCCGGCCACGTGGGGGGAGATGTTCGCTGAGCACGCCAGAGTCGCCGGCGCCCGGCCGCCGCGCCGGCTGCCCGGGTGGGTGATCCGCCTGGCGGCGCCGTACTTCGCCACCCTCATGATCGACACCTCGCTGCGGGTGTCGAACGTCAAGGCCAAGGCGGAGCTCGGCTGGACACCGGCCTATGCGACCTACCGGGAGGGCGTCGCTTCACTCCGTGCATGATCGACGGCGGGGTGCCCGGCACCATACGCGATGAGGACGAGCAGGTCCGCTACAGGAACGACCTGCTGCCCACTTTCGAACAGGAAGGCTTCGACACCGTCTTCTGGTTCAGCTTCACCGGATTCGAACTGCCGCGCCGGCCCGAACCCCCGAAGGCAACCTCAGCTCTGCGCAGTTACGACGGTTCCATCACATGGTGACCGAAGTGATCGATACGGGATACGACAGCGTGCTGGTCTTCACGTTTCCGCCTGGGACGACGCCTGAGCGTCAAGAATGGGGAGTTGGGCAACCCGCTCCCGACGACATTCTTTAGGCTGAGGGCAACGCGATGATCAAGGTCGATTGCAGTGAACCTCCGGGGGTTCTTGCACGACCGGAGGTCTGCTGCAAAACGCGCCGATATGCCAACAGGACCCATGACGTGGATGGCAACGCTGTGGGGGTATACATCGCGGTCGTCTGGGGCTTCACAGTCATCTGATCAAGTCAAGCTGATGACCGTGTGACCCGCACCACTCGGGTTGCTTGCTGACTGCTTTTATGTCAAGCCGCTCGGGAGCACCCAGGTGCGCACCGTCGCTTTGGGCCGTGCGGCGCGACTCTTGCCAGCGCCCCATGAAGTACCTGATGATACTTAGAGTGATCATACAAGTTCGTTGCGTGTTCACGTGAGGAGTGTTCGTGCGTTCTCCCATCCGTCGCTCTCTTCGCCGCCACCGTGCTGGCCGCGGCCAGCCTCACCATGCCCGTCCAGACCGCCGTCGCCTCGGCCTCGTGTGCCGTGCCGCAGAGGGCTTCCGCCGAGAGCCCCGCAGCGGACCCCAACCTCGTCAGCCCGCGTGGGGCGGCGAAGGCTGAGGCGGACCTCCGGCAGGCCGGACAGGGGCGAGCTGAAACGTCGGCGCCGAGCAGGGCCGCCGGCGCAACGATTAACGTCCTCATGCACGTCGTGACAGCCGGCGACAGCGCGACCGAGGGCAACGTCCCGGATACCAAGCTCCGGGAGCAGATCAACGTGCTCAACAGCTCTTTCGCCGGGACGGAGTTCTCGTTCCGGCTCGCCGGGGTGGACCGCACCATGCGGCCGGACTGGCACAAGGCCGAGCGGGGCAGCACCGAGGAAAACCAGATGAAGCACACCCTGCGTCGCGGCCGCGTGAGCGAACTCAACGTCTACCTGACCGACTCCAAGGACTACCTCGGGTGGGCCACCTTCCCCTGGGACTTCGCGAGCAACCCGGATAACGACGGTGTCGTCCTGAACTGGGCGGCGCTTCCCGGAGGATGGATGCACGGGTACACCCAGGGCAAGGTGCTGGTCAGCGAGGTCGGAAACTGGCTCGGCCTCTTCGACGTCTTCGAGGGTGGCTGCACCTCCCCCGGCGACCACGTCGAGGACACCCCGCCCACGGCAGCCCCCATGCAAGGCTGCCCCGAAGGCCGCGACACCTGCCCTCTGCCCGGCACCGACCCGATCCACAACTACATGAACACCACCTACGACACCTGCCGCAACCAGTTCACCCCCGGCCAGATCAAGCGCATGCATCTGACGGCCAGGCAGTACCGCGGCGTGGGCTGACCGCCGCAAGGCGCCCGGCGACCGACCTCGCCGGGCCAGCCGGCACAGGTGGTCCTGAACTACAAGACCAAGACCGGCGACGCTGGACCCCTCGGCTTCACGGCCAGCGCACGTAGTGCTCCCCGCTACGAGCACCTGAGCGATCATGACGGTGCGCCGATGAGGAGAACGCCTCGCCGGGGCGGTGCGCGACTCCTCGGCGAGGCCGAAGTGCCGCTGTAGCTCATCATGGGCAAGACCCGGCACAAGAACCCCGCACCGCCATGCGCTACGTCAAACCCGGCGCCGAAGCGATCGCCAAGGTCACCGAGGTCCTGGCACCCCGCCGCCGCACTTACTGATCAACGTCGATGCGCCGACCTGCTGATTTGGCGCTTAGCGCTGATACTCACGAGTAGAGTCCCGAGGCCCCTGACCCCGTACGCCGACCGCCGCGCCCGCACCCTGTCCATGGGCAACCTGCAACGCCTGGCCCTGGCCAAAGCCCTCATCCACGCCCCCGACCTGCTCATCCTGGACGAGCCGGTCAACGGCCTGGACCCCGCCGGTGTCGTGGAGATCCGCACCCTGCTCGCCGGCCTCGCCCACCAGCACGGCACCACCGTGCTGCTGTCCAGCCGTCTGCTGGCCGAGGTCGCCCGCCTGGCCACCCGCATCGGCATCATCCACCACGGCCACCTGTTCGGCGAGCACGACACCGACGGCCTGGAGCAGCAGCTAGAGCGCCGCCTGAGCATCCCATAGTTATCTAGGGTTGTGGAATCCTTTCAGCAGCTCAGAGGACGATGATCTCTTCTTTCACGTATGGCAAGTAGACCCCAGCATGCCGAGCATGGTGGGTCCGGCGCGAAGGTATGCGAGTGTGATCGATCAGCGCTGGGCTGTTGCGATGAGGCGTTGCAGTGCGGCGTGGGCGGGTGGGCCCCAGGTGGCTTTGCCGCCTGGCCGGCCGTGGACGCCGGCGTCGCCGATGAGGAGGCCGCTGAGGGCGCGGAGCACTGCCCATCCGCGGGCGCGGCGCAGGGTCGCGGCCTCCGGGGCCGGCTGGTAGGCGGCGTGGAAGAGGTCGGCGGTGTCGTCCGGCAGCAGGCTCCAGGCGGCGGCGAGGTCGCAGGCCGGATCGCCGGCGAAGAGGTCGCCGAAGTCGATCACGCCGCAGAGGGTGCCGTCCGCGGTGAGGATGTTGGCCGGATGCAGGTCGCCGTGGAGCCAGAGCGCCGGGCCTGCCCAGTCGGGCGCGGCGGCGGCGTCGTCCCAGACCGCGCGGACGGCGTCGGGGTCGGCGATGAGCCCCCTCTCGGTGGCCTCGGCGAGCTGTTTGGCGAACCCCGCAGAGCAGTCGGCCAGCGGTGATCCGCGGCCGAAGCGGCCGGCGGGCGCCTGTTCGGGTGCGGGTTGGTGCAGTGCCGTCAGGAAGGCGGCCGGGGCGATGGCCGCCTTCGCGCCGCGCGTGACGGGGGCGCGGTCGGCGGGCTCGCCTGGCACCCAGGTGGTGACAATCCAGGGGCGTGGAAACCGCGGTGAGGGCTCGCCGAGGCGTTGCGGGACGGGAACCGGCAGCGGGAGCCGCGGGGCGAGGGCGGGCAGCCAGGTGTGCTCCTTGCGCAGCAGTGCGTCCGCGTCCTGCGTTGCCCAGGGCAACCGGACGGCGAGGTCGTCGCCGAGCCGCCAGAGCTGGTTGTCCCAGCCCCGCGCGCCGAGCTTCACCGGATAATCGGCCAGGTCGGGGTGCTGGTCGCGCAGCAGATCCCGCACCAACTCCGCGGTGATCTCGATCTCGGTGTGCGTCATGCGGAGCAACATTAGCCGGATGATGAGGGACCCAGATCCCTCAGTCTCGGGCCAGGAGGGCCAGGGTTTCGGGCGCTTCCCAGGCGATCAGCTGCCGGTCAGGGTCGGTTTCTTCCTGCGCGAACTGGTTGATCAGGTCGGCGAGGGCCTGCCGGTCCTGGTCGGAGAGGCCCTCCAGGAGGATGACCACCGGCTCCAGCAACTTGGTTGTGGCCTCGGGCGTGATGTCGTCGTGGTTGCTGTGATCAAGCCAGATGACGATCTCGGTAAGCGCTTTGGCGAGGGTGTGTTCGAGCGGGGTCACGATGGGCTCCTGACTGGTCATCGGATTGCGAGGCGTGTCCCGGGGCGGCTGACACGACACGGGAGGCGGCCCTGGTCAGCCTGCTGCCGGCTCGGTGAGTCGGGCTTCCATCTCGGCGATCATCTGGCGAGCAGGCCGGTGTTCTCCTGCCGGACCACCTGCGGGCCGACCTTGTCGATGCCGGAGACCTTGGTGATGCACTCGTCGGCGGCCTTGGCCATCGTGCCGAACTCCGTGCGGGCGATGGAGTGGGGGTTGGCGGCCTCGAAGGTGGTGGCGCGGTGCATGTCCTTCGTCGCGGTCATCGCGGTGCGGGCGGCGGACATCGCGTCGCGGGCGCCGAACTCATCGCCCAGGCCGCGCCGCATGTAGCGGGTGACGAAGACCCGGCGCCGGGCGGGGCTTTGCGAGGGCAGGAATCGGGCCATGCAGCTGAGCCACCCACTCGACATGATGCCGCCGATCAGCCAGCCGACGGCCGGCCCTCGTTCCCTCATGCCAAATATCGGCGCAACGCCTCTCGCCCACCGGGAACGAAAGGCCATCGATCAACGACCTCCCGCAGTTCGAGCTCTGTGAGCCAGGCATGCCAAGCGACCTCGGACGGATCTGGAACCAACGGCTCGGCGATCACGGCCTCGTGCACCCCGAACCAGACAGGGCTGAACCCATCCCGGCACAGGAACTTGAACACGAAACGCACCGGGACGCCGGCGCCCACCTCCTCGGACAGCTCACGGGCCGCCGCGTCCTCATACGACTCGCCCACGTCCACGGCACCGCCGACCATCACGTCATAGTGGCCGGGAAAGCGAACATGCCCCTCGGCTCGGCGCAGCACGAGGATCCGCCGCATCGGATCGCGACAGATCGTCGTCGCAATCCGATGCATCCATCGCCGGCGCTCCGCCTCTGCCCGATCCACGACCCCCAGCACGCGGTCCCGTTCATCCACCCGCTCGACCAACTCGCCCATGCAGGACACGATCGCAGGCACCACCGACAACCTGCTCTACGAGCACCCCAAGCCAGCGATCTGCGTCACATGACCTGCCCGGAAACGCAACACAAGCGACGACCCCCAGCGCGAACACCCCAACGGAAAGCCGCCTGCTCGATCGCCACACGAACACAACCGCACACAGCGAGTGCGGGCAGAAGGAAGACTCTAGCCTGGCACATCGCTCACCAGCCGTTCGGCGTCGTGGCCGGCGCTCGGCAGTTTCATCACGCAAAAACGATCATGTTCGAAGGTTACGCGGGCACCTCGGCCTCCGGGTTCGCCGCCGAGGTCGCCGCGGAGGAAGCCGTCGCGAAACTCGACTACCTCGAGGACCTCTATCGCGACTGGGACGACGGAGGCCGCGCCGGCGGCGGTGCCGTCCAGCGCATCGACGCCGAATTCGACCGGATCCGGCGCGAGCTCGGCGACCTGCCCGGGGTCGTGGCCAGCCCGGCCCGGCTGCGCACGATGCTGCGCCATCTCACCAAGGTGCTGCATCCGGGCGCGCTCAACGACTGCTTCTTCCAGCCTGGCGTCGCCGTCTGCGCCAAGCGGGCGAAGCCGCTCGGTGGCCGGCCGTTGCCGATGATCAACATGTGTTCGGTTTGCCCGAACTCCCGGCGGACCGCCGTTCACCTGCCGCGTCTCCGCCTGGTCCGCGATCAGGCCCAGGAGGCGCTCGACGGTTCGGCGGAGCTACCGCCGCTGCAGCGGCTCGCCCTCATGCAGCATGTCAACGACTTCGACCAGCTCATCGCCGAACTTCACCAGGACGGAGCACCCTGCGCATGACCGCCACCACCACCGACACCGCGACCGACAGCGACCCGGTCGTTCAGGCCGCGTTCGCGCGTCTGGCCGGCGAACGCGCGCTCACCGACCTTTACCGGCAGATCATGGACGGCTTCGAGCGGCTCATGCTGGGCCGGCCGGAGATCAGCGACGGGACCGTCACCGTCACCAACATCTGTGTCGAGGCGGGGGTGTCCCGCGCGTCCTACTACCGCTCGCCGGTCGCCGCCGTGGTCAAGGAGCTCCTCGCGGCCCCGACGGTCGCCCGGCCCGAGGCCGAGGAGCTGCGCGCGGAAATCAGTCGGCTGAAGAAGACGGAGCGCAAGCTGCGGTCGGACAACGCCGCCGACATCCGGGAGCTGACCGACACGGTGAACACCTACGCCGACCACATCCAGGTGCTCACGCTGCGCAACGCTGAGCTGGAGGAGGAGAACAGGCTCCTGCGCGAGAAGCTGGAAGGGGCCGCGGGCAACGTCACGTCGCTGAGCAGTCGCTGAGCGGGGGCGCTGCTGCACGACTCGCTAGGGCGCTTCTCTGAGACTTCCATAACTCAACGTCACATTGATCTTACTTTAAGTGACTGGTCGTTACGGTGCTGAGAGCATCACTTTAGCATTCCGTGATCGATCAATCACAGAAGGAGAATGTGGTGTTGAAGATGCACCGAAGCCGCAGCGCACGCGCCCTCACCAGGGCCGCCGTGGTGACGGCCCTGGTGTCCTGCTCCTGGGCGATGACCGGTCTGACCGCCACCGCCGGCAGCGCCCAAGCCCGGCTCGCCGAGGGCACCTACCGGATCACCAATGTGGCCTCGAGCAGCACGATGCGGACCTACTACGCAGGCGGGGAGGCCTTCGTCTCCAGCACCAGGGAAAATCCTGGCCCGTTCGAACTCTGGCAGATCACCAACAGCAGGGACGGCAGCTACACCATCGAGAACGTCGGCATCAACATCATCAACATGCTCGACAGCTACGCCGCAGTGCGGCAGACGGCGGCCGAGGAGCCGGTCGTCACCAGCCGCGACGCCACCGACTGGTCCATCGAGCCGGCCGGCAACGGCACCTACGTCATCAAGGTTCCCGGCCAGGACCTGCTCTGGAACGCGGAGGCTCCCGTCGTCCCGCGAGGCGACGTGAAGTTGCGTGCTGCAGACGGATCCGACGCGCAGCGCTGGAGCCTCGTCCTGGCAGACTAGTGACGCGTCCGCAGGCCCACCCCTGATCACCCAGGCCCCACGCCCCTAATCCGGACAGCCGTCACCGCCACCACGGCCTGCTGACCGGCTTCCAGCCGCCTCTGACGAACACTGGCCTGCCCCCTCGATCGAGGAGGCAGGCCGCCGCTGTGTCATGACCCGCGCGCGCGGACGGAGGCTCCGCCGCCCACGCCTGCATGAGACAAACGCCTGAGACAGGTTGACGGATCACATAACGGCGCCGTCACAGAGCTCGGCGATGGCCTCGGCGCGGTCGGCGGTGAACCGGATCTGCCGCCTGTGCAGCAGCGCCAGCGCCCGCGAGGCGGCCATGCGGATCTCGGCCATGGCGTTGAAGACGTCCATGGACGCCTCGGACTCGGACCCGTCGCGGGCCGCGCGGGCTTCGGCGGCCGGCGACTCCCGCTCACGGCGCTGGGCGTCATCGAATTCGCGCTGCCGATGGCTGGTGACGTCGTCGGCGGCGGCGCGGTCGGCCGCATCAGCGGCGGCCTGGCGGGCGTCGAACTCGGCAAGGGCCTCCCGCGCCGCTGCCCGGGTCGCCTCGTCGGCCAGCAGGGCGGTCTTGACCGCCTTGGGGTGGCCGATGACGTAGGTGATGGCCGACGGGCGCGTGCCGGACGTGGCCGCCTCCCGCTCGATCGCCTCACGCCGCTCGGGCGAGATGGACCGGCCATCCAGACTGCGGTAATAGCCGTTCTCGCCATAGAACGGATATTGCTTGGCATCGGGGAGTTCGACGTCCGTGCCCGGCTGCAGAGCCATCGCATGGGGAACGACACCTTCGGCGGCCAGCCGGTTCCATGCCTGCCAGAGGGCCAGGACGCGCTTGGCGCTGGTGCCGGCCAGGCGGGCGAACTCCCGGGCGCTGACGCGCCGGAAGGTGTTTCGGTCGAAACACCTGGACTGATGTTCGAGCCGGACGCCGTCGCCCTCACCGGGCTCGACCCGTCTGGCGACCAGGTAGGCCATCAGCCAGGGGCCTTTGCGCTCCAGCGTGACGAACTGGGCGATGTCCGCGCGCAGGGCATCGTCGCCGTCATCGCGGACACCGTCGCGGGTGGCGTCGGCCGCCTGCCCAGTCGAGTCCCCGCCCGTCACGTGGTCACGGTCTTGCGCGGGGCGCGACGCTGCGCCGGGACGGCGACCGGGCGGATCGAGGTGGCCTGGCGTGCCCAGGTCATGAAGACGTCCAGGTCGTCCAATGCGACGGCGGCGTCGGCCTGCTGTGCGACGTCCAGCCGCACCAGCCCCGGGAAGCGCTTGACGAGGCGTGCGGACTGCTCGGCCAGAGCGAGGAGTCCGGCGACCAGCGCGCCGCAGTCTCTCGTGCGTTCACTGCCTGAGGAGTTCAGCGAAGCGGTCCAGCGCACGATCGGTGCGGTGGCGGTCGCCGGTGGTTGTGAGATCGAACAGCAGGCCCCGGACGACGGCCATGACCAACGTGGGTGTGACGGTGTCGTCAGGACCGGTGGAGACGTCGCGGAATGTGGCACCGAGAGTGTCGAACCAGTCCGTGATCGCCTCGTCCTGGTCGGGGTAGGTCTCGGGGTGGACCAGGCCGTCGGCGTGCACCTCGAAGAACAGCCGGACGAACGGCGCACGTTCGTCTGCGCTGATCCATGCCCAGATGCCACGCAGCCGCTCTTGCGCGGAGCCCGTCTCCGGCGGAAGGTGCTCGGCCAGGCGCACCGCACCTCGGCGACGGGCCTCGGCCAGCACCGCAGCAACCAACTCCTGTTTGCTGCCGAAGTCGTAGAGCAGCATCCGTGGGCTGGTGTCGAGGGCCGCGGCCAGAGGCCGCAGGCTCAGCCCGGCCAACCCGTGCGCCAGCACGTAGTCGGTCGCCCGCGCCAGCGTGCGCTCGCGCCGGGCGAGATCTGCGGGTCGCCCCACGGTGGATCTCCTCTCAGCGGCCGCTCCATGATCATCAAGACGTGCCCGCACTGCCACTGGGTGCCATCGCCGCGCCTACCTGCGCGAGCTCTAAGCAGGCGCCGCAACTTTGCGATAATCAGCATTATGGAGAATCTACAAACGATCACTGGTGAGTTCTATGCGGCGCTCGACTCCCAGAACTGGAGCGCGGTCGAGCGGCTGATGGCACCCGACTTCGTAGCGTCAGTGGGCGACCGGTCGCCGATGGGGCTCGCGGAGTGGCGTCAACAGCTGGAAGCGTTTCATCAGGGTTTCCCGGACGGGCACCACGTCATCGATGAGTACGTGGTCGGTGACGATGCGGTCGTGACTCGCTGTCGTTTTGTGGGTACGCACACCGGTGCGTTCCAGCAGATCGCGCCGACCGGTAGAAGTGTCTCGGTCGGAGTCATTCACATCGATCATTTCGAACGCGGGACGATCTCCCAGCACTTCGGACAACTGAACATGCTGGGACTGCTGAACCAGCTAGAGCCTGAACGCGGTTGAGAGCGGAGCGATTCGCCTGCGCTCTGGTCTGCGGACCTGGTAAGCCATCGCCATGGCACGTGGAGACCTCACCGATGAAGTGTGGTCCTTGATCGAGCCGCACCTGCCCCTGGGCGGGCGACGCCCGATCCCGGACCTGCGGCAGCAGTTCAACGCCGTGATGTGGCGGTTTCGTACCGGCAGCCCGTGGCGGGACCTGCCCGCCGAGTACGGGCCATGGTCCACCATCTACGACCCGTTCCGGTCCTGGGCGATGACAGGCGTCTCCGAGCAGCTGATGCAATGCATGATCGAGGCCTCGGCGGCGTCCAGCGGCGGACCGAGGCGTACCCCGGAGGAAGGCCGCCGTGCCGCAGGCCACTCCTGCCCGACGCGGCACGCTGCCAGGTGCGCAGCAGCGGCAGTGTGACACGGGCATCAAGTCAGCCGTCGTGGCGTGGGACCGCGGCCACGCCCCAGGGGAGAAGGCCCGCGTCGAAGCCGAGATCCTCAAGTACCTTTACGACCGGATCACTTCGTACCTGCGAGAACGGAACGACGCCCCGCGCCCGCTGCCGTGCGTGCCGCGCTTAGTTTGCTGAGTTAGAAAATTTGCCTAGACCGCACCTTTTGAGTACGGTCTGCCGGCATGAGCGGGCTGAGGGAGCGCAAGAAACAGGCCACGCGCGATGCGCTGATGAGTGCAGCGCTGCTGCTGACGTTGGAGCGGGGACTGGAGAACGTACGGATCGAGGACATCGCCGCCGAGGCCGGCGTGTCGCCGCGTACGTTCAGCAATTACTTCTCCAGCAAGTACGAGGCACTGGCCGCCCGGCACACCGACCGGGCCGAGCACCAGGTCGCGGCGCTGCGCACGCGGCCCGCCCGTGAACCGTTGTGGCAGGCGCTGACGGAGGCGACGGTCCAGGCGTGGGAGTTGCACGCCGGCTCGCAGGACACGGTCCCCGAGCCGGAGCGACTGGCGGCCACCCGGTTGCTGGCCGACGAACCCAGCTTGCAGGCGGAGGGGCTGAAGCTGGCCTTCGCCTCCCAGCGGGAGCTCGCCGTCGCGGTGGCCGAGCGCACCGGCAGCGATCCCGGCAGCGACCTCTACCCCCACCTGGTCGCCGTCACCGTGACCGCCGCCGTGCAGGCCACCGTGGGGCACTGGCTGCACGCCGACCCACCCGTCCCGATCGTTCCGCTCCTGCGCGACGCGCTGCGCCAGCTCGCGGCGGGACTTCCCGACCCATCGACGCGAGGAGACACGTGAGCGAGGAGATCGTCATCGTCGGCGCAGGCCCCAACGGGCTGATGCTGGCCTGCGAGCTCGGGCTGGCCGGCATGCGGTCGCTGGTCATCGAACGCCTGCCACGCCGCACCGACCAGCCCAGGGCCAACGCCATCGTTGGCCAGGTCGTGCACCTGCTGCACCGACGTGGCCTGGGCAGCGGACAGCCCGAACCCGCGCCCGTCTTCGCCTTCGGCGGGCTGCCGCTGAATCTCGCCGACCTCGAGGACAATCCTCTGACCGGCATGCAGATCAAGCAGCCGGAGCTGGAGGAGCAACTTGAGCGCGGGGCAGTCGAGCTCGGCGCGCGGATCTTGCGCGGGCACGAGCTGACCCGCCTCACGCAGGACCGCCATAGCGTCACGCTGGGCGTGATCGGTCCTGACGGCCCGTACGAGCTGCGTACCCGCTATTCGGTCGGCTGTGACGGCGGGCAGAGCGCGGTCAGGAAACTCGCGGGCATCGATTTCCCCGGAGTCACCCAGAGCGACATTGTCAGCCGCGCCGCCCAGGTCACCGTGCCCGGCGCGACTCTGCGGCCCGAACGCGCCGAGCTGGAGGTGCCCGGAGTCGGCACGTTCGGACTGTACGCCTGGCACCGGACCCAGCGCGGCGCCTACGCCATGCTGCCCACCGGAGCCGGTGTGCTGACCGTGAGCGCGATGGAATGGGGCGGTTTCGTACCCGGCGATGAGGTGCCGATGACCATCGCCGAACTGCGCGCCAGCCTGGCGCGCGTGGCCGGTGCCGACCTGCCCCTGGCCGCCCCCGAGGGCGACGGCCCGCACCTGCTGCGCCGCCTGAACGGGCGCAACACCCGCGTGGCCGACCGCTACCGCCAGGGCAGGGTGTTCCTGGCCGGGGACGCGGCCCACGTCCACTCCGCCATGGGCGCCCCTGGCCTCAACCTGGGCCTGCAGGACGCCGCGAACCTGGCCTGGAAACTCGCCGCGGCCGTGCGCGGCTGGGCCGCGCCCGGCCTGCTCGACACATACCAGGCCGAACGCCGCCCGGCCGCCCTGCGCGTCGCGACGCACTCCAAGGCGCAACTCGCCCTGACCGCCCCTGGGCCGGAGGTCACCGCATTGCGCGAACTGTTCGGCGAACTGCTGTCCGAGGAGGTCAACCGCCGCCGCGTCGCCGCCCTCCTGGCGGGCGCGGATCTGCCGTACCCGATGCCCGCCCCGCCGCACCCGCTCCTCGGCCGCTTCCTGACGGACCTGCCCGCCCGGCTCCACGAGCCCGCAGCGCGAGCGCGGCCGTTGCTCCTCGACCCCACCGGCGGCCTCAGGGTCCAGCGCTCCCGCGTTGAGGTCGTGCCCGTTCAGGCGCCGCAGGCGCTGCTCCTGCGGCCCGACGGCTACGTAGCCTGGGCCGGGACTCCCGATGAGTCTCTGGACGAGGCACTGCGAACCTGGTTCGGCGACAGCCTCGCTGAGCCGGTGCCGGGAGGCACGGTCACGGGTGGTCGGCGCAGAGCGTGAGCGGGGGGCTGCGGTACACGATCGCGTGCGGCAACTCGTCAGGGGACTTGGTCCAGTTGGGAACGTCCTTGCAAGCCACCTTGGACACCTTGCCGGTTGTGGAAGCCAACCTCCTGGTAGAAGCAGTCGCCCTTCTTCGCGTTCAGCGTCAGGCACAGCCGGCTGCGCGATCGCGTTCCGGCTCGTCCACCTCACGAACAGTTACTGTCAAGGTCTTCTCGTGCCCACGACATGCTCGGTTGGTGCATGGTGCTGTGCTCAGCCGTGCTGACACCAGTCGGCTTGATCTGGCGTGGCCTGATGTTGGTGCCGGTTGCAGTACTGGACCTGTCTGATGAGTCGGGGAACCGCGTCGCCTTCGAGGAAGCCGTGCGGCAAGATAACTTCCTGCTCTATGGACAGGCGATGCTCCGCACTTCCGCCCAGACCGCCCTGCCGTTAAGGGCGTCGTGGCGTACACCCCGGGAGAGCCTTCGCAAGGGTGATGCCTGAATCGCGGGACTCCGGCTCGTGGACTCGCGTCAGCCGAGGGCTAGCCGACCGGCCCGTGCCGGGGAAGGTGCTCGCTGACGGCGATCTCGTCTCTGGAGGCGTACATGGCAACGTCTGGGGACAAGCGACTGTTTACTAGCACTGTTACCTTGCCGCCGCCTGAGCTCTCTCGCGCGTTGATGCTTTCGACGAGTGCGCTTTCCACGAGGATTTGGCCTTGGCGGTTAGAGCTTGCCTCGGGCGTGTGAACGATCCGCACCCGGGAGCCAGGTTCGAGACCGCCTGGGATCTGGCCGGGCTTGAGTTCCAGTCCGACGAGCGCCATGCCGGTGACGTGCTCGGAAGCGGCAGAAATAGTCATGGATTCGGTGAGCAACGTACCAGGAAGGATGGGAACAGTAGTCACCTTTCCTGCTAGATGAGCCTGCTGGGACCACAGAACGAACGCTCGCCTGGTGAACAACCTCGCCATCAACCGTGGCTCACCGTTTCGGGGCGCTGTCTTGGGGCCATCAGCTCGGCAGAAGAAAGGGCCGCGGCCCTCTGAGGGAGAGGGAACACGGCCCGACCGTCGATGCCCGGACGGCTACGCGGTCAGGGCGGGAACGGGAATTGGCCGTAGTAGTCGCCGACCTGCTGGCGGTAGTCGGGGTCCTTGTAGGTGTTCTCGTCGAACTCGGGAGCGTCCTTGATCTCATCCTTGGTACGGGCGAGATAGACCTTGCGCTCCTGCGGGTCGACGCGGGTGATGGTGCTGGCGGGCATGACGACCTTCTTACCGAAGATCCAGAAGCCGGTGTCGACGACCAGGTAGCTGTCGCCGACCGCGCTGCTCTCCTCGTCCACCGAACCGATCTTGCCGTCGGTGGCTTCGACGTCGAAGCCGACCAGGCTCAGGCCGGTGTCGGAGATGACGCCTTCGCGGTAGGTCCACGGCTGTGTCATGAAGGTGACTCCCTGGGGGTCGAGGGTGAAGGCCGCTCCTCTACCCGGCGCGGTGGCGGCAAACCTGGGAGTGCTCCGCATCGCCGGAACGCTGCTCCATGGTGGTGATCGGCATTGCCGCAGCGTTGCCCAAGTCAGGATCGAGTTCGCCCGCGACGGCACCGAGCGATCTCCGGCCTGACGTCATCGTTGGTCAGGCCAGGGCGGCCAGCGCATCCTCCAGGCTGTCGTGCAGCGGCAAGACCTTGGCCAGACCGGTGATCCACATGATCTTGGCACGGGAGTAGTCGACGCCGATCAAGGCGAACGCACCACCGGCGGCCTGGCTGTCCTGCCAGTGGTGGATGATCAGGCCCAGGGCGCGCGAATCCATGAACGTGACTCCGGACAGATCGAGGATCATTGACGGGCCGGCCTGGGACAGATACTCGGCGAACTGCTCGCGGCGGGTGGCATCCAGGTATCCCTCGATGGTGATCACGGCGATGTCGCCGACGTGAGACGTCGCCAGGCGTAATGTCACAGATTCCGAGTCTTTGTCGGCAGGCATCATCACGGCGCCATCGTATGTGCGATGAACGGAGGGCCGAACGCGTTCGGACGTCTCTGTTCCAGCTCGAACCGGCCACGACCAGGGGAGCAAGCGGGTCGATCGGCAGTATCCTGCTCTCTGACCGTGTCCTGCGGGGATAGTGGGAACGGTTCGTGTTCCTCCCACTACCGCTTGAGCGGATCGAACGAGCATGAACATGGAGTTCGAGTTCCGGTTTCCCATCAGTGCAGACCTGGAACGCATGCGTGGCCTGATAAGCGTGCATGCCCGCCGCGGCGGTCTGCAGGGTCAGCGGTTGGAGGATCTGGTGATCGCGGTCAACGAAGCCGTCACCAACGTGCTCGACCACGGGGGCGCCGTCGGCATGGTGATCGTCCGAAACAGCGCTGAGGAGATCGTCGTGGACATCGTCGACTCCGCAGGCCGGCTGAGTGATGAGCATCTGGCCGCGGCCAAGATCGATCCCACCGGCTCCCGAGGGTTCGGCCTGTGGGTGATCCAGCACCTGTGTGACCGCGTTGATCTGGAACAGAGCCACCACCAAAGCTCACGCCTGCGGCTGCACATGCGCCACCGCCCACCTGGAGACCGCCTGCCAGGCCCGGGGCCAGGAGAGGACATTCCGCGCTAGGGCAACTCACCGAGCCGGCGGTCGATGTGTTCCATGACCCCGGGTCGGAAGAGGGAAGGCGATCAGCCATCGCTGTCCCCGGCTCGATCGCGAATACTCAGCCTGCGGCACGGCCGCGCCGCCTGCGGGTCGCGGCCCCCACGACGGGCAGCCGGCGTGGCCCCGGCCGGCTCGATGGCGACTCGTGCAAGGTGCGTATCACCTCGCGGGCGGTGCGGGCCGCTCCTGGCCGAGGTGGGTCAGGCGGCGTCGGCCTGGATCCGGCCGCCGGTGGCGTGGTCGCGGGGCATTTCTTCGAGCTGCCGGGCCTGCCTGATGAAGTCGGCGAGCCGGTTCGCCTCCGCGAGCATGTGGCTGTCTTCCAAGGGGTCTTCGGCTCCCTCGGCAGCGGCAAGACGGGGGGCGTGATCGGCGAGCCATATCCGGTAGATGAGTTCCTCGTGTGTGGCGCAAGGTCCGAGACGAAGATCTTCGGGAACTTCGCAGGCGCACTCGGCGAGAATCATCACATGGGATCCTTTCGCGATCACGCCCCGAGGAGTCGAATCGGGTGATCGTCAACTGCCCAGCATTTACCTGTTTTCACATACGGACATTTCATCCTTGATGGCGATCCTCCAGCCGACGTCGCAGAAGGTGACGGCGAACTCCGGCGGGCCTTTCCGGCATATATTTCCGGTGGATCCAGCGCATCAGTCGTGGACCCGCCAACACCCGCGTTGATCGACATCGGCTCTGGGCAGGAGCGACGGATGTTCGATGACTTCGAGACCAGCGTGATCGACGTGGGCGAGACAGAGCTGTTCGTCCGGCACGGCGGCTCCGGTAGCCCGCTGCTGCTCCTGCACGGCCACCCCCGTACGCACGCGACCTGGCACCGCGTCGCCCCTCAACTCGCTCCGCACCACACGGTGTTCTGCCCGGACCTGCGCGGCTACGGCCGCTCCGGCAAGCCGGCCACGACCTCCGACCATGCGCCCTACTCCAAGCGCGCCATGGCCGGCGACATGGTGACCCTCATGCGGACGTTGGGCCACGACCGCTTCGCCGTAGCTGGACACGACCGCGGCGCGTACGTCGCACACCGTCTCGCCGCCGACCGCCCCGGCGCGGTCACGCGCCTGATCGTGATGGACGGCATTCCCATCGGCGAGGCGCTGGCTCGCGCCGATGCGAGGTTCGCCACGTCCTGGTGGCACTGGTTCTTCCTCGGCCAGACCGCCAAGCCCGCCGAACGCGTCATCAACGCCGATCCCGACGCCTGGTACACCGCGACCGCTGAGCAGATGGGCCAGGAGGCGTACGAGGACTACCACCGGGCCATCCACGACCCCGACACCGTCCACACGATGTGCGAGGACTACCGCGCCGGCCTGACCGTGGATCGCGCTGCCGATGACGCCGACCGCGCTGCAGGACGGCGCCTCACCTGCCCCACCCTGTTCCTCTGGTCGGCCCAGGACGACATGGAAGATTTGTACGGCGACCCTTTGGCGATCTGGCGCACATGGTCCGATGACGTGACCGGCCACAGGATCGACAGCGGCCACCACATGGCCGAGGAGGCACCGGACGAGGTGGCGGCGGCGCTGCTGGCGTTCCTCCGTCTGTGACGGCCTTGGGGGACGATCGGACCGCTCGTGGGGTAGGGGCGATGAGGACATCGAACACAGCGCCGGCCTCCGCTCCTCAAACGCCGGATTGGGAGCCTCATGGGCTGCACTACCTGGTGCTGGACGGCATGCTGATCCATACCGACCCGAGGCCAACCGCTCCCACGCCAGGCTCCGCGGCCCCGGCGAGCGCACGAACGCCCAGCTGAAGAGCTGGAAGATCCTTCATCCTCACGCCGCCTGCGCAGCTCGGTGTTCGCCAAACCTCGAAGATCCCTACGCGGGATTGTGCTTCAGCCGGCGTGGTGCCGGTAACTGCCGGGCGGTGACCCGTACTGGCGTTTGAAGGCATGGGTGAAGGTGTACTGCGAGCTGTAGCCGACCTGCTGGGCGATCGTGTTGACGGGCGCGTCGGAGGCGCGCAGGAGCCGGGCGGCGGTGGTCATCCGCCACCATGTCAGGTAGGTGAGCGGTGGCTGGCCGACCAGATGTGTGAACCGCCGGGCGAAGGCGGCGCGGGACAGGCGTGCCTGCGCGCCCAACTCCTCGACGGTCCATGGTCGGCTGGGATCTTCGTGGATGGAGCGGAGGGCGGCGGCGACGGCGGGGTCGTGCAGGGCCGCGGCCCAGCCGGTGGCGGAGTGGCCGGAGACGCGCTGCTGTTCGAACCACGCGCGCAGGATGTAGAGCAGGAGAAGATCCAGCAGGGTGAGCAGGATGGTGTCGGAACCTGGGCGGGCGTCGCTGTCCAACTCCACGCCGAGGAGCTCGATCGCGGCGCGGAGTTCGCTGTGGCGCCCTACCCGCGTCGGTAGGTGGATGACCTCGGGCAGGTCGTTCAGGAGTGGATGTGGCCCGGATCCGTCAAGGAGGTAGGCGCCGCAGAGCATGACCACCGTGGGCGGTCGGTCGGCTGAGGGTTCGTCCTCGCGGCCATCATGGACTCCGGTGAGCGTTGTGGGCGGCTCGCCTACAGGGGTGGACGGGTCGTCGGCCAGACCGTGTGCGGATCCGCGCGGCAGGAACGCCACGTCGCCCGGCGCGAGCGCGATCGGTTCACCCTGCGCTGGGAGAAGCCAGCACGTTCCCTGGAGAACGATGTGGAATCCGGCAGACAGCATCGCCGGAGACCGCAGGGAGAAGGGAGCGGACCTGGTCACCCGGCCCGAGTGGGGTCGACCGGTACGCGCCGCACTCACCACATCAGACAGAACATCCACGCGGCCAGTGTAACCAACGACGGCCTCGGCGAAGACGATGACGCAAACTCCGGAGCGTATCGCGCATTCAATCGTCTTGTATCAGCGCCTTACTGTGCTTGTGGGCTGAGCAACCGCGCAGCTCTCATCGTGAGGAGATGACATGAAGATCGCCGTTTATGGCGCGAGTGGATACCAGGGGAAGCTGGTGCTCACCGAACTGGCGCGACGCGACATCGAGACGGTCCTGGCCGGACGTGATCTCGCGCGCCTGGAGGAGGCCGCCGCGGCGGCCGGTCTCCCCGACGCGGAACGACGCGTGGCCGACACCAGCGACCATGAGGCGCTGGTGCGCGCGTTCCGCGGCTGCGACGGCGTCATCAACTGCGCCGGACCCTTCACCTCCTCAGGTGAGGCCGTGGTCCGCGCCGCGATCGCCGCCGGCTGCCACTACGTCGACACCTCAGGCGAGCAGCTCTACGTCAAGAAAATCTTCGACACCTTCACCACGGAGGCGGAGAACGCCGGGGTCACAGTCGTACCCGCCGCCAACGACGGCTGCGTCCCGGTCGACCTCATGGCCCACATCCTGGCCGACCGCCTTGAATCGGTCGAAGAGATTGTCACCACCCACGTGGTCGTCGGCGGCGGCATGTCACGCGGCTCGCTGCGTTCGCTGGTCGAAACGACCGACGCCATCAAGGCGGGAGGCATGACCTACCACGACGGCGCCTGGCGCCCCGGCATGCCCGCCCGCCGCACCGCGATCACGCTGCCCGGACAGTCGGAGGCGACCCCGGTGATGGCCTTCCCCGTGTCGGAGGTGGTGACCATCCCCCGTCACATCCGCGTCCGGCATGTCCAGGGCCTGACCGAGGCGGCGCTGGGCGCCCAGCTGAACACCCCGCTCACGCCGGAGATCATCGAAAGCCTGCCTGAAGGACCCGATGAGAACAGCCGACGCACCCAGCACTTCACCTACGTGCTCGACGCCACCAGTACCGACGGCCGCCGCGCCCGCGGCATCGTCCACGGCCCCGACACCTACGGCACTACCGCGGTGATCGCCGTCGAAAGCGCCCGCCGTCTCATCGCCGACCCCGCCAAGCCGGGAGTACTCGCACCCGCCCAGGCCTACCACCCGACCGCCTTCCTCGACTTTCTCATCCCGCATGGGATCCAGTGGATCATCGAGGACGCGCCGGCAACCTGACAATGAGCCTTCTCCGGTAACAATCGGCCACGGTGTGTGATCGTCTGGACGGTCCGCTGGATTGAGCGAAGGTCCCAGAACGACGTGAAGCCCCTGCTAGAAGTGGTCTTGCCTAGAGATCAACTTCATGGAGCAGGGACTTCGCAATCCTCATGCCAAGCGGCGGACCATGATCACACGCCGCCACTACTCCACAACCTTTGATCCAGAACCCAAAAGTCGTTCGCTAAACCACCGTGGCCCCTCAGCAGTAAGTAGCGCCGATATCGCAGTGTTACTTGTCGCGATCCGTGGAGTCAGGAGGAGGTCGATCCGCGCGGTCGTAGGCCTCCTGCGAGGCTGACACGTCGCCGAGGTGCGCGATCGACCATTCCTCCAGCGCGCGCAACGGCTCGCGCAGGGTGCGGCCCGCCTCGGTGAGCGTGTACTCGACGCGGACCGGAACTTCGGGGTAGACGGTGCGGCGCACGAGCCCGTCTCGTTCGAGCCTGCGGAGAGTCTGGGTGAGCATCTTCTGCGAGACGCCCTCGATGCGTCGGCGCAACTCTGAGAAGCGGACGTTGCCATCCCAGAGGGCGCCCACGATGAGCACCGTCCAACGGTCGCCAATGCGATCCAGGATGCGGCGAGTCGGGCAGTCCGCGCGGTAGGGGCTGCCGCGGAGCACCGACTCGGCCTGGGTGGTTACCACAAGGTGCCTTCTTCCCAATGGAGAGCTGCTCTCATACGGTAATCGCAGCGCGTCGTCCGACGCCACCCGTACCGTAGAAAGGCATCTCGTGTCTCGCATCACCGTCTTCGGCGGGACCGGCTATGCCGGTTCGGCCAT
Organism: Nonomuraea insulae; assembly: GCF_042656245.1. NCBI lineage: Bacteria > Bacillati > Actinomycetota > Actinomycetes > Streptosporangiales > Streptosporangiaceae > Nonomuraea > Nonomuraea insulae. Next base: position 44,707 of record NZ_JBHSPA010000039.1, read on the forward strand.
CGTCGCGGAGGCCGCTGCTCGCGGTCACCAGGTCACCGCACTGAGCCGCTCCCTCCCCGACGCGCCGATCCCGAACGTGACCTATGTCCAAGGCGACGCCACCGACGAAGCAACGCTCTCGGCACCCATCGAGGGCGCGGACGTCGTAGTGGCCGCACTCGCCCCACGCGGCCCGCTGGCCGGCACCTTCCGCGACGTCTACAGGGCCATCGCGCGTCTGGCCGATGCCGCAGGCGTACCCCTGTTCGTCGTCGGCGGCTACTCCTCGCTGCGCCCTGCGCCCGGGGCGGATCGCTTCGTCACCGACCTCAGCCACATCCCCGCAGAGCTCCACGACGAGATCCGCGCCGGGGCGGCGCTCATCATCGAGGACCTCCCGGCCACGCCCGCGACACTCGACTGGGTCTTTGTGAGCCCGGCGCTCAGGTTCGGCGCACATATGCCCGGCGAACGACTCGGCCGTTATCGGCTCGGCGACGACGTCGCGGTTCAGCCCGAGGACGGCGGCGCGATCTCCGCAGCGGACTACGCCCTCGGGCTCGTCGACCTGATCGAGAAAGGCGACCACCACAGGGCACAGGTCAACCTCGGCCACTAGAGCGTCACAGGCGATGCCGTCCGCATATGGTCCGTTGCTGCGACGTTCAGCCTCTGGCTGGGACAACCACCAAGCTCAGGAGCCGTCGACGGAGATCGACCTGGAGGACGCCGCAGTGGCGCACAGGCAGCCCCAAGGACATGGGGAACTGGTCGACCAGGCCCGCGCCGAGGGCGTGGAGTTGGTCGGGAAGCACGGGCTGCCAGGGGTTGAGCCGGTAACCGGCGATACGCTTTCGCCAGTTACCACGCTCATGTTCACGCCCGAGGTCTCGCGGGCGAGGCCCGTCTAGTTCTTGAGGTCGGCTAGCGGACGCGGACGAAGACGGGGTTGGAGTAGAACCACAGGTCTTCCCACGGGCTCTCCTTGCCGTCGGCCTGCGGCTCCATCTCGTCGGTGCTGGTGCCGCGTACCCGCAGGTAGCTGTCCTGGCCCACCTCACGCAGCGTGTGCCTGATGACATAGTCGCGGCCCTGGCGGCGCCAGTCGTTCGGGCCGAAGCGCGCCACGACCTTGGTGGTGGGGTTGGTGGCGGCGTCGAGGTCGGCGCTCACGCCGGTGACCTGGCCGACGATCAGGTCGACGCGCCGCACCTGCGGACGGTCGCCGTTGCCGTTCTTCCCGTCCAGCGGCCGGAAGCGAATCTCCACCTCGACGTCGTTGCGGTCGCGGCTGCTGACGGTGAGCGTCTCGCTCACCGTGGCCCGTCGGCCCTGGCTGCTCGCGGTGACGTCGAGCGCGGTGACCAGGTCCCCGGTGGTGACGAAGATCCGGCCGTTGCGCAGGGCGTCCATGATGTCGCCGTAGTCCTGCCGGGCCGCCACGTAGGTCTTGCTGTACTCGCCCGGCCAGAAGTCCGAGCCGCCGCGCGTCCAGTGCACGTGCGAGTCGGAGGTGGCGGTGATCCACCAGTGCCGGCCCTCACCCAGCAGCGAGTCCCACAGGCCGCCCACCCGGGCGGTCATCTGGTCGAAGCCGCCGTAGGTCGGGTGGTTGCCGTACCCGCCGCGCGCGCCGCCGTTCAGCGGGCCCGCCTGGTGGCCCGGCGCACCCTCGAAACCGACATAGACGTCGGGCGCCACGTTGTTGCCGTTACGGAACTCGCGCGGAGTGTCCTGGCCCCACACGCCCAAACCGGTCGCCGACCGCGACGCGTGGTGCGCGATCACCAGCGGCTTCTGCCCCATGCCACGGGCCGCTTTGAGGAACTCCACCATCTTGGCCTCGGTGTCGCGGCCCGGGTCGGTCGGGAAGGCGTCGAACTTGGCGAAGCGGCTCTCCAACTCGAACAACTGCTGAGCCTCGTCGCCGTGGTGCGGGATCATCAGGGTGTGGTGGTCCAGGGCCGGGGCGTCGAACTCCATACCCCAGAACTGCAGCACCTCGGGCACCAGCACGCGCGAGCGCAGCAGGTCGGGGTAGGCCTGCTCCAGATTCACCTTCGAGTGCGTCGGGCCGCCGTGGTCGGTGCACATCGCCCAGGTCAGGCCGAAGTACTTGGCCATGATCGCGTTGGTGACGATCGGGTAGACCGCGTCCGCGCCCTTGTGGAAGGTGGGCGGGTTGGTCTTGGTGTCGAACTCACCGCTGTACTCCGAATGGATGTGGTGATCGCCTGCGCGCCACATCCGCCCGTTGTTGCCGCCGTTTCCGAACGTGCGCTCGTCGTCCGCCTGCGCGGGGGTGCCGCCCACGAGGGGGGCCGCCGCGGCCAGGGTCGCGCCGACACCGGCGTACTTGACCAGACGGCGTCGTGAAAGCCCGGAGTGCTCGGACTCCTCGGTCTTCTTGTCCTTCACAGCGATGCCTTTCGTGCTGCAGGGAGAGGGTGCTAACCAGCGAGTGTCCAAGGAGGCGCTGAACGCAGCATTAACGGGCAACGGGACAATCAAGAACAAATCCACCATGGCGAGCTGCTGGGCGACCTGGGCGAGACCGTGATGGGGGAGTAGCGTGAGGCAATGGATCGTCGCATCTTCGGCCTGGAGAACGAGTACGGCGTGACCTGCACGTTCAGGGGACAGCGCAGGCTGTCCCCCGACGAGGTCGCGCGCTACCTGTTCCGGCGGGTCGTGTCCTGGGGCCGATCGAGCAACGTCTTCCTCCGCAACGGCGCACGTCTCTATCTCGACGTGGGCAGCCATCCCGAGTACGCAACACCCGAATGTGACAACGTCATCGAGCTCGTCACGCACGACAAGGCGGGCGAGCGCATCCTCGAAGGCCTGCTCGTGGACGCCGAGAAGCGGCTGCGCGAAGAGGGCATCGCGGGCGATATCTACCTTTTCAAGAACAACACCGACTCAGCCGGCAACTCCTACGGTTGCCACGAGAACTACTGTGTGGGCCGGCAGGGCGAGTTCGGGCGGCTGGCCGACGTGCTGATCCCGTTCCTGGTCACGCGGCAGATCATCTGCGGGGCGGGCAAGGTGCTGCAGACGCCGCGCGGGGCGGTCTACTGCGTCTCGCAGCGGGCCGAGCACATCTGGGAGGGCGTCTCCAGCGCCACCACCCGGTCCCGGCCGATCATCAACACCCGTGACGAGCCGCACGGTGACGCCGAGCGGTTCCGGCGGCTGCACGTGATCGTGGGCGACTCCAACATGAGCGAGACCACGATGCTGCTCAAGGTCGGCGCCACCGACCTGGTGCTGCGCATGATCGAGTCCGGCACGGTGATACGCGACCTGTCGCTGGAGAACCCGATCAGGGCCATCCGCGAGGTCTCCCACGACATGACCGGCCAGCGTAGGGTGCGTCTGGCCAACGGGCGTGAGGCCTCCAGCCTGGAGATCCAGCGGGAATATCTGTCGAAGGCGAAGGACTTCGTCGACCGCCGCGGTGGCGACGCGATCGCGCACCGGGTGCTGGAGCTGTGGGAGCGTACGCTGCACGCGGTCGACACGGGCAACCTCGACCTGGTCTCGCGGGAGATCGACTGGGTGACGAAATACCAGCTCATCGAGCGTTACCGGAAGAAGTACGACCTGCCGCTGTCCTCGCCGAGGGTGGCGCAGCTCGACCTGGCCTACCATGACGTGCACCGCAAGCGGGGGCTGTTCTACCTGCTACAGCGCCGTGGCGCGGTGGAGCGGGTGGCCGCCGACATCAAGATCTTCGAGGCTAAGTCGGTGCCGCCGCAGACCACCCGGGCGCGGCTGCGCGGCGAGTTCATCCGCAAGGCGCAGGAGAAGCGGCGCGACTTCACCGTGGACTGGGTGCACCTCAAGCTGAACGACCAGGCGCAGCGCACCGTCCTGTGCAAGGACCCGTTCCGCAGCGTTGACGAGCGGGTGGACAAGCTCATCGCCGGCATGTGACCGAGCGGCCGGCTCCGGCCACCGCCTGGCCGGCAAGGGTCACACGGGTGTCCACACCGTCGAGGAGGGAACCGATGCGATCATCAGGTTGGCCACCTTGGACCCCGGCGGGCCGACGAGTGGCGTCTTCGGCAGTGATGGCCCCGTCCCACGGTAGGAGTGAAGATGACCAAGATCCTGACGATCGGCCTGCATCCGAGCACGATCGACTACACCGCGTTCCCCGGCCTTGACGAGGCGACGCTCACCGCCCGGATCGAGCAGGGCAACGCGGCTCTGCGCGCGGCGGGCATCGACGCGGTGCCGTGCATGGTCGGCACCGACCCGGACGAGGCAGAAAAGACCGTCCGCGAACGGTTGCCGGAGGGGCCCTTCGACGTGGTCATGATCGGAGGTGGGGTGCGCATGGCCCCTGAGCACACCCTCCTGTTCGAACGGCTGATCAACGTTCTGGCGGCGACTCCCGGAATTCGTTTCTGCTTCAACACCTCACCGGAAACAACGATCGACGCCATTCGCCGTTGGGTTTGACCTTGATGCGCGAGTACGGTCACCGTCGACGCGACGGTGGCCTGGTGCAGGGTGGTGCGGCACAGGATCGTCCGGGATGTTCGCGCGACGCCATTTAGAGGTGTGTGTGTGTTTCTCACCTGGCCGCCGAGCTGCGGTCGGGGACATCGCGGTGGCTGGGCGCGCAGCTGATGTCGTGGGAGGAGTGCGCGGTCCTGGGCCGCCCTCGTCAAGGGCGCGGGCCGTTCTCGCTGATGCGCAGGAGGCCGGGAGGACGATCAGTCGTGGTGCGGTTCCTCGCTGGTCCAGCCTGCCGTGTAGACGTCGGTCTCCTCCAGGGGGGTGCCCGGCCCCAGCCCACGGAACGACCCGTCCTTGACGACCTGCCTGCCACCGATGAGCTGGTAGGTCTTCGGCTCAAGGATGATCGTGTACTCGAAGGCGGCGCTGCCATCCTGTATCTCGCCGTCCGCGGCGATCGCGATCCCGCTACGGCCGTCGGAGGTCGTGACGCCCTTGGTCCGTACACCGGGCAGGTCAGCGAGCAGACGGAACGTCGCGGCCCTGACCTCGGCGGAGGCCACGGTCGCCGTCGTTGAGCGAGGTGATCGCTTTGGCGATGGCCGGCTGCAACCCCTGGGCCGTGACGCTGGTGACGACCCGGTGTTCCGGTCCCTCGACGGCGAGGTCGGGCGACTGGCGGCCCATCGCCCGCAGGGCGCGCATCTCGGCACGGCGCTGCATGCTGATCTGGTTGGTCGCGATGCCGTACAGCCAGGTCCTGACGCCGCTGCGGGTGGCCTCGTAGCGCGACCTGTTACGGAACGCGGTGAGGAAGGTGTCGGCGACGACGTCCTCGGCGGCGCTCAGCCCCAACCGGCTCGCCACATAGCGGTGGATTTCGGCGAAGTGCGCGTCGAATATCGCGGCGAAGCGCGTGCCGCACCCGCGGTGGAAGACCGCGACGAAGCAGCACACCCCGCGCTTCACCCCCACCGACATGGGCGCATGTCATCGTCGGTTGCGGCCGTGACACGACCATGACGCGGCGCGGACGAGGCGGGAACACGGCCGGTCGAGAGTGGACGGGGTCGACCGGCGGGCGAGTCGCGGAGTGCGCGGTGAAACCCCGGGGCGTGTCGCGGGTGCTGGTGATCGTGGCGCCCCGGCGACTGCGGCGTCGCCTTCATCAAGCAGGGCGAGAGGAACCGGCCGGAGCTGCTTTGACCGCCCGCTGGACAGAAAGTCACGCCGAAGGTGATCACGAAGAGGAGAAGGTCTTGGCTGATGACGGAGGATGGGACCGGCGTTCGTTGTTCCGGGGCGCCGCCCTGGTGGCTGGTGCTGCCGCGACCGCGCCGCTGCTGGGCGGGGCGGCCACGGCGCTGGCCGCCGACGGTGACGCCGACGCGCTGTTCAAGGCCGGGAAGTTCGAGCAGGCCGGCAGCGCGTACGAGGAGATCCTGAAGAAGGACCCCAAGAACGTGCGGGCGGCCCGCCAGCGCGGCTATATCGGACTCCTGGGCAACAGGTTCGCCGACGCCGAGAAATACCTCAAGATGGCCATCGGGCTGGCCCCCGACGACAAGGATGCCAACTACTTCCTGGCCGACTGCTACATCCGGCAGGACAAGTTCGCCCTCTCCGCACCGCACTGGAAAGCGTCCGGCGACGATGCCTACGCCAAATGGTTCGCGGCATTCAGCGGCAAGCCCTATCAGGTCCACGGCGACATCGCGCGGCTGCCATTCCAGCAGATGGACCCGCTTCCGCTGGTAGAGGGCTCGGTCAACGGCGGACCGCCGAAACGCTTCATGTTCTACACCGGCGCCCCGAATCTGAGCGTGAGCGCGACGGTAGCCAAGGAAGCCGGGCTGAGCGCCGTCGCCAGTCAGAAGATCGAGTACGAGAACGGCAGCATATGGATGTACTACGGGATACTGGACTCCTTCAAGCTGGGCGGCATCGAACTGCGCAACGTCCCCGTGAGCTGGTCGACGACGGAGTCGGGCGCAGATGTCGACACTGACAAGGACGGCCTGATCGGCACGTGGGTGTTCTACCACTTGCTGACCACCTTCGACTACGCGGGCCGGTCGCTGATCCTGCGCCCCAGAACCTCCGAAACGGCCAAGAAGGCACGCGCCGCCGCCACCAAGGCGGGTGCCGAGCCCCTGCCGATGTGGCTGGCCCGTGAGCAATATGTGCACAGCATGGGCAGCATCGCCGGCTCCGGCCAGCAGGTGGTGGGCGTGAACCTCGGCGGAGGCGGCACGATGGCCGCGGTCGTGCTCGCGGACACTGCCGAGAAGCTGGGGGTCCGCACCGACCTCGACCGCTCGATCGGGACGTTCGCCCACAGCCACCCAGCCGTCACCTACCCCTGCTACCCGAAGGAGCTCCGCCTCGGCGACATCACCGCCAAGGGGATCTACTGCGAGAATCACCCAGGGGCCGAGATCGCCCCCTTGGGGTTCGACACGCGAGTCGCCTTCTTCCACTGCTTCTTCAAGCCCAGCAATGTCACCCTCGACTTCACCGCCATGAACCTCTACGTCGCCAGCGGCAAGGCCGCCTGATCACCGCGACCGCACGGGAGTCGTAGGAGCCGCCGGCTCGTACGGTCGCGGGTGGAAGGGCGAACCAACAGCCCTTCCACCCGCGACAGGTACCGCACACGGTAGTGTCCCGGGCGCCGCAGCAGCCCTGCGCGGCCGGAACCCGGCGACCTGCAGAAACGTCCGGAGCAGTGTTATCGCGGTGCAGGGCGCCGGATACATCTTCGAACATCCAGACCGAACCTGCGGGCGCAGTCACCGTGTGAAGTTCGCCGCCGATGGCCATTAGCGAGAAGCAGGGGCTGATCATCGAGACTCCTCAGAAGTGGCGGGCGAGCAGGCCTCGTCGGCGGGGGCGCTCTCGCCCTGGTCGACCAGCAGCACCAGGCAGGCCAGGTGGTTCGAGACGTTGCCGCGCGTCACGCCCAGGCGCTCGGCCAGGTCGGCGGGGTAGGCGGGCTCGTTCAGCAGCTCCAGCAGCAGACGCCGCTCTTCACAACCTCAACCCGCCCGCTCGACATCGTGCCCGGCGGTCATGGAGTGCTCTGCACGGGTCCGAAGGTCGCGGGGGTCTCGGCGGCCGGGTGGTCGTATACGCCGACCGCCCACTCGCCGGACCGCTCGCCGACCTCCGCCGAGAGACGTTCGAGCACGTCCCGGCGGGAAAGCGTGGCGCCGGCCGCTTTCTCGTCGCACGTCGCCGACTTCGTGAACTGCCGGCAGCGGCCGAGCTCCTCGGCGACCTTGACCACAGGCGCGTCCGGGGGGAAGACCCACACCTGGATCGCCTGCCGGCCCTTGAGCCATCCGGAGGGCGCGGAGAGCCGGTCGTGGTGTCCTCCCACCCCATCTCCGCACCGTCCGGACGTGCCGCCCCGTTCACCGCCCTTGAGTGAGGTCGAGACGACGACCCAGGCCCGGGGATCGCCGCAGACCACCTTGTAGCCGGTGGAGACACTTGTCGGCGTGAACGTCACGGTCTTGCCGGCGCCCGTGGTGTTGAAGCGCTGGGAGTGGATGAGGGAAAGGCTGAACCTCTCGGCTCCCAGCACCACGGGGAAGCTTTCCGGCAGTTCCGGGGGCGCCTCGACCTGCGCCGAGCTGGGCGGCTGGGCCGCCACCACGGACCGGTCCGTCAGGATGGGGCCCGTCAGAAATACGGCGGTGGCGGCGACGGTCAGTGCCGCCCCGACGCTCAGAGCGCGCCGGGTCCGGCGGGTACGGCGGCCTCGCCGGATGATCGCGTCGAGGTGGGGGACCGGTTCCTCACCGGTCGCGTGCTGCTCCAGGAGCGTGCGCAGGTTGCTCTCCGTATGCCTCATCGCTGAAGCTCCTCCAGGCTCATGGTGCGGATGTCCGGATCGACCCGGAGACGGGTCAGGGCCCTGCTGAGCTGGCTCTTGACCGCGCCCAGCGAGCAGCCGACGATGTCGGCGACCTGGGTGAGCGTCCGTCCCTCGAAGTAGTGCAGGACGATCACCGCCCGCTGGCGTGGTGACAGGGTGCCGATGGCGTTCCACAGCGCCGCCCGGTCGTCCACCGCGGCGGCCTGGTCATGCGGGTCAGCCGTCTCGGGCAGGGTCTCGACCGGCACCTCGCCGCGCCACAGCCGGCGCCACCACGAGGCGTGGGTGTTCACGATGATGCGATAGACGTACGGATCGGGGTTGCCCTCGATCCGCCGCCAGGCCACCCAGGCCTTGGCCAGCGCGGTCTGTACCAGGTCCTCGGCCGTGCCCCAGTCCCGGGCGAGGAGGTACGCCATCCGGCACAGCCGTAGATGGCGGTGCGCCACGTACTCGGCGAACCCGTCGTCCATCAGTCATCTCCGTCTCATCGTCTCCAGCGATGACTACTACGCGGGAGGTACGTTCGGTTGACAGACGGTTCGATGGCGAAGGTGGCACGGTGGCGGAGGCTGACTGGGAGTCGCATCGTCGCGCCGTGTTCGGGGCGGCCTACCGGATCCTCGGCACGGTGGCGGAGGCCGAGGCTGCCGGACCCGGCGGCAAGGAGGTCAAGAAGTGGATCAACCGGCGCATCCACCCGCCGGTGGACGACGCCTCGAAGATCCTCGCCGCCACCGATCGTGTCTACCTCGAGATCCCCTTCTTCCCAGGTGATGAATGAACCCGTGGGGGAACCGTCGCGGGTGAGCGGAACCATGCCGCGCCACGCTGGGTGTCCATGTATTCGCGGACCCGCCTGATCAGCCCGGACTCGCATTCGAAGATGAAGCAGTATTCGTTGTCGTAATGGCCGCCGTGGGCGAGGGTGGCTCGCAGGCGCATCTCGACGACCACGGTGTCGCCGTCGGCGTGGAAACCGCCGAAGTCCATGGACACGTCGTCGACGAAAACCGTGGCGAACTCCTGGGTCAGGAAGCGCACGATGCGCTCACGCCCGATGAGATGGTGCGTTCCGTCGATGGCGAGGGAGGTCGCGTTGCCGGCGGGGGCGAGCCACTCCGCGTCGGTGGTGAAGACGTCGCGGACCCGGTCCGCGTCACGCGTGGAGAAGATCCGCCACGCGTCGATGACGAGCTGCTTGTTCGATGCCGCACTCATGGGCCGAATTCTCGCGGGTCACGGATCGCCGATCTGGCCAGATTCGGCCAGCTTCGGGGTGCCATGCTGGATCGGTGAACGCAGTCGGCGCCGTCGTGACCACCGGCATCTACTGCCGCGACGACTGCCCTGGCCGCCCCCTCCCGGCGAACACCACCCGCTATCCCTCCGCAGCCGCGGCGGAGGCGGCCGGGTATCGCGCCTGCCACCGCTGCCGCCCGTACCGGCAGGAAATCCGCGCGTCCGCGGGCATGCCGGAGCTGGTGTGCCGCGCGGTCCGGCTCATCGCCGGCGGAGCGTTGGACGGCGCGACGGACATCAGCCTCGCCGGTCGGCTCGGCGTGTCGCCGCGTCACCTGCGGCGCGTGTTCCTGCAGCATGCCGGGGTCACGCCCGACCAGCTCGCCCGCTCACGGCGTGCGCACTTCGCCCGCCGGCTGCTCGACGACACCGACCTGCGCATCGCCGATGTCGCCTTCGCCGCGGGTTTCGGCAGCGTCCGGCAGCTCAACCGGGTCCTCGCCGAGGTCTTCCACGGCACCCCGCGTGAGCTGCGGGCCCGGCGACGGGTCACCGACCGCCTCCAGGCCGACGGCGGGCTGGCCATCCGGCTCGTCCACGACAGGCCGCTCGACTTCGCGGCTGCCCTGCGCCACCTGTCCGTACGCGCGACACCGGGCGTCGAGGCGGTCCGCGGCGGCTCCTATCGGCGTACCATCCGGGTCGATCACGACCCCGGCATGATCGAGATCAGCCGGCGGTCCCCGACGGAACTGCTGCTCGTCGCCCATCTCCCCCGGCTGGACGGCCTCATCCACCACGTCCGCCGGGCCCGGCGCATGTTCGCCCTCGACGACCCCGCGGAGACGTGCGGTGGCTGGGATCCGTTCGAGGACGGTGTGCACGACATCGTAAGGAACGGGGTACCGGACGCCACGCGGGCACGGACCGTCATGGGTGACCTCGCCGGCCGGTACGGCGCGGTCGTGCCCGGCCTCGCCCCGGACGGCCTCACCAGGATGTTCCCGCGACCCGGCGTCCTCGCCGACGCCGATCTCGACGCCCTGCCCATCCCCGGCGCCACCGTCCACGCCCTGCGGTCGTTCGCGCGCGCGGCCGGTCGGCCGGCTCCCGGGGTCACCGGCCCAGCACGCTAGATGCCACGGGTCCGGTACGTGCAGCCCGGGTCGGAGGAGGCGCTCGTGTCGAACCGGAGGCGGGCCCGCCCGTACGGGCGACGCGGCGACGGCCTTGGCCGCCGCGCGCCGGGGTGGGGAGTCAGGCGCGCAGGAACTGCTCGATCGTCGTCGCAGGGCGGCCGAGCAGGGTGGCCAGCGCGGGGTCGGCGGGTCCGAAGTCGCCGCGCCTGCCGGCGGCGAACATGCCGACCAGCATGTCGGCCGCAGGGGCGGGCAGGCCGGCGGCGAGCAGGTCGTGCCGGTACTCCTCGTCCGAGATGACGACGTGCCGGATGTCCCGGCCGGCGATCTCGGCCACGCGGCTCATGTCGATCGCCTCCGGGCCGGTCAGCGGCGGGGTGGGGCCGTCGAACGGGCTGTCGACGAGGATGCGCGCGGCGGCCTCGGCGAGATCGGCATGGGTGGTCCAGGCGATGGGTCCATCCTCCGGTACGCGCAGTTCGCCGGTTTCGAGAGCCTTGCGGAGCAACATCGGGACCGTCGAGGCGTAGAAGCCGTTCCGCAGTGAGGTGAACGCCGTTCCCGCTGCTCGCAGGGCTTCCTCGGTAGCGGCGTGGTCCGGCATCGGGGGGAACGGTGACGACGGGTCGGCGCCCATGTGGCTGGTGTACAGGATGCGTTTCGCCCCCGCCGCCACGGCGGCGGTGATGGCGTTGCGGTGTTGTCGTACGGAGTCGTCGCCGATGCCGTTCACGGAGACGATCAGCACGGCCGACGCGCCCTCGAAGGCCGTTTCCAGGCTCGTGGGGTCGGCGAAGTCCCCTTGGCGGACTCGTACGCCGCGTCGTTGCAGGTCGGCGAGCTGCCGCGGGTCGCGGACGCTCACGCCGATCTGCTCGGCGGGCAGGCGGTCGAGCAGGTTGGCGACGACGGCACTGCCGAGCAGGCCACTCGCCCCGGTCACGATGATCACGATTGCTCCTATCGATGGAATCACTATGACGATATCATTGAAATTATCAGTGGAAACGTATCAGCGATATCGCTGGAATAACCAGTGGACGGGGCGGGCAGGGCTGTTCTAACCTCGCGCGCACCATCGGTTCCACGTGAAGAGGTGCATTGCATGACGGTTCGGGCGCGTATCCGGCTCAGTCACGTACGAATCGCGTCTTCGACCGTTAGGAATCTCAGAAGTGGATCTTCCACGTAGCTTCACCATCCGCGAGAGCGGCCATCGCATCCTCAACCCCTTCACCCCCGGCAAGCTCGCCACCCTGGGCCAGGCGCTGGCCCTGCCGGCCGGCACCCGGATGCTCGACCTGGCCAGCGGCAAGGGTGAGATGTTGTGCACCTGGGCGCGCGACCACGGGGTGAGCGGCATCGGAGTCGATGTCAGCACCGTGTTCACGACGGCGGCACGGGAGCGGGCCGTGGAGCTGGGAGTGGCCGATCGTGTCACCTTCGTCCACGGTGACGCCTCGGGCCATGTCGCCGACGAGCCGGTCGACGTCGCGTCCTGCATCGGCGCGACCTGGATCGGGGACGGTCTGACCGGCACCCTCGAACTGCTCGAACGCAGCCTCCGTGCCGGTGGTCTCCTGCTGGTCGGGGAGCCGTACTGGCGGATCGATCCGCCGGATCAGGCCACTGTCGAAGGTTGTCACATGAGAAGAGCGGACGAGCTTCGTTCGCTGCCCGGGCTGCTCGCCCGGTTCGGGGAGCTCGGGTGGGACGTCGTCGAGATGGTCCTGGCCGATCAGGACAGCTGGGACAGGTACGCGGCGGCGCAGTGGCTGAGCGTCCGGCGCTGGCTCGATGGCCATCCCGACGATGAGCTGGCGGGGGAGATGCGGGCGGAGCTGACGACGGCGCCGGTTCGGCATGCCCTCTACCAGCGCGAATACCTCGGATGGGGAGTCTTCGCGATCATGAGGCGTCCGCTGTAGGTTCGAGGATTTTTGATCTGAGCCGGCGGGCGCGGGGTTGCGGGTACCGTGCTGCCGGTGATGATCAAGAGGGTTAGCGTGCGGTCCGCCGCCGTCGTGGGGGCGGCGGCGGTCGCCGTGCTCGGGGGGATGACCGGGCCGGCTCAGGCGGCGGAGAACTACGGGCAGTACTCCCGCTTCGCCGAGCGCAGCGCCGGGCAGCACTGGGCCGATGGGCAGGTGGGCGGGCAGTGGACGTGGAAGCCGCTGTCGTCCACGACGTCGGAGATCAGCTGGGGAGACCCGAAGACCTGGCCGCCGAGCTACGCGGAGAAGTTCGTCCGTGCGGGTAACTGGCTGATGCTGGATGGATGGCGGGACAACGGTACGTACTACGACGTCAGGGTCACCAAGGAGCAGATCGGTGACGCCAAGTGCGGAAATTTGCAGACTCTCGCCACCTCTGGGCGGCAGCACTACGTCAAGTGGGACATTCCCGCTCAGGGGTACTGCCTGAAGGCCTGGGGGACGATCACCGAGCAGTCGTCCGGGAAGGTCGTCGACTTCGGGCACACCCAGATCTGGTCGCCCGCCGCTTCCTGCTCCAACCAGTACCTGGGCAACCAGACCTGCGTCAAGCAGTGGGAGTCCTGGTGGGACAACCAGGGGAGCCCCGGTAAGCCGATCACCAGGAAGCTGGAGCGCGACCAGTACCTCGCGCGGGGGAAGGGGATGGCGTTCAAGATCCATCAGTACTTCCCGAAGGAATGGAAGTCGGAGGCTCGGTCGTACTGGACCTGGTGACTTCTCCTCTCATTTCGGGGATGTCCCTGGGCCGGCCGGGGACTTTTCGTAGGGCTCAGGGGGCGCGTTTGTCCCACCGTCGTCCACAGGGTGTGGGTATCGGTGCGTGACGGTGCTCAGCGCTGTCGGGAGGCCCGTCACGCCCCGTCATCCGGTTTGCATCCTGAGGAGTCCGGGCGGTGTGGTAATGGGCGGCGGGCTTGTCGCGCCCGGGCGAGCGAGCCGGGTCGGCATGGCGCTGAACTGGGGAAACGTCCTGTCGGCCGAGGTGGGGGCCGGGGGACACGGCGTCGGTGTCGACGCGTGCTCCGGGGGCCTCGGGGACGGTCGGGCGCGGGGCTGTCCGCCCTGCGGACAGCGGCCCCGGAGCGCTGGGGCGTCGTGGAGTTATCCACAGATTGGGCCTGTTATCCACAGGCTGTGGGTCAGTGCTCAGGAGTGGCGGCGAGGACGTCGTGGTGGGTGACTGTGGTGCCGAACGTCAGGAGGGCGGCTCGGGCGTCCGGCTCGACGACCGCCGTGTCGATGTCCTCCCCCGCGAAGCCCTTGATCGCTTCGAGCGACTCCCAGAGGGTGACGACCTGAAGCTCGACATGGTCCCCCGTGGCGCGCCGGAGAAGGTAGGCGCCGCGGTGGCCGGCCACGTCCTGGAGTTCGGGCAGGACGGCGGTCGTGAAGTGGCGCTCGTAGGCCTCGGCGCCGGTGGGGGTGGCGGTGGCGTGCCAGATCCTGGCGATCATTTCAGCTGGTCCGTCTGAGCTGGTGGGACAGGGCGGCGGCGTCTCCCGGCAGGCCGCGCGCGGCGAGCCCGGCCGCGACGCGCTCGTGGACCTCGGGGCGATGGGCGTCGTACTTGAACTTGGCCCGCACGTCCACCACCCGCAGCCGCAGGCCGCGGATGGCCGACAACCTCTTGTGGTACGGCCCCGCGTCCGCGGCCACCTCCCCGTAGTCGCCGTCGGGCTGGTGGTGGGCGAGCTGGTGACGCAGGATCTCCGCCTTGCCCTCCCTGTCGTCCACGATCTCGGCCTGGCAGACGAGCTGCACGGAGGCGTAGTAGCTGGTCGGCACGCCGTTCTCGGGGGAGTCGTCGCGCCAGCCGGTGGGGATGTAGGCGTAGTCGTCGTGCACGCTCACCACCGCCACCGGGTTGGCCTCCAGCGCCGCCCAGATCGGGTTGGGCCTGGCCAGGTGGAGCACGACCTCCGTGGCTCCGTCGTACAGGAAGTGGGTCGGCACCAGCACCGGGGCCGCGCCGTCCACACCGTTCACCGCGATCTGGCCGAAGTCGCGGGTACGCAGCCAGCTCCGCCATTCGTCGTCGTCTTGGGCGGCGTCCCAGGGGTGGATCAGCACGATGCCTCTTTGTGTTAGTACATAATGGATTTTGTGCTGGAAACATACACGATCGCGGGTGGGACGGCCAGTGAGATAGCGGCCGGGGTGGAGGTCGCCGTGTCCGAAGGGCGGCTTTCACCAGGCACGATGTTGCCGCCGGTGCGTGAGGTGGCGGTGCGGGCCGGGGTCAGTCCCGGCACGGCGGCGGCGGCGTACCGGCTGCTGCGCGAGCGTGGCGTCGTGGAGACCGCGGGGCGACGCGGGACGCGGGTCAGGTCGCGGCCGGCGAGCACGTTCCGGGAGGAGATCCGCATCGACGTGCCGCAGGGGGTGCGCGATCTGGCCAAGGGCAATCCCGACCCCCGGCTGCTGCCGCCGCTGCACGAGGCGCTGGCCGCCGCGGCGCGGGCGCATGAGGAGCGGCCCGCCATGTACGGGACCGGCGACGATGACGAACTCCTCAGCCTGGCAGGGGAGCGGTTGCTGGCGGACGGGGTGCCGCCGTCGCCGATGGCGATCACCTCGGGCACCCTCGACGCGGTAGAGCGCGTGCTGGCCGCCCACCTGCGACCAGGGGACGCGATCGCCGTCGAGGACCCGGGATGGACGGCCCTGCTCGACCTGGTCGCCGTCATGGGGTTGCGGCCGGTGCCGATGCGGCTCGACGACGACGGGCCGTTGCCGGAGGAGCTCGGGCGGGCGCTGCGTGGCGGGGCACGGGCCGTGGTGATCACCGCCCGTGCCCAGAACCCGACCGGGGCCGCCGTCTCCGCCGCCCGGGCGGGGGAGTTGCGGGAGGTGCTCCGGGCGTATCCGGAGGTGCTGCTGATCGAGGACGACCATGGCTCCGGGTTCGTGGATCTGCCCCTGCATCCGCTGGCCGGCGTCACGTCGCGGTGGATACTCACCCGTTCCACGGCCAAGGCGTTCGGGCCCGATCTGCGGCTGGCGTTGATCACCGGCGATCCGGTGACGTTGGGCCGGTTGCGGGGGCGGCAGCGGCTGGCCGCAGGGTGGGTGAGCCATCTGTTGCAGCGTGGCGTCGCCCACCTCTGGCGTACCGGGGCGGTGGACACCGCCGTGGTCGCGGCGGCGTACGCGGGGCGCAGGGACGGGCTGGTGTCGGCGCTGGCCGCGCGTGACATCCCCGCGTACGGCCGCAGCGGGCTGAACGTGTGGATCCCCGTCGCGGACGAGTCCACCGCGATCACTCGGGTGCTGGCGCGTGGCTGGGCCTGCGCGCCCGGGGCCAGGAACCGGATCGGCACGCCGCCCGCGCTGCGGCTGACGATCTCCTCCCTGGACGTGGCGGAGATCGAGCCGCTCGCCGACGACCTGGCCGCCGCCCTGCGCCCGGCCTCCAGCGGCCGATACGGCTAGGCATGCTTCACGTGAAACCCCGCAGCGCGATCGGCTGCGAAGCCGGGGCCGATAGCCGCATAATCCACCTGATGCCGAAATTTCAGGACCTGTCCGAATATGCGGCGGCCCTCGCCCCCATCATCAACGTGGCCCACGTCAACGTGCACGCCGCGGCCGCCAGAGCCGTCGCCGAGCTGGCCGAGACCACGGGCGTGACCCCCGGATTCCTGTACGACCTGCGCTTCACCCTCCCCCTCCGCCCGGTGACCCGTCCTGAGCTGGCCACGATCTACCGCTACGGCGACGCGGCGGAGCGCGAACCGAGCCTTCGGGAGCACGTGAGCCAAGGCACGCTGACCGAGGACGGCGACGGGGCGCTGCGGCTGACGGCCGAGGGACTCGACTTCGTCCACCGCCTGTACGACCTGCACGCCACCGCGGCCGAACGCGTCTGGGCGGGCAGCGACCTGGACGGGCTGGTGGGCAGGGTGCTCGACGGGGCCGAGCGGCTGCCCGGCGGCGCGCTGGAGCTGGTGGCGCCGCCGTACGAGCCGGAGGCCGCGGCACCGGAGCTGCTGCTGTTCAACCGGCTGGCCGCGTTCCGGTACCACCGCGCCGACGCCCACGCCGCCGCCTGGCAGGCGCGGGGCCTGTCCGCGAGCGAGATCGTCACTCTGACGGACGGGCCCCTGCACGCGGAGATCGAGGCGGAGACGAACCGGCGGGCCGCGGCGCCGTACAGGGTCCTGTCGGAAGAGCAACGGGAGGCCCTGTACGACGGCCTGCTCAAGCTGGTCTAGAGCGCCGTGAGCAGGCGGCCCACCTGGGTGCGGTCGTTCACGCCGAGCTTCTCGTACGCGGCCTGCAGATGGTTCGCCGCCGTCCGCGTGGACAACGTGAGCCGATCGGCGATCTGCCGGTTCGTCAGCCCGGCCGCCGCGAGCTGAACGATCTCCCGCTGCCGCGGCGTCAGCTCCGGCGTGGCCAGCTCGACCAGCGCCGGAGTCGAGACCCCTGAGCAGAGCCTGGCCAGCGCGCACGCCCGCGTCTCCGCACCCCTGGCCAGCGTGCCCCGGCCGGCCTCCCGGTAGGCGGCCGCCTCATGGGCGGTGGCCTCGGCCGCGTACAACATCATCCCCCTCCGCTCGAACTCCGCCGCCACCGCCCGCAGCGCGTCCGGATCCCCCAGGGCCAGCGCGTGCCTGGCCAGCAGCGCCGCCAGCGGACCCTCCATCTCCAGGGCCAGCGCCCGCAGCCGGTCCACGGCCGGCGACGGGACGCCGAGGCGTACCAGGTCGTGCAGCGCGAACATGAGGGCGCCGCGCAACTCGTGCCGCTCCGCGTGCTCGGCCGACAGCAGGCACAGCCGTACGGCCTCCTCCAGGTCGCCGCTCGCCGCCGCCACCCACACCCCGGCGTGCAGCGTGTGCTGCCGGGTGAAGGCCCACCGCGCCGTCATCTCCTGGGCCTCGGCCAGCGACCGCCTGGCCTCGCCGAGCCGGCCGAGCAGCGCCAGCGCGTGCGCCTGCTCGGCGACGCAGCGCCCCAGATACGGCTCCCGCACGGCCAGCCTGGCCATTTCGTCCCTGCACCAGCGCACCGCCTCCTCGGCGTCACCGCGCAACCGGGCGACCATCGCCCGATAGGCCCCGAAACCGGTCACCGACAACTCGGCGGCGGGCAGCTCCATGCCGCGCTCCGCGGTGCTCGCCGCCGCCTCCAGCCGCCCGGAGAACGCCTGCGCGGCGCAGAGCGCGTCCAGGAACGTCGGCAGCGCGTGCGGGGCCTCGTGCTGCCAGGTCTCGACCGTCGCCATCGTGCGATCGGCCACGGCCAGGGCACGTTCCGTACGGCCCGCGTACGCCTCGACCCACGCCTCCAGCGATGCCGTGTGCGCCATGCCCCGCACGGTTCCCGGCACGCACGCCCTGGCCCCGGCCAGCGCCTGCGCGGCCCCGGTGAGCCGGCCGGCGAAGCAGTCGGTGACCGCGCGGTAGGCGTAGGCCTGCTGCCGCCACCCGGGATCGCTCAGCGTCGAGATCGCCGTGTCGAGCACGTGGCACGCCTCCGCGTCCGCGCCCGCCCACGCCAGGTTCACCCCCAGGCTGAAGGCGTGCTGGGCGCGCTCGCTCTCGGTCACCGCGTCCCGCGCCGCCAGGCGCAGCGTGGTCACCGCCGAGTCCGCGTCGCCCAGCACCATGAGCACCTCGCCGAGCAGCGCGACCGCCGACACTCCTGCCCCCGCGTCGATCGCGGCCCTGGCCAGCCGGGCGGCCAGCCGGGGATCCTGCCTGCCCCAGGCCAGTTTCGCGGCCGAGGCCAGCATCGCGGGGTCGGTGACAGAACCGCTGTCCAGCCGCCACACGGCCGCGCGCAGCTCGTCCTCGCGCCGCCGCAGGCCCGTGGCCTCCAGCGACTCGGCCAGCGTCCGCAGTCGCCGCCTGGCCCGCAGCGTGCCGCAGTCACCGCGTACCACCTCGCCGTAGAGCGGGTGGCCCAGCCGCAGGTGCTCGCGCCGGCCGTCGTCCACGGTCACCACCAGCCCGCGGGCCTCGACCTGTTCGACCGCCCGCGCCGAGGTGAGCTCCACGAGCAGCTCGGTACCCAGCGGCTCCCCGAACGCCACCAGCTCGAGCACCTCGCGCTCGTCCTGGTCGAGGTGGCCGAGCCGGTCGCCGACCAGCTCGCGCAGCCGGGTCGACATGGACATCTCGCCGCGCCAGCGCCACACGCCGTCCCGCTCGGTCAGGCAGCCCGCGGCCCGTCCCGCGTGCACGACCTCACGCAGGTAGAGCACGTTCCCCTCACTGACCCTGGCCAGATGCCGCACGGTCTCCGCCACCACCTCACCCCCGAGCGCCCCCGCGAGCACCTGCCCGACCTCCGCCACGGTCAGCGGCGGCAGCTCGATCCGCTCCAGCAGCTCGTCCTTCCACAACGCGATCACCGGATCCGGCTGCGGCTCCCCCGACCTGACCGTCACCAGCAGACGTGCCTCCTCCTTCTCCGCCAGATAGTGCACCAGCGCCGCCGAGGCCGGGTCCAGCCGGTGCGCGTCGTCCACGCTCACCAGCAGCCCGCGCTGCCCCGCCAGGTCGCGCAGGTGGCGCGCGGCCCAGCGCAGCAGGTTCTCGCCGTCACGCGGCGGCCCTGTCAGTACGTGCGCGAACGCCCCGAACGGGATCATCGCCGCGGTCTCCGTGCCCAGCGCGCGCACGACCGTGTACCCGGGTAACCCGGTCAACGCCTGCGCCGCCAGCCTGCTCTTGCCTACCCCTGCCGCCCCGGCGATCATCATGCCTGCTCCCGACCGCAACTTCTCCCGTACGGTCGTTAGTGGCCCCCCTCGCCCGACGAACGGCCAGCCGCTCCCGTGCTCGCTCATCGTGCCTCCCCTCTCGCCACTTCATCGTGGCGAGAGAAGTTCGCGGGAGGTTCAGGCCGGGTCCCGCTTCAGGCCGGCGGCGGCGAGCAGCAGGTCGATGACGGCTTCCTGGCCGCTGAACGGCACCGGCTCGCCCCCGACCTCTTCGAGCAGCCCGCGGAGCTGGCCGCCGGATTGCTCGGGCTCGACCAGCCGGACGATGACCGTTCTCATCTGTTCACGATCTCCCCGAGCGGTTCAGGTCTGGTTCAGGTGGGATACGGAGCGGGCTCCACCTCCAGCTCGCGCATGAGTTCCGCGTAGAGCTGATAGCGCCTGCGCGCGTCGCCCCGGCGCCCGGACAGGTCGAGGACGCGTACCAGGCCGAGGTGGGCGCGCTCGTCGTAATGGTCGCGTTCGAGCAGGCGAAGCCAGTAGCGGGCGGCCTCGTCGTAGCGCTGCTCGCCGGTCCTGGCCGTGGCGAGCCTGGCCGCCGCCTGCACGTAGGCCAGCCTGGCCTGCTCGCGCAGCCCGACCGCCCAGTCCGCGTACGGGTCCTCCTCGCAGAACTCCCCGCCGTAGGAGTTCTCGGCCGCCGCCCACCGCTCCAGCGCCTCCGGCGCACCCGCCTGATCCAGCCGCACGGCCTCAGCCACCAGATCCATAAAAATCTCTACATCGACCTGTACGTGAGCCAGCTCCAGCCGCAACGCGCCCTCATCCGACACCACGATCTCGTCCGCCGGCCATTCGTGCCCCGGATCGAGCACGGCCCGCAACGTGGACACCATGACGTTCAGCCGCCGCAGCCCCACCGCCTCGTCCTCCTGCTCCGGCCAGAGGATCTCCACCAGCCGCTCCCTGCCGATCCCGCTCCCCCTGCGGCTGACCAGGATCTTCAGCAGGTCACGCGCCTTGCGCGACTGCCACGCCGTACGCGGGATGGGCACCGCCCCGCGCACCACCCGGAACGTTCCCATGGTCTCGACCAGCAGCTTCGCCACGCGCGGGGGAGAGGTGCGGGCGATCAGCGCCTCGATCCGGCCGTCGAGCGCCCGGCAGCCGATCGCGTGCATGCGCTCGCGCACCGCCACGGCCACCTCGCCGCCGGTCGCGGGATCGGACAGGGCGGCCCTGACCAGCTCGGCCCTGGCCCGCCCGATGGGGTCGCCGAGCGTCGCCCACCTGCGTACCGCCTCCTCGGCCAGCCGGGCGTCCCCGTCGAGTTCGGCGCGCAACTCCGCGACGGCGGCCTGCGCGGCGTGGTCCCTGCGGGCCACCGCGATCGGCTCGGTCTGGTCGAGCAGCACCCTGGCGTCCTCCCGCCGCCCGGCCGCCAGCGCCACCCGGGCGGCCACGACCCTGGCGGCCACCCCGGCGATGCCGTCGGCGTGCTCCAGCGCCCGCCGCGCGACGCGGGTGGCCTCCTCGGGATCCTCCTCGGCCAGCACGTCGGCCAGCCCGTTGAGCGCCTGGGACAGCGCCTGCACCTCGCCCGACGGGGTCGCCTGGACGACCACCCGCGTGTAGAGCGCCGCCGCCGTCCTGCGGTCGCCGCGCAGGGCGTGCACGGCGGCCAGCCGGTTCAGGCCCGCGCCGGTCAGGCCTGAGCCCATCGCCTCCCACCTGGCCGCCGCGTCGGCGGCCTCGGTCGCGGCCTCCTCCAGGCGGCCCAGGCCGATGAGCGCCTTGGCGCGGTTGGCCACGTTCAGGGCGGCGAAGGGGGCGAAGGCCACCAGGTCCGACAACCGGCCGGCGATCTCCGTCTCGGCCAGCGCCTCCTCGTACGCGGCCTCGTCCAGGAACCGCGAGGCCCGGTTGGCGTGGATGCGGATGAGCTGCACCATGTCCCCTGCCCGCTCGGCGTAGGCCAGGGCACGCAGGTAGTAGGCGTCGTTCGCGCGGCGGTCGCCGTCGAGGGCCGACAACATGGCCAGGACCGTGTTCGCCATGGCCAGGGCGCTCGGATCGCCCAGGCTCGTGGCCTGCTCCATCGCCTTGTCCACCAGTTCGGCGCAGGCCGCGCGGTCGCCCTTCAGCCAGTGGACCGAGGCCATGGAGGCGGCGCACATGGCGGCGTCGGCGGGCGGCAGGCCGTGGGCGTAGCCCCGCTCGTACATGGCCATGGCCTGGTCCAGCTCGCCGCGCATGTGGTCGATGAAGGCCAGCCGCCTGGCCACCGACGCGTCGAACGCGGGCCCCTCGGCGGCCTGGGACAACAACTCGCGGGCCCGGGGCCAGTGGCCGCGGTTCTGCTCGGCGACCCCGGCCAGCTTGAGCATCGCGGGAGCGCGCCTGACGGCCTCGGGTAACAACTCCAGCGCGGCCGGCACGTCGCCGCGCTCGGCCAGGCGCGGGCCGTGGGCGTCGAGCAGCGCGGCGGCCAGACCGGGGTGGGCGGTCGCGACGGCGGCGCGCAGGGCCAGCTCGGGGCGGTCGTGCTCGACGTACCAGCGGGCGGCCACCGCGGCCACGTCATGGGCCTCGTGCCGGTCGAGCGGGGCGTGCTTGGCCAGCACGTGCCCGCCGGGCGAGGTCAGCCGATGGCCGTCCTGGTCCGCCTCCAGGAACAGCCCGCGCCCGGCCAGCGCGGTCAGCGTGTCGGGCGGCGCGCCCAGCGTGGCGGCCAGGCCGGGGGTCAGCACCGGCAGCACGGTCGCGGCGCGCAACAACTCGCGCATCGCGGCGGGCAGGTCCTCGAACGCGGCCAGCGTGAGCCGTTCCAGCGTGGCGGAGTTCGCGGTCAGGCCCGCCACGGTGCCGCGCCAGGCAGCGGGATCCTCGCGGGCCAGCGCGTCGAGCGCGGCCTGCACCGCGGCCGGCCAGCCGCCGCAGGTGCGGTGCAACTCGGCGGCGATGGCCGAGCCCGCCTCCCCCAGCAGGGCCCGCGCCCAGGCGGCCGTCTCGTCCGGGGTGAGCGCGAGGTCGAGGGCGTCGAGGTCGAGCACCTCGTGGTCCTGGCGCAGCCGGGCGGTCGGGAACGGCAGCGGCACCCGCGACGCCATCACCAGGTGCAGATGCCGGGGCGCCGCCCTGACCAGCGTCTCCAGATAGCGGACAGGCCCCGGCGCGCCCGCGATCGCCTCGATGCCGTCGAAGACCACGACCAGCCCGCGCCGCAACAGCACGGCCAGCGCCTCGGCCAGCGCGCCCGCCAGCGCCGCGGCCCTGGACGACTCGTCCGCGCCCGGCCCCAGCGGCGCTCCCGCCGCGGTCACCAGGTCGGCGGGTAACTCGGGCACCCTGCCGGACAGCGCGGCGGCCACCGCCCCGGCCAGCGTGGGCAGGTCACGGTCGGCGGGCCCGAGCCGGTGCAACACCGCGCCCACGGCCAGGCTCCAGCCGTCGAGCGCGGTGGACTTCCCATAGCCCGTGGTAGCCACGAGCGCAGTGAGCCGGTGCACAAGGGCCCCGTCAAGCCGCCGGTCGAGGGCGGGACGGGGCCGCACCCACCCTCGTTCCACCCCCGCATGCTACGCCCGCTCTCGCAAGGGACTCCAGAGTTCCCAAAGTGCCACCTCCCGGTAACCAGCGGGGTGGCGCACTATGGTCGTACTTCGACAGGAGGCACCGTGGAACAGGATCTGCCCGGCGGTGCGCGGCTCATCGTCGGGGTCGACGAGTCGCCGGCCGCGCGCTGGGCGCTGGCCTGGGCCATCGGCGCGGCGAGGCTGCACCGGATGGCCCTCGTGGCCGTGCACGTGAGCCGCGCACCCGTCCATCCCTTCCCCGAGGCGCTGCCCGTGCAGCACGCGGTCAGGGTGGGCGAGGAGGCGCGCTGCACGGAGGTCGTCACGAGCGTGTTCGAGGACGTCGCGGGCGGAGTGCCCGACGACCTCACGACGGCCGTGGTGGCCAGGGTCGGCGACCCCGGTTACCACCTCGTCGACCTGGCACGCGAGGGCGACCTGCTGGTGCTCGGAAGGGGGCGGCGCGGCCTGCTCAGCCGCATCTTCCTGCCCTCGACCAGCATGTACTGCGCGCGGCACGCCCGTACGACGATCGTGATCGTGCAGCAGCCCTCGCCGCCCGACGACCCCGAGATGTCAGGGGAGCGCCAGCGGCGGTTCTGGACGCGCCGACATCCGTGACCTGAGCAGGCGCAGGCCCTCGGGGACCGCGTCCGTGCCGATCGCGCCGTAGCCCAGGACCAGGCCGGTTCTGGCCGGAGTCGTGCCGCAGTACGCCTCCAGGGTCTCCACCGCGAGATCAGGTCCTGGACGCACGGAGACGCCGAGGGCACAAAGGTGCAACCCCGCCGTGGACGGGACCACGTACGCCCTGAGCGCCTCCGCGATCATGGCGTGCCTGGTGGCGTACTCGCGGGTGGCCTTCCTGATGTGCCTGGCCAGCAGGCCCTCGTCGATGAAGCGGGCCAGTGCGGCCTGCGTGGGCAGCTCGCCGTGCCAGTCGGACAGCTGCCTGGCCACGCGCAGGGCCGGGGCGAGCGAGGCGGGGGCGATCAGGAAGCCGAGCCTGAGCATCGGGAGCAGGGTCTTGGAGAACGAGCCCACGTAGATGACGCGGCCGGCGCGGTCGAGGCTCTGGAGGGGTTCGAGCGGGCGCTCGCCGAAGCGGAACTCGCTGTCGTAGTCGTCCTCGATGATCACCGCCCGGCGGCGTTCGGCCCAGGCCAGCAGGGCGGCGCGGCGGGCCAGCGACATGGGCGTGCCCAGGGGGAACTGGTGCGACGGGGTGACGTACACGAGGCTCGCCGCCCGGGGGATCGCCGCGACGTCGATGCCCTCGCCGTCCACCGGCACGCTCGCGACCCTGGCGCCGAGCGAGCGGAAGAGCAGGCGGGCCGGCGGGTAGCCCGGCTCCTCGACGGCGACGACGTCGCCCGGCTCGATCAGGACGCGGCCGATGAGGTCCAGCGCCTGCTGGGCGCCATTGGTGATCAGCACGTCGCCGGGGCCCGCGTGGACCGAGCGGCTGAGGCCGATGTGCCTGGCTATGGCCTCGCGCAGAGGCTCGTGGCCGGTCGGATCGCCGTATCCGGCGGCGCTCACCCGCAGTTCGCGCGACACCAGCCGGCGCCAGGTCTCCATGGGGAACAGGCGGGCGTCGGGGATGCCGACGCGGAAGTCGTACCGGGCCTTGGTCGGGCCTTTCGGGGGTTCCACGTCTTTCCAGATGGGACGGGGGGATACGACGCCTTTCGGGGCGGCTCTGCCTCTGACCGGGGCCGCCGAGACGAACGTGCCCGCGCCCGCCCGGCCCACCACGAACCCGTCGGCTCCCAGGCGGTCGTAGGCGAGGGCGACCGTGTTCCTGGAGATCTCCAGGCGGCGGGCCAGCTCCCTGGTCGGGGGGAGCCGCTCGCCGGATCGCAGCCGGCCGTCCAGGATGGCGTCGAGGAGCTGGCGATACACCTGTGCGGCCAGGTCACCGCGGCCTTCGAGGCTGATGTGAACATCCATCTTGGCCCAATCATTTCACCAGATATTGGAGCTTATATCGGGACAAGGTGGGATTGAGGATGAGTGCATGTCCTCTCGGGTCCTCGCGCACGCGCAACTCGCGAACTCCATCGGCGACGGCGTGTACCTCGTCACCTCCGCGTTCTACTTCGCCCAGATCGTCGGCCTGCCGGCCACCCAGATCGGCCTCGGCCTGACACTGGGCTGGGGCGTCGGCGCGGTGGCCGGCGTACCGCTGGGGCACCTGGCCGACCGGCGCGGGCCGCGCGGCGTCGCCGTCCTGCTCGCCCTCGCCACCGCCGCGGCGGTCGCCTCGTTCCTGTTCGTGCGCTCGTTCGCGCCGTTCGTCCTGGTCGCCTGCCTGTACGGCACCGCGCAGACCGGCTTGTCGGCCGCCCGCCAGGCCCTGCTCGCCGCCCTGGTCGAGCCGTCCGAGCGCACCCGCGTACGGGCGATGTCGCAGGCCACGCTCAACGGCGGCCTGGCCGCCGGGGCGGCGGTGGGCGGAGTGGCGTTGTACCTCGGAACCCGGGAGGGGTATCTGGCGGTGTTCGCGCTCGACGCCATGAGCTTCCTCGTGGCCGCCGGGCTGCTGCTCAGGCTGCCTTCCGTACGGGCTTGCGCGCCTTCCGGGTCTCGCCTGGAGGTGCTCAGGGACCGGCCCTTCGCGCTCGTCACGCTGATCAACGCCGTCATGTTGTTCTACATGCCGCTGCTCAGCCTGGTCGTGCCGCTCTGGATCGCCGCCCGCACCAGTGCTCCGACCTGGGTGCTCTCGGCTCTGCTGCTGATCAACACGGGTGGCGTGCTGCTGTTCCAGGTGCGAGTGGCCCGACGGGTGAAGGGGCTGCGGGACGCCTCCGCGGCGGTGCGGCGGGCGGGGGTGCTGATGTTCGGGGCCTGCGTGGTGTTCGCGCTGAGCCCGTACGGGTGGATGTTCCTGATCGTGGCGGCGCTGCTGCAGGTGACCGCCGAGATGTTGCTGGCCGCGGGCGGCTGGGAGATCGCCTTCACGCTCGCCCCCGACGATCGGCAGGGGCAGTACCAGGGCTTCTTCGGCACCGGCGTGGCCGTGGCCAGGATGCTGGGCCCTGTCGTGCTCACCACGCTCGTACTCGGCGGGGGGACGCTGGGCTGGCTGCTGACCGGCACGATGTTCGTGCTGGCCGGCGCCGCGATGGCGCCGGCCGTCAGGAGAAGCGGCGTAGGCGCAGGCTGTTGGTGACCACGAAGACGCTGGAGAAGGCCATCGCCGCTCCCGCGATCATCGGGTTGAGCAGGCCGAGGGCGGCCAGCGGCAGAGCGGCCACGTTGTAGGCGAACGCCCAGAACAGGTTGCCTTTGATGGTGGACAGCGTGCGACGGGACAGTCGGATCGCATCCGCCGCGACCCGCAGGTCATCGCAGATTCGTCCACGCCGCCCTGTGGAACGGCCAGCCCGCGTATGCCACCACCGGCGCCGCCAACGTCAACCACTGCCAGTACGTGAACTGCAACGGCGGGATCATCGCCATCGCCACCACCAGCACCGGCAGCCGACACTGCGGCAAGGCCTTGAACGCCGTCCGCCACCGCCGGCGCGAGCTGCCCCGCCGGTTGCAGGCCAAGCAGACCAAGTCCGCCCGGCGACTGCTGAAAAAGCGGCGCCGGGCCGAGGCGCGATTCGCCACCAACACCAATCATGTCATCGCCAAGCAGATCGTGACCGAGGCAGAACGCACCGGCAACGGCATCGCCCTGGAAGACCTCCAAGGCATCCGCGACCGGGTACGGCTTCGCAAGCCCCAGCGGGTCACGCTGCATTCCTGGAGCTTCCACCAGCTCGGAGCCTTCATCGCCTACAAGGCGGCCCGCGCCGGGGTCGCCGTCATCCACGTCGATCCGGCCTACACCTCCCAGCAATGCTCTTCGTGCGGGCATGTGGACCGCGGCAACCGGCTCGATCAAGCCTCTTTCTCCTGTACGTCGTGCGGCTTCGCTGAGCATGCCGATGTCAACGCAGCCCGCAACATCGCCGCACGCGGCGTGACGGGCTGGGCAGTGAGTCACGCTGCCTGACGCGGACCAGACCGTCGACGCCATCGACGGCGAGGAGCTGCAAGCTCGGTCGTTTACGGCCGAGAAGCTGACTGCGTGTGGCTGTGGGTGGCGGAGGGGGCGTGGCCGTCGGAGAGGGTGGCCGTGGCGGTGAAGCTCGCCGTACGGACCTTGTCCTCGTGCTGGAAGTCGAGGAAGAGGCGGTAGTCGCCGCGGCTGGGCACCTCCGCGTAGAAGACGATCTCCGGGCCCGCCTTGTCGCTCTCCTCCGGATGCACGTGCAGGTAGGCGAGATCGCCGGCGCGCAGGGCGACCAGATGGCCGTACGCGCCGAGGTAGGGCTGCAGGTCGGTGACCGGCTCCCCGTCCTTGCTGACCGTGAGCGTGAGCTTGCTGGACCTTCCTGGGACGAGGTCTCCGGAGAGGTTCACAGTGTAGTCGTCGACGGCCGCCGTACGGCTGACGTGGGGGAGCGGCTCGGGGCGGTAGTCGCCCGCGGCCTGCAGGTCCACGCCCAGGGTGAGCTTCTCGCCGCCCTTGGGGACGAAGTCGGCGAAGGCACGGTACGCGCCCGGCTTCGGCAGGGTCAGCTTGACCGACCAGGTGCCGGTGCCGTCGTCGGCCAGGTTCGGGTGGATGTGCTGGAAGCTGGTCAGGTCGCGGGAGGCGACGATGAAGTGCAGCTTCTTGTCGTGCTCGACCTGGTAGTCGGTGAGTGGCTTGCCGTCGGGGGCGATCACGGTGAACTTGAAGTCCGTCGGGACACCGGTCGTGATCGAGGTGATCGGGTTGAGGGTGTAGCCGTTCTGCGACACTTGGAGCCCCCCGGGGGTATCGCTCTGCGCTTGTTGTTGCTGTGGGTGCTCCTCCGCATGTGGTGCGGCGGCCGTGGCGTGCTCTTCCACGTGTGGTGCGGCCGCGCTTTTCGTCGTCGGGCCCACTGCCTTGCCCACGCCCAGGGCGCCGCCGAAGAGTACGGCCAGGCCCAGGGCGTACGAGCCGAGCTTGGTGGCCGTGTTCATGACGGGCCCGCCATCTCGTAACCGGCCTCCTCGACCGCGGCGGTGATCTCCGCCGGGTCCACGGGGGCGTCGCTCTTGATGGTCAGCAGTCCGATGGGCAGATCCACCTCTACGTTCGTGACGCCGGCGACCTCGCCGACCTCCTCCTTGACCGAGCTCACGCAGTGGCCGCAGGTCATGCCGTGCACGGTGTAGGTGGTGGTGCTCATGGCGGGCTCCTCGCGCGTCTCTGGTCTCCGCTGTTTCGAGTCTAACACCGTACCCCCCTAGGGTATTCAGATCGTCGTCTCACATGGAGATACGGCCCGGCGGTCGCATCGGTTTGCCCGCTAATACCCCATTGGGGTATTTGAAATCGCAGAGTACGTACCCTCTAGGGGTATGTCAAGCGCCACCGAGCGCCGTGAGTTTGATCACCCATCTGTGCGCCGCCGTTGCCCCCTGCGTCGCTGTGCAGGGACAACAGCAGCGCAGGGACGACCGCGACCACCTGTCAGCCGTCGCCCCCTCTCACAAGAGGTCATCTGGACAGGCCACCACCTGGCTACTGTGCGCGTCAGGGCGGGATCTTTGGCATGATCGAGCTGTTGTCCAACCGTCACCAGCTATCCATCCATCACCCCGTCACTCGTGACCGAAATCATCTTGTCGCTCGGAAATGTTGTTGACTGGGATGTTGTCCAAGAAGAGACAGATATAGCGGCCCCACCAGGGGTTGAACGCCCGCCCTTCGCACATTCCGCACATCTGGTTCGTGCGCAACACAGGGAGCGCAGCCATCCCTTGCTAGGCTGCTTGTCAACCGTTGGGTCTCACCCCGGCAGGTGAGGCCGTCTAAGAAGTGGGGTCACACCGTGAAGAAGCTGCTCGTTCTGGCGCTGATCGCCCTTGGGGGGTTGCTGATCTGGCGTAAGGTGCAGGCCGACCGCGCAGAGCTCGATCTCTGGACCGAGGCGACCGGCAGCGAGAACTAACCGACCGGCGAGGCGATGAGTGACGTCGTCCCCATCAAGCTGGTGTGCCTGGACCTGGCAGGCACCACAGTCGGTGACATCGCCATGGTCGAGCGCGCCTTCGCCGAGGCGATCGCGACTCAGGGCATAGTGCCCGGGACCGGAGCGTACGCGCGAGCCATGGTTCACGTGCACCGGTCCCGGGGCTGCCCCAAGATCGATGTCTTCCGCGGGATCTTCACCGAGAACGAGGCCCAGGCCCAGGCGGCGAACCTGACGTTCGAACGCTCCTATGAGGGTGCGTTGGAGCGGGCAGGTCTCGTACCCGTGCCCGGAGTCCTGGAGGTTCTCGACAAGCTCCGCGGCACCGGCATCAAGCTCGCCCTGATCACCGGCTTCAGCCGCGCCACCCTGAGCCGCATCCTGAGCCACCTGGGCTGGCACGACAAGATCGACCTCGCCATCTCCCCCGAGGACGCCGGCGGTCGCGGCCGCCCTTGGCCGGACATGGTCCTGCACGCGGTGCTCCGCCTGGGGGTCGATGACGTACGTCAGGTGGCGGTCATCGGCGACTCGGAGAGCGACATGCTCTGCGGCAAACGAGCCGGGGCCTCGATCGTGGCGGGGGTGATGACCGGCGTACACAGCCGCGAACGCCTCCTGAAGGGCGGAGCGACACACATCCTGGACTCGATCGCGGATTTTCCTGGCTTGGTCCTGAGTGACGACCTTGGTACGACGCAGGTGGCTTCTTCCGCCCGGTAAGCTATCTTCGTCGAAGGGGCCTTAGCTCAGTTGGCAGAGCGCCTGCTTTGCAAGCAGGAAGTCAGGAGTTCGAATCTCCTAGGCTCCACCAGCGAAAACACCCCGCCACTGATCATGTGACGGGGTGTCCGTGCCATTAACGTGCCATTAGCCTGCGGGGACCAGCGCGCCCGTGCTGCCGTCGTCATCTCCCTTCTTGGGCTTTTTCTTCGCCTTCTTCTGCTCGGCTTTGACGCGGGCCGAGAGTGCGTCGGCGATCTTCTGGTCAGCGTCTCGGGTGGCGTGCTGGTAGATGAGCGCGGCCCGGTCGCTGTCGTGTCCCATGCGTGCCTTGAGATCGGCGAGGCTCGCTCCTGACTGGGCCGCCAGGGTGTTGCCGGTGTGCCGGAGATCGTGAAAGTGCAGCCCTTGCACGCCCATCTCCTTGAGCGCGTCGGCCCACTTGGCCTCACGCCGGAAGTTGCTTCCCCGGAGGAACGCCCCGCGCTTACCGAGGAACACGAAGGCGTCTTCGGCCTCATCCACGTACGTCGCCAGGTGTTCGGCGAGGACCGGGATGATCACCGAGGGGATGCTGACGGTTCGTCGGCCAGCCTTCGACTTGAGTGGTCCAAGGCGCATCTCGCCGCCGTCGAGTTCGAGGAGCTGTTCCCGTACGTTGACGGTGCGGGTTTGCAGGTCGATGCTCGACCGGCGAAGTGCCGTCACCTCACCCCACCGCAGACTGGCGAAGGTGGTCAGGAGGACCATGGCCCTGAAACGGCGGTCGGCCATCCGGTCGGCCAGCTCGAAGACCTGGGCCACGGTGAGCACCGGGCGTTCCGGGGTGTGCTCATTGCCCGCGCCCTTGATCCGGCACGGGTTGCGGCTGATCATCTTGTCCTCTTCGACCGCCGTCATCAGCACGGCCCGAAGCAGGCGGTACGCCTTCGCCGCCGTCGAAACGGAGACCCCACGGTCGAGAAGTCCGGCACGCCACGCACGGACCGTCTTCGCCGTCAGCTTGCCGACGGGCACCTTGCCCAGCGTCGGGACGATGTGACGTTCCAGGAGCCACGTGTACAGCTCCAAAGTCTTCGGCCGCAGTCCCGGACGCTCCTTGATCCAGTCCCGCGCGTAGACGGCCAGCTCGATCTTGCCGCGCTCGGGGTCGGTCCATTCCCCCGAGATCATCTGCGCTTCGATGAGCGTCAGAGCGCGATCGGCGTCCGTCCTGGTGCCGTAGGTCGCCGTACCTGTGTGGATCACGCCGTCTGGGCCGGGATAGCGAATCTGGAAGCGTCCGGACGGGAGCTTGCGGATATTGCCGAAACGCCGGTGACCATCCTTATTGGCCATCAGGCAGCCCTCCCCGTGACGTTGCTGCGCGTGAGTGGTGTGACAGTGCCCGCGACGACGAAGGCGATCAGGGCCGATTCGCGGATACGGACGTGTCGGCCGACCTTTACGAACTCGATGCGTCGTTCGGAGATCAGGCGACGGACGAAGCGAACCGAGGTGTGCAGCAGCTCGGCCGCTTCATCGACGGTCAGTAGCTGGTCCATGTATCTGCCTCCCTTCACGCTGCCTGCGGAGTTGCCGAAAGATCTTGTCCGTCTGCTCTGGCCTGGAGTTCGGCCATGTGAGCGCGCCAGCGTTGCCGCTCGCGTACGGATCGCAAGAGACGCGCGGCCAGTGGCGGCACGTTGGCGTCTCCGGCCGGAATTGGACGCCAGATGTACCGG
Source organism: Nonomuraea insulae (assembly GCF_042656245.1). Classification (NCBI taxonomy): domain Bacteria; kingdom Bacillati; phylum Actinomycetota; class Actinomycetes; order Streptosporangiales; family Streptosporangiaceae; genus Nonomuraea; species Nonomuraea insulae. The sequence continues at coordinate 76,120 of NZ_JBHSPA010000039.1, forward strand.
TGCGGGTCTGTTGGTTCGTCGGCCTTGCCGAGGGCTTCCAGGACCCAGGTACGGCGGTCCTGCTTGTGTTCGGTCAGGGTCTTGTTCGACCACTTGCGGGAGACCAGGACCCGACGACCGGCGTAGCCGAGGTGTTCGGGCTTGTGGGCCTTGGAGCGGCATCGGCCGGGTGCCATTCCGGCCTTGGCGCCCTTGGGCTGGATGCCGTAGCGGAGCCAGTTCGGGCAGGTGGGTGAGCAGGGTTCGTAGCGCAGGGCATCGACGAAGCGGGCCGCGTGCTCGTGCTGGGCCTGGTTGTCGAGTCCGTCGCCGAGGCTCTTGGTCAGGTATTTGGCCAGGTAGCGGATGCACTGGTCGGCGTCCTTGGTGCCCGCGAGCACGCCCTTGACGTCCACCTGTTCGCCGAAGTGGATCACGTACAGGGGTTCGGCGTCCTCGTCGGCGTCCAGCTCGTCGAGGGCTTCGTCCCAGGTGGGCAGGACCTCTCCGGTGTCGGGGTCGAGGTAGCCGGCCTCTTCCTGCCAGACGGGCAGGTGCTCGCCCTCGAAGACCACGCGATCGACGGAGGGCCACCACACCTGGTGGTAGGTGGCCGCCGCGATCTGCTTCATCTCCGCTCGTGGGAGCGTTCCACGGATGGCCATGTGCAGGTGTGGGGCGAGCCGCTTCTGAGGCTCCACGGTCGCGAAGTACTGCACGTCGAAGCCAGCCACACGGCGCAGGTTCTGCACGAACCGGTCCACCAGCTTGGAGAAGTGCAGCGCGTCCCGGGCGGCACGCGCGTAGTCGTAGGTGCCGGGATCGACCGGTACGCCGTCGCGGACCTTGCCGTACGAGGGCAAGGTGAGCGTGACGAACAGCGAGGGCCGGTAGGTCTTGCCGTCCGGGGCCTGGAAGGTCCGGCCCAGCGTGGTGTGGGCCATCTTGCGCTTGGGCAGGTCTGGTGCGTCCTGCCTGCGCTTGGTCGAGCGGGAGCGCTTGGACGCCGTCCGGCCGAGCACATTGCCGCGCATGCCCGCCGCGTTGATCTCCTCGTCCAGGCCCTCGATGACCGCGTCCAAGTCGGTCGTGTCGTCACCGACCTGTGCGGCCTCGTCGCGCTGGGCCTGGATGTCGGCGCGGAACTCGACCAGCCAGCGCTGTTCCTCGTTCGGGTCATCCGGGGTGATGGTGGGTTCCTCGTCCAGGTGCCATCCTTCCCGGCACTGGGCCTTGCGCAGTTGCTTGTTGCGCTTGGCACACGGCGGGCACTTGCTGTCCATCGGTGAGCCGCACGGGACGTCGATGATCTCCCACTGGCCGGTGCGGGTGTCGAGCCGCTTGAGCGGGACGGGTCGGATGCAGACGCCGTTCAGCTTGGCGACCTCTTCGACGACGTCGCGGGCCAGGGGCATGGCCAGTCGTACCGCTCGGGGTAGGGCGCGGTCGTGCGCATGGGTCATAGGGACCTCCCTTCGTCGGTGTCGGTGAGGATGAGCGCGGTCTGGCCGCACTCGCGGCACTCGACCAGGGCGCGGGCCAGGTCGAGCCACAGGGCGTTCAGCGTGCCGCAGGAGGCGCAGCGCAGCCCGTTAAGGACGTGGGCGAGGTTCATGCGGCCTCCCCGAACTGGGCGACCATGGCGCGGATGTCGGTGTCGGAGACGTAGGCGGCGCGGACCCGGATGGGTTCGGGTGAGGTTTCCAGGCGCATGTAGGCGACGCCGGCCCCTTGCTCGGGGATGGGTGAGATGTGATCGGCCAGGGCTCCCCGGTCGCGTGCGCCGTCGCCGAGGACCATGTCCACCTGCTCGGACTCATCCAGCCGGAGGGCGATCTTGTCCGGGAACAGGTTGCGGATGTTCATGACCTCCTTGCGCGGGTCCTGAAGGGCGGCCATGACGCCGACGCCGACCGAGCGGCCTTGCGTGGCGAGCGTGGCCAGCGCGGCGGAGATGCGCTGCCGCAGTTGCTTGTCGGGCTGGTAGGCGGTCAGGAACGCCACCTCATCGACCAGGACCAGGACGAACGGATCCTCGATCGTCGGGATATGGGAGCGCTGGAGACCGGCGAAGCGGGCCGCACGCTTCTGCATGACGCTGACCGCCTCGTCGAGGAGATCGGCGCAGTCGGCCGGATCGGCGGCGTAGCGGCCCTGGAACAGCTCCCGTCCGAAGGACAGCTCCATCAGCTTGGGATCCAGCGCCCAGACTTCGGCCAGGCCCGCCCGGATGGCGGGGAGCAAACCGCGGATCGTGTCCCACAGGAACGACCCCTTACCGGCCCCGGTCGCGCCCGCGATCAGGACGTGGGTGCCGTGCACCTTGAGCTTGAGAGGTTGGCCGTCCTCCTGCTTGCCGATCTCGACCGGCCCCACCGTCGGTTCGTCGGGAACGGGTAGCGCGGGGATCGGTGTGGCCAAGGGGTCGCGGCGCGGGAAGATGAGCAACAGTCTGCCGCCCTTGATGAGCGCCACCCGGCAGGACGTGACGCCGAAGCCGTGGGCGAGGTTGTCGATGCGGTCGGACCAGTCCTTGACCGCCTGGCCGCGCAGCATGCGCACGGTGATGCGGTCGGCCCAGCCGTCGCACTGGACGCGGACGAGCCAGGGCAGGTAGGTGCGTCCGTAGACGCGTTTGCCGAGACCGGAGACGTCCATGACGGACTGCCAGTGACGGCGGTAGACCGACATGAGCCGCCACCAGGCCAGCAGCCGCCAGCCGACGAGGCAGGCGAAGGACGGCCGGTCGATGAAGGCCCAGGAGACCAGGCTCAGCACGACCGTGCCGAACAGGGACGCCGCCAGCGGCCAGCCGTACTGGTACCAGATGTAGGCGAGGGCAGCGGGAACGGCCGTCGCCACTGGGTGCCGCCAGATCGTCCGGACCAGGGCGACGAGGAAGCGGTAGAGGTAGATGACCAGGGTGATGATGGCGGGCGTGCGGACGACAGCCGGTTGGAAGACGACGGCGGTGTCCGGGGTGGTGGTGACCAGGTTGCGCGCCTCGTCACCGGGAAGCCTCTTGAACATTAGGCTGAAGACCTCTCGTGATTCGCGTCAGGGGAGATGAGGGGCCGCCGGAAGGACCAGTTCCAGCGGCCCCGCTTGCTTGTCAGGCCGCCGGGTCGGCTGCGTCCTGGGCCGACTGTTCGGCGTGCAGGCACTCGCAGTCGGCCAGGTAGCGGGCGGCGGCGTTGAAGATGTCGCGGGCGAGGTCCAGGTCGGCGTCGGTGACCGGCCCGGCCCCGGTGGTGGAGATGTGCACGTCGGCCTCCGAAGAGCGGAACTCCAGGTATGGGCGCGGGTTGCTGAGCAACATCCCGGCACTGACCTTCAGGCGCGGCGTGTGGAAGGAGACCCCCACGTACGGCGTGGAGTCGGGCTTCATGGACAAGGTGACGTAGGTGTAGGGACGGTGCTCGCTCATGCGGCGGCCTCCTTGCTGTTGTTGGTGGACTTGACGTTGGTGCGGGGCGCGAGCATCTGCCTGGCCTTGATCGAGTAGGCGAGCCGCCCGGAGCCGTTGACGTACGGGGTGACGGTCAGCCCGTCGAACTCGACCGGCGTGAACGGCAGCCCCGCGACCGGGGCCGGGGGGACCGGCTGTGTGGGGCTGAGGATCTTGACCGCCACGGTCTTCTGGGCCGCCTTGAGCGACGGGTCGGCGTCCATGACCGGGATCTGCCAGACGACTTCGCCCGTCTGCTTGTCCCGCGCCTGAACGAACCTGCCGTTCGTCGATGCCTCGAAGTCCTTGACCGGCTCGACCTCCCCGACCGTGTAGCAGCCGTGCGGGAAGACCTGGGCGAACGTCACGGGGATGGGTCCTTGCATTGCCATGTTGAGTCTCTTCTCTTCTTGAGCGGTCAGCCATCTTGACTGACCAAGTTGTAAGCCCATTAAGCACGAAGCCCACTTGGCCAGTCAAGTGCACCAAGCGGGCTTCGTGAGAGAAGTTGGAACTCCAGCTACCGAATTGGGTAGGCATCCTCCAATTCGTGCCGGTCACCAGGCAGAACAGACTCCACCACCACCCACGGCTTGCCCGTCGCATCGCACGCCACGGCGTAGACAACGAGCAGCGCAGCCGAGCTCTTGACCCCCAGGAGCGAGCACTCCTCCTTGATCGGATTGCGCGCGGTGACGTGCTCGATGATGTGATCCAGCGAAGCGCCGGCCACGCCCTCGACATAGCGCCGAAGGCCCTGCTTCAACTCCTCCGACTCGGCCAGCGCCGTACCTTGCACCGCCTCAACCGGCAGCCAGGTCGAAGAGATCTCGGTCGGCTCGCCGTCGTGCTCGGTGAGCGACCGCCGTAGCATGACCGGCGACTTGGGCTTGAGCCCCAGATACGAGGCGATCCGATTGGGTGCCTCGGCCTCTCCGGTCACCAGCAAGCGGCTGGAGACCTGGGCTTCCTTGCGGTCGAGCAGTTCGCGCCCGGCCCGCGCCTGCTGACTAGTAGGGATGGCCGGGCGACCACGCACGAACCGGCCCTTGCCTTGATGGGTGACGATCCAGCCCTGATCGCGCAGCACACCGAGGGCCTTGACGACGGTCGGGCGCGCCATCGCGAATTCGGCCATGAGCTGGTGTTCACTGGGCAGCGGGGAGCCGGGCGGATACTCGCCCGAGTCGATGCGCCGCTCAAGTTCCGCGATCAGTTGCGCGTACTTCGGGGGCGTGTACTCAAATGACATCAGGGCTCCACATTCAACATGCCTGTCTAGCCAAGCAGGCTATCAGCGCATGCTGCTTAAGCAACCCCTTCTAGCGACACATGGACCTACCCCAAAACGACGACGGCGCGGCCCCAGATCCAGGGAACCGCGCCGTCATGCGACACCTACACCGTCAGTCCTTCCAGCAGGGTGGCCCAGACCTCGGCGGCCTTGTTGTAGGACCACCGATGGGTTTCGTAGATCGTCTCCCCGCCGTCGCCGTCGTATTCCGTCCGGCGGATGTATGACTGACCACCCAGGCGACGCAGCTCGTACACGGTGGACCGGCAGTGGCACGACCAGGCCACCACCCGGGCGCGGTCTTCGGCCTTCGGCGGCTGGCGCCAGACCAACTGCATGTGCCCCTCCTGAACCTTGCTGACGTGCGGACTGAGGCAGTCCGTGATGATCTCCACTACGTGGCCCGCTTTCTGCCGACTCCGGAACACTCGAAGCACGTCACCTGCACAAGCTCGACCGCCGTCCCGTCAAGACGGCGCAGCGCATCGGCACGGCTCTTGCGCACCCAACGCCACCCCTGGGCCCGACAGGCCCGGCACCTCTCACTTGTCGGTTGATCGCTCCGAGTCATGGGACAAGCGTCTTCACCTGCGGCAAGGCAACCCATCCCGAGCCGGAATCCTTCGACGGGATCAGCAATATCCCTTGACGGGATAACTCCGAACCGTGAGCGTTGAGTTACCGGCAGTCCAAGGACGCAAGGGGAAACGGCACATGCCCGCAGACGGGGCCGAACCGGTCGTCATACCGGCCGACCTGTGGCAACGCCCCGACATGCACACCGCCCTCACAAATCGCGACATCGGCCATCTGTTCCGGCTCGTCCGCCAGTACGCGGGCATCAGCCAAACCCGCATCGGCGTCGCCGTGGGCTTCAGCCAGGGCAAAGTCAGCGAGTACATGCAAGGCAAGGCCCAAGTCACCGCACTCGACGTCTTCGAGCGCATCGCCGAAGGCCTGCACATGCCCGACCCCGCCCGCATCACCCTCGGTCTGGCCCCCCGCATCCTTACTGGCGTCCCACACCCGCCCACACCCATCCCGCCACGGGATGGAACACCAGCAAGCAGCCTTCTTAGCGTGGAACAAGTAGTCATCGGCTCGCGCCAGCCCGACGACACGTGCGACGTTGACATGCTGACGCTGGCCTGGATCGTGGGAAGGCTAGATGGCCACATGGACCGCCGAACAATGCTGCTCATCGCAGCAGGACTGACCGCCGAAAGCGCCGCCTCCATCGCCAACCCCTGGGAGCGCCTCACCCTGGCCCTCTCCGGCACACGCGCCGACCAAGACGACACGGTCGAACGCCTCGAAGCCCGCACGGTCGGCTTCCACCGCCTCGAAGAGACCATGCCCGCCCGCAGCCTCTACCAGGGCCTCACCGCCCACCTCAACGAACTGAGCACCCTGCTCCAGGCTGGACTTCCCGACCGCCTACGCCGCCGGCTAGCCGCCACCACCGGCGAAGCAGCCGTCCTGGCCTCATGGATTGCCTGGGAGATCAAGCAGCCCGGACAGTCCGCCGCGTTCGATCGCATCGCCACGCTGGCGGCGCAGGAGAGCGGACACCCGATCATCCAAGCCTGCGCCTACGCCTACCGCTCCTACGCCGTCCGAGGCGTCCCCGCAATGCAGAACATCCGCCTGGCCCAGCAGTACCTACCAGCCCAGGGCGACAACGCCACCCGAGCCTGGCTACTGGCCCGCGAAGCCGAAGAACTCGCCAACCTCGGCGACCGCCAGGCCCTCACCCGGCTGGAGCAGGCAAAGGACACCTACGGCGAAGCGCGCCCGCAGCGTGAGCGGGCCTGGACCCGCTTCCTGGACTCCGGCCGAATGGCCGCCTACCGGCTCTCGACCTACGTCAACCTCGGCGACGAACACCGCGTCATCGACGAAGGCCAAGCCGCCCTCAACGCCCTCTCGCACGAGACCGACCACAAGAAGATCGCCGCCGTCCACGCCGACATCGCCGCTGCCCAACTCCGCATTGGCGACCTCAACGAGGGCATCGCCAGCGGACGCCTGGCCTTGGAAACCGCCCAACGCACCGAATCCCGCTGGGCCTTTCAACAACTCGCCGGAGTAGAGAAGGCGCTCACCGGTAAGCGTGATGCCTCAGCCCGTGAACTCCTGGCAGCCATCAACCCCGCACACCGCGGACTGGGAGAGTTTCCTAGATGACTAATTCCTGGTAGTCATTGGCGACCGCCCACACGGCGATATCGCTATGATCAGATGTTCAAGGTAGGTAGGGCGCACATACTAGTGACTTAGTCATCCACTCTCCCTGTAAATGGGTTCACGCCCTTCGTGATCTTACGCAAGTCCTCCAAACTTTTTGGCATTCTCAAATATTCGGTATTGACGGCCATGCTAACGCATCCGGAAGTGTACGTGACCCATTGCTCGCGCATCAAGTGATTTCGACTCGCGCTAGCGTGAGGCCATACTACATTTCCATTAAGTTCCATCGATATGCGAACATCGGCCTCTCCAGCCGATCCTGCAGAATGCGCAACAATAGATCCAGACGGATGTTCTAGACGATACCCGATTTGCTTTGGCAAATTAGCGAAATCGCCACGATGTTCTTTCTTGTAAAGTTCCATCCAATTGTCAAGCGTATGCTCGGCCTTCCACTCAAAGAGCGCAATTTCGCCTGGCCGCAGGAGATGGCCTCTCCCCGAGCCTAGACATAGAGGCTTGAAGATCGCGCCCTGAGTTAGACTCGAAGTGCCCTCAACGAACATGGGGCCGCCCAGGTAGACAAGTGCTGCCGTGTCGCCCACGTTCATGAGCGTTCCTCTGACAATAAACCCCACGCCATAAAATTGATTCTCACTATGATCGAATACGAGCGTATCGCGCTCGGGTCGGGGATATGCGCGTTCGGTCGAGCTATGTCGCGAGTTAGGCTCCCAGTAGGGAGGATAAGTGACTGGCTCCAGTCCGACGATAAGTTTTGGCGTAGTCACTTCGAGAAAGTTTCTATAATCGATCAGTGCGGTAGCTTCGGCAATATGCTCTGCCTCTTGCCGAAGCGCGCTATGGATGCTAGCCCTTAATTGACTTTCGGCGATCGTCAACTGCTCCTTTGCTGCTTCTACTTGCTCTTCGGCTGCCTTCGCCTGGACCTCGGCAGCTTTGGCCTGAGACTCTGCAGCTCTAGCATTGCGCCGCGTATGACGCATGCCCCTAATCGCTACAAAGACAGCTATGAGGGAAATAAATATCGACACCCGTTCTGCGGTAGCGTTTGACGCCAACCATGCCCAGACCTCAGTCCAGAGAGTCTCCACGCTATTCAGGGTAACTCGACAGGCTGACATCCGCTATTGCTGCGTCCAACGCGTGACGGCACAGACGGAGATCGCACCTTGTGTTAGGCCATGTGCCGAGCCTTTATACCGATCCTTAGCGTTGCCGAATTGTTCTCATAGAGATCAAGCGGCGGCGCGGCGCGCCGCCGTACCTCCGGCCCTCCGCCCGCCCGCCGTCCGGGCGTGCGGCCTGGGGGCCGGTCCCGGACGGCGGCGGGACACCGGGCCGGGCACCGCACGCTGGCCCCGCCGTACCAATCGAACGCTCCGGCCGGGGTTGCCGCGCCGCCGCACAGCTACAGCCCTACGATCGCCACTGCATGGCTGGACGCCGTACGTGCTCGGGGGCGATCGACGATCCAGGGTTCGTTCCTCACCCTGGCTCACCGAGCAACGTGGCTGATCGCGGTTCGGCGGCGGACGGCACGCGGATGCGCAAAGATCCTTGAGCGTGGCCCATGCCGGTGTCAGCTGAGAGGAAACGTCCGTGATCGACTCTACTTACAGCAAGTGGTTTCGCCAGCAAACCCGGCTTGTCGTCGACTTGACGTGGTGTTCCGCCACCAAGATTGACGACGTCCTGGCTGCGTATGGCATCTCACCCGAGAGCACTCAGCCGGCGCGCTTCCTCGCAGACGACGTCGACATGCTCATCGGGCGCCTCGGCAAGGGCACCGTCATCATGGACTACCGCGTCGATTCTGTCACCGAGGGTGCTCTTCCCATTCTGGCGCAGTATGGCCCCTGCCTGAGTGCTGTATGGATCGATGAAGCCCCAGCCTTGGTCTCTTATCGGACGGAGAGCGGCCTGGTGGTCAAGTTCGACATGAGTGATTGGGACTGGTATCCAGTTCCTGATCTCGCCAGCGTCGAGCAATGGATCGCCGCCAGCCCAGCGGGTCGGGAGACCTGGGAGAACAGTTATGGTCTCGCCACGCTCATCACCGCCGAAGCGCTATGCCAGGCTGTGGTCGACGACGAATGGATGCGATCCGTACACACTGGCGTCACCTCACCGGATCCACTGGGGCAGGAGATGCCGTCAGCCTCACGCTCTCTCAGCTCGATCATCGAAAAATACGGTGACCGCACACCGTAGAACAGGGGTCCGGCAGAACAGACCCCGTGACCATGCACATGTTCGCCATGCCATTAGCGTGCCATTAAGGGCGGTCAACAGGGGTCAATCACGGTCACTGGCGGACTGCCGGTCGCCCAGGTCGAGGCCGTGGTACTCGAAGATCAGACCGATTTGCAAGCAGGAAGTCAGGAGTTCGAATCTCCTAGGCTCCACAGCAGGTCAAAGGCCACTCCCCATGATCGGGAAGTGGCCTTTTCGATCTTGTACAGCTGCAGGGTACAGCTACGGTCCCAGCGCTCTCTGTACGGACGCCCCTGCGTACCCGCTGGCGTCGTCAGTTCAAGTGGGGCATCCAGAGTCTACGCGAGCGGCGGCGTACTGCTGGTCTTTCACCTGTCCTTGCAGGTCAGTGGCGAGACAAGCCATTTATCTCACTGATGAACACATATTCCCGACGCCCAACTACTTGAGCACAAGAGAGACCCTTGATACTTGTGTGAAGAAATGGCTAGACTAGCAACGCTTCGTGAGGGTCTCGGGTTGTAGTCCTCCCGGTGCGGTCCTGTGTTGCGCCAGCCATGCCCCACGAGGGCTGTTCTTGGGTGGCGTGGACGTGGACTTGCGCCGAAGTGAAGTACAGCTAAATGCCCATTATCCTGGCAAGCAAATGCCGGAAAGGGGTATGGTGACAGCTGCATACAGAAAGGCTCGGCTGCCGCAGCAACGGCCTCCGAGCCCTTCAGTGTGAAGTTGAGTCTAGGACTCTTGCTTCGTTTTGCGTCATCGTGCTTCAACTTGTACCAAGTTAGTTATAGCACCTTGTAGTAGAGCTTTGCAAGTTGGTAGTTAGTCCTAGGCGCGACGACTCTTATAAGTCACGAGACGTAAGGAGTTCTAGTGTCCGAGGCTTTAAGTTACAGGATGAGGATCGACGTCTCGATCTCTGAGAGCTGGGGCGTCTCTCTTCGAAGCATCCTGGTCGTGCTCGTAGTCATAGTGCTGGTCGTGCTAGATGCCAACATCGTGACGTAACGGCTTAGGATCACTCTATCTCGGGGTGACTGAATAGCATTAGTCAGTCACCCCGAGGCTAAGAAGCGAACTGTTCGCCGAGCCGCTTGAGCGCCTTGCGGGTCTCCTCTGACGATGCCTCGCTGTAAATGTTCATCGTTACAGCGATTTGGCTGTGGCGGAGAATCTGCATGGCCACGCGCGGGTGGACGTCGAGCGCAACGAGCAGAGAAGCGCAGGTTTTGCGGGTTGCGTGAACGTGGATTTTGCGGACGTCGGCCTTATCGCAGGCGTTGGCGAAACTACGTCGGAAGTTTGACGGCTCAACAGGACGGCCGCTGGCAGTGGCGAATACGAGACCGGTCTCCTGCCAGTCGTCGCCTGCGGCTTCCCGGGCTGCGTCGTGTGCCTGTTGACGGGAACACAGAGCCGTCGTGACGATCTCCGGGAAGGGGAGCGTGGCATCGGAGGCGTCCGTCTTGGTGCGGCGGTGCAGCAGCTTGCCCGCGACCCGCTGAAGCTGCCAGCCGATCGTCATTTCGGCCTGGTCGAGTTCGACGTCCTCCCAACGCAACCCGAGGGCCTCGCCGAGGCGAAGGCCGAGGACCAGCACCAGAACGTACGCTGGTTACATCGGGTCTTCACGCGTGCGCGCAGACTCAAGGAAGGTTCGTGCCTCATCAACGGACCAGGGCTTCACCTTCCGCTTTCGGGGGACGGACATCTTGACGTTCGCCGCGACGTTGCGGGTCAGAGTCTCTTCCCGCACCGCATTGCTCAGCGCGGCCCGAAGCGTCATGTAGGCGTCGTGCACCGTCCACTCCGAGGGCAGCGACCGACAGCACTTGCCGATGGCGCAGCAGCGCCGACGCCGCTTCGGGTTGTTGTGATTCTCAGGTCGGGCGGCGTCCTTGCCCTGGTCGCAGCAGAGGCAGGAGCGGCGCAGCTTGTTCAGCCAGGACTGGACGTCGCGGACGGTCAGCTTGTCGAGCCGTTTCGGGCCGAGGGCCGGGGCGATGTAGAGCCGGGCGAACATCTCGTAGTTGGCCATCGTCTTGGGCGCGAGGTTGGGTTCCACGACGTTTGTGAGCCAGTACGTTAGGTAGTCCGAGAGCTTCGGCACTTGGTGACCACCGGCCCCTTGCGGGCCAGTTCGTGCAGCTTGAGCCCCTTCTCGTGGGTCTCCTCGCGGGTCTTGCCGTAGGCCCATTTGCGGGTCTTCTTGCCTTCGGGCGTGGTGACCCAGACGTAGCCTGCCCAGCCGTTCTTGTACGGGAAGATCGAGCCTTCGTTGTTGGCGCGGGTGCGTCCGTTCTTACGCGGGCGCTTGGGCTCTTCTGGGGAGGCGAGTGTGGTCTTGGTGGGCATTTAGGCGGCCTCCTCACAGAGACGGGTCACGTAGTCGTTGATGGCGGTCGCCGGGATCCGCCGGCAGCGGACGCCGACGATGATGGAGGCGAGTTCGCCGGAGCGGATGAGGTTGTAGAGCGTCCAGCGGCTGATCTTCAGAACCGCCATGGCTTGGGGCACAGTGAGAAGCTCAGAGAGCATGTGGATCTCCGAGCCGAGTTCCGGTGATGGCAGCGGCGAGGAGCTGATCTCCCGCTGAGTAGCCCTTGCCTGCGTACTCCCATTCACTGATCACAAGGACGGTGTCCTCGTCGAAGAGCGGGAGCCGCCCAGTAGTGATGTCGGTGTCGCGGGCATGCTGTACGCGGTCCGCTCGCAGATCCCCGAGGGTGGTGGAGTAGCGGCGGGAGCGAGTAGAGAAGTGACCGCGGAAGCCGAGCATGTGGGCCCAATCGGCGAGCCGGAGTTCGGCCAGGTCCGGCAGGGTGCCGAGGTGCATGCAGGAGGTGATGAGGCAGCGGGCGTGGTCGCGGAGGTTGAAGGCGTCGAGGTTGTCGAGTGGGTTGATGCGGCGGTCGAGGGTGCCGACGCATTCGGCGGCTTTGGTGGCGTACTTGGCGATGTAGCCGGCGACGGCTTGTTCGGTGAGGTCGCCGTTGAGGGTGATGGGGCGGATGTCGAGTTGGCTGCCCCATCGCAGGGCGCGTTCGGGTTGGTCTTCGTAGGCGGGTGCGGTGGCGGTGACGGCCTTGGCCGCGTGCTGGACGGCGTGGGTCAGGGCGTCGGCGGTGGCCCAGGCCGGAGGTGGGAAGGCTGGTCCGTCGGAGCTGTCGAGGCGGATGACGGCGTGGAAGTGGACGACGCCGCGGCGTTGGTATTCGGCGACCTTGGCGAAGGACAGGGTGAGGTGGTGGCGTAGCTCTCTGAGCGGGAGGCCGCCGTGTTTGGCGAGGTGGCGGCGTACGGCGTCGGCGAAGCGCTTCCACAGCAGCGGGGCCAGGGCATTGAACAGGACGGAGCCGGTGTAGTCGTAGCAGTCCGCGCAGAGCGGTTCGCCGAGGCGCGGGTCGTCCTTGCCGTGTCGGGCGGTACAGGTCAGGGCGCGGCCGTGCGGGCAGGTGGGCGTGTTGCGGCGGGGGTGGCAGGGCTGGACCTTGCCGTTCTTCTCCCACCGTGAATGGATCGTTCCAAAACTCGGCGCGGTCAGGGTGACGAACAGGGTCGGGTGGCTGGTGACGGTCGTGGGAACGCCCTTGCCGCCGATCAGTCCGGCGCGGATGAGCTGGTAGGTGTCGGCGCGGTAGGTCTCGGCGCAGGCCGGGCAGCGGGAGGCGCGGCGGGTCTTGCATGGCAGGCGCAGGATGCCGTCGGGTTCGTGGCGGGTGGTGTAGCGGTGCAGGAGTTGGCCGGTGGCTTGGTCGTAGTGGTCGACCTTGCCGCGTAGGTGGATCGGTTGGCGGCAGCCGCCGGTGTTGCGGACTTGGGTGGCCCAGCGGTCGTAGTCGGGATGGTTGAGTCGGGCAATCATGCCCGCTTTGGCGTGCGCAGTGGCGTGGGTTGTGGGCAAGATGGTGTCCTCCTTTCGCTCGTTGGGGTGAAGGGATGGCCCTCGACCTGGCGTGTGTCTTGGCGGATGTGCGGCCAGGCCGGGGGCGCTGCGCGTTAGGCGCCGTGGTTGTCGATGCCGGTGCCGTCGCAGTCACGGCAGCGGTTGCGGTTGCGGTCGTTGTCGAGTCCGGTGCCGTTGCAGGTGCAGCAGCCGTAGTGGATCACCTCGTACACGTGGTCACTTCCTGTCGCGGGGTGTGGTGGTGAGGTAGATGCGCCAGTGGTGCGGCTTGCCGCGATCGGGGTAGACGCGCGAGGCGCCGATCACGGTGAAGTGCAGGCGTAGGCGGAACAGGGCGTCGACGATTTCGGCGCGGGTGCCGTCGAGGCGGATGCGCACGGCGATCTCCTAGGTGTTATCGGGCTGGATGCAGCCGCGGTAGCTGGCTTCGGCGTCGTGGCGGGCGCGGGCGGCGGCGAGCACGGCCACGGCCCGGTACTCCACCGGCCCGAAGCAGATCGAGGTGGCGTAGTGGCCATACGGGGAGTCCTCGAAGTCGATGGATGAGCCGACGCGGGTGGCGATCTCGTCGATCTCGGCGCGGAGATCGGCGTCGTTGTCCTGCTTGGGGAAGTGGTGCACGGTGACGCTGGAGGAGACGGGCAGGTCGGGGTGGGCTTCCAGGAAGGCGGCTAGGTTGAGCAGGCCGTTGATGAGGGCGGATCGGTGGTCGTAGGTCATCGGTGGTCTCCCTTCTGGGTCAGGCGGTGCGCAGAGTGCGGAGCAGGTCTGAGGCGAGTTGGTGGGAGACGCCCAGGTGGGCGCGGAGGGCGTCGCGGGTGATGGGTCTGCCGTGTTTGGCGTGGTGTTCGTCTGCGACACGGCGGGCGTAATCGACGAGCGCGGGCGCGAGGTCGCCGTCCTGCCCGTCCTGGGTGTCGTCCTCGTCCGTGCGGCCGTGCGGGACGAGTTCGGGAACCGGGGACGAGGCCAGGACAGGCGAGGACGGGGCGGCCGGGATGACGGACGGTTCGGGACGGGCGGCGCGGCGTTCGAGCATCGAGACGGCGATGAGGAACGCTGCGGCTGGGGTGGCGGCGGTGATCCAGCCCCAGACGGTCGGGGCGGCTTGGGCGAGGTTGGCGGCCAGGGACAGGACGATGGCGCCGGTCAGGACCAGGACGGGCCAGGAGAACGGTCCGCGTCGGCCGTTGCCGGTCTTCTTGTCGCGTTGGCGTTCGCGGGCGGCCATGACGCAGGTCAGGTCGATGCAGACGGCGATGGCCCAGGACATCCAGCCGGTCTGGCCGTGCTGGCGGGCGGTGTCGCGGATGTGGGTGAACGATCCGGCACCCGCGATGGCGGCCAGGACGAGGACCGGGCCGGTGTCGAGCAGCCAGCAGGCGAAGCGTCGCATCGTTGCCCTCCCTTCGATGTCAGGCGGTGACGGGTTGCGGGAGGTGGGTCGTGATCTCGTCCCAGGACGGGGCGAGGTGAGCGTGGGTGCGGGCGGCGCGTTCGGCGGCTTGCTCGCTGACGTGGAAGGAACGGGCGCGGTACCACTGGCCGTCCTGACCGGCGACGATGGCGACGCCGGGTGTCTCGGCGGCGATGGCGCGAGCGGAGACCTGGGCGGCGGGGTCGAGGTCGCCGAGGGTCATGGTGGCGGTCTCGGGGTCGTTGACCCGGTGGCAGATGCGTCCGGAGCACTGAGCCCGTAGGGCGGTGACGCCGGGGCCGAGGTCGGAGCCGATGCGCTGGCCGCAGCAGAACAGGTAGATGCCGAACGCTCGCCCGAGCTGTGCCACCCGCAGGAGCGCGGTGGAGGTCTTGGCGATCTCGTCTTTCTCGGACTTGTCGGCCATCAGGTACAGCTCGGCGAGTTCGTCGACCAGGACCACGACGGGCACCGGGCGGATGCCGGGTGGTAGTTGCCAGAGGTTGCGGGCGCCGGCCTGGCGGCATAGGCCCATCCGGTCGATCATCAGCGCGACCAGGTCTTCCAGCAGCGCGACGGATTCGGCGCGTGAGGTGGCCATGGCCGACAGGCGCGGGCTGTACGGGGTGAACTCCACGCCGCCCTTGAGGTCGAAGCCGACCAGGGCGACGGGTTGCGGGGCCAGGCCGACGATCAGCGCGTTGGCCAGGTTGGACTTGCCGGACTGGGTCGCCCCCGCGTTCAGCCAGTGCGGCACGGTCCGGAAGTCGATCGTCCAGGGGAGTCCGGTCTCCAGCCGTCCCACGGTCACCTTGAGCAGCTCATCCGATACCGGGAGCTGGTCGACCTTGACCAGCGGATCGCGGATGGTGGCCATCAGCACCACGCGGCCGGGCCGTGGCGAGGATGCTCGGATGGCGTGCACGCCCCAGGAGTGGGCCAGCCGTTCGGCGGCGTCGGCGTAGTCGCCGGGCGTCTGGCCTTCCAGGGCGTGCAGGGTGATGCGCCAGCCGTGGCGGGTCGGCAGCGGCAGCCACATGAACGGTTTGGTGTCGACGGCGACCCGCTGGAAGCGGCGGCGTACTTTGACCAGACCGGTGGAGGCGATCGCGCCGGGCACGGTGGTGAACCACCAGCGTTGCCGCTTCTTGGTCAGCCCGCAGCCGAGGGCGACTCGCCGCCAGGACGCGCGGACGGACATGGCGGCGAGCGGGAAGCCGATCATCAGCCAGAACGAGGCGGGGTGCCAGCGGCGCCAGGCCCACAGCCCGGCCGCCGTGGCGGCCAGGACTGCGAGCACATTCAGCGCATCACGCATCGGCGGCCTCCCGGACGGGGAGCAGCGCCGTGGCGCGGTAGGCGATGCCCCACTTGCCGGCGATCTCCCAGACGTAGCCGAGCAGGCCGACCGGGTTGACCGTGTCGCCGACGGTGATGGGCGGCTCGCCGGTGATGCCGATCTTGACGAGTTCGATCCGGCCGAACTCGTCTTCGACCGAGACGGTGACTTCGTAGACGGTGTTGCCGTTCTTGTCGGTCTTGATCTCGCCGGTGTCGCGGTTGAGCACGCGCGGGCGCGGGGCCTTGACGCAGGTGATGGCGAGCTTGGTTGGTGTCCACAGGGATCGGGACGGTACGCATGGGCTGTGACCTCCTTATTCGTCCTAGCCAACATAGTTAACCTAGTTGGCTCAGTTGTCAACGTCCTCTCGGTTGGCTTGGTTGGTGATTCGTGGTGTGATGGACGCGATGGTCAAGAACACCGGGCGCCCCGGCTACCTGCAGATCGCCGATGATCTCCGTGCGCAGATCCGTGGCGGCTCTCTCGCGCCCGGAACTCCGCTGCCGTCCACCGCCCAGCTCGCCGAGCGCTATGACGCGTCGTTGTCGGTGGTGAAGATGGCCGTCGGCATCCTGCGCAACGAGGGCCTGGTGATCGGCCAGCAGGGCAAGGGCGTGTTCGTCAGCGACCCCGGCGAGACTTCCCCCGCCGGTGACGTGGCCGGCGAGGTGGCCGAGCTGCGGTCCGTCGTACAGGGGCTGGCGGTGCGGCTGGCGCGGGTCGAGGAGCAGTTGGCTACGTCCACGAAGCCCCGTTCCGGACGTAGCAGCCGGTAACCTTCCGGGCCAGCGCGGCTGAGGCCCCGTCCGGGCGGCGCCGCAGGTTCAGCGCCTTGTCATCGCGGCGGATGCCGACCAGGACCGCGATGTAGCCGACCAGCAGGATGACGCCGAGCAGTCCGGCGATGATGAGCGCGATCACGTCCATGTCACCCCCGCCATGGTGATGCGGCGCGGGCCGCGCGGGGGACGGCGGGTCTCCTCGCGCCGCATGCCCTCCCGGCGCCTGGCCTTCTGCTTCTTGATCCAGCGGTCCCGGGCCCGGCACTTGCGGCACCGAGTCTGGCCCTCGTCCAGGCCGGCGCTGCACTCACAGGCGGGCTCGGGGTAGATCTGCTCAGTCATGTGATCACCTCTCCTTCCGGGGCGCACCGGTGTTGCCTTGTGACACCAAGATTGCGACGGAGAGTTAGGACGAGATCACTACACGACGGGACATGTTCAAGACGTCCGTCCTACGATGTGCAGGTCCCCAGACGTCCTCCTGAGCAGGTGACATGGCGAACGAGCGGTTGCGAGCGACCCTGTTGCAGCGCGGCGTGAGCATCGCCCAACTGGCGGAGGCCATAGCGGTCGACCCCAAAACGGTCGAACGGTGGGTAACCAAGTCCCGCGCGCCGTACCGAAAGCACCGCTTTGCGGTGGCTTCGTACCTCGAAACCGAGGAAACCTACCTCTGGCCCGAAGCGCTCACTCGTGACCAGGTCGCCTCAGCGTCCGAGAGCGAGATCGTCACCGTCTACCCCCATCGCTGGGCCGTCCCCAGGGACGTGTGGGGACGATTGTTCGCCGCAGCGTCCGAAGAGATCGGCGTGCTGGTCTACAGCGGTCTCTTCCTCGCCGATGATGCCGGTCTGCTGCGCATGTTCGGTGAGAAGGCCGATGCAGGCGTCCGGGTGCGCATCCTGCTCGGCGACCCGGACTGCGCCGAGGTGGCCCAGCGCGGCAAGGACGAGGGCATCGACGACGGCATGGCCTTCAAGATCCGCAACGTCCTCGTCCTGTACCGCTCACTGCGCGAGCGGACCAACGTCGAGTTCCGCCTGCACTCCACCGTGCTGTACAACTCGATCTACCGCGCCGACGACCAGTTCCTCGTCAACACCCACGTGTACGGCGTCCCCGCGGGCAACGCTCCGGTCTTCCACCTCCGCAAGGTGATCGGCGGAGACATGGTCACCACCTACGCCACCAGCTTCGAACGCGTCTGGGACGGCGCCCGGCCGATAGGGTCCTGAGCCATGGCCAAGCGGATCGACTACTACGACGACCCCGACGCCCCAGCCCCCAACAGCCTGGTGCCGTCCGTGAACGTCATCGTCACCAATGCCGCCGGTGAGCTGCTGATGATCCGCCGCACCGACAACGACAACTGGGCCGTCCCCGGCGGCGCCATCGACCTGGGCGAGTCCATCCCACAGGCCGCTATCCGCGAGACGCTCGAAGAGACCGGCATCGTCTGCGAGATCACCGGCCTGGCCGGCACCTACAGCGACCCCCGGCACGTGATCCTCTACACCTCCAACGGCGAAGCCCGCCAGGAGTTCTCTATCGTCCTGACGGGCCAGGCGGTAAGCGGCGAGCCGACGCCGAGCAGCGAGTCCCGCGAGGTACGCTGGGTCCACCACAGCCAAGTCGCCGAGCTGCAGATGGACAAGTCGATGAGGATGCGGATCGAGCACTTCCTAGCCGGGACCGGCCTGCCCTACATCGGCTGAGTCCAGGAAATGCCGTCTCTTCGGGAGCCATTGGGCGAGGTCGGCGCCCATACAGCTGTTGGCGAACTCACAGAGGAGCTGCATGTGCTGCTGCCGCACCGGGTTCTCGCCGGCCATGGCCGAGCGCTCCCAGAGACCGCCGGGAGTGAGGAAGCGAGCCGCGCGTTCGGTTGAATGCGACTCGTCCAGATGGAGAAGAGCCCCCATCGCGTCGTCCTGGTTGTATCTGCAGTATGTCTCTGGGAGCCACCGGTCCAGGTAAGCCGTGAGGATCTCCGCGTCTCGCTCTTCGCCGAAGCGAGCCAGCGCGAAGCAGTACCCCTGACCGGCATAGACGAGTTCGCTCTCCAAGAGCAACTCGCCGAGCTGCTCGCGATGCTGGATGCGCCGGTCCATGCCGATCAGCCACGCTGCCGTCAGCCGTGCCCGCCACTCGCTGTCCAGCAGGACTCGTAGATCATCATCCGTGATCTTCCGCGCGTCCTGTGGTCGCTCACGAGATTCCCCAGGGTTGGGCTCGCGTAATTCCCCCAGCCCGCCCTCAGTGACCGGATGATCCTCTCGCACGGACACGGCCGAAGCGGTGCCGCGCAGTCCGAATGATCAACGTGACGGGGCCCAGCCACAGCATGGTCATGTGGACGGCAGAACCGACCTCAGCAGGCCTAACGGGGCCACCGTCGAGTTGAACGTCGTCAGCCCCGTCTTCGAATCGTTCGTCGTCCCCGGGACGGACATCACGAGCTACACCGTGGTCCACGACGAGCGGTCACTGGGGGAATTGCGTGAGCGGATCGCCCGCCTGTGGGGGAATTGCGTGAGCGCTGACACGTCCTTGGCAAGTGATCCGGCGAACGAGCGGAACACCGGCTCAGGCAGCGTCAGGAAGTTCCCGTGCAGCAGCTTGAGATAGCGCCGGACGTCGTCCTTACCAGGATGCACATAGCGCCGAGCCAGCTTGCTCATCTGAGGATCTGACGGACCAGGGAGACGCATCCACCCATCATGCCCGAGCGCTCAATGCCGCCTCCACAGAGCGAACCGCGGCGAGGATGCACGGTGTTGATGCGGTGATCGACCGGCTGACCAGGTGCTCCGGCCCGTACCGTGAGTGGATTTCCGCCAGCCGCTCCGCCGCGGTGAGATGGGTCCCGTCCGGGCCGGTGGTCATGTCGCAGTAGGTCAGTGCCTCCACCAGTTCGGGACGCTCTTCGTCGAACTCCGTGGTCAGCTCGGTGAACAAGGAGCGTTCGAGCGCCTCGTTGACCGCGCACGAGTGGTGCGCCACCAGGCGGCAGAGCGTGTCGTCAGCTCGGTGCACGTCGCGCAGGTAGCGTGCGCCGTCAAGAGGGTGAAAGCCCGTCGCGACCAGGCTGGGTGCGTATCCAATGTCGTGCAGGTAGGCGGCGGCGGTCAGGGTGTCGGCCTCGTCGCCAAGGATGGGGGCGAGCGACACAGCGCGGGCGGCTACCCCTTGGGTGTGCGCCCAGCGCCGCGGAAGCGTCGTCTCCAGCAGGTCTTTGGCGAGGTCATGAGCCCATTCAGCTTGTCCCACGCTGCCCACGATAGGCACACCTCGCCCATATCGAGCCGGCAGACCCCGCAGGACGTCCTAGGACGTCTCACCCCGCACGAACCGCCCGCGCCCATGCTCGGCCACGATCAGCCCTTCCCGTTCCAGGACCGCGAGCGCCTGCCGAACCGTGCTCCGTGACACCCCATGAGCGCGCCGCAACGTCAGCTCACTCGGCACGGCGCTCCCCGGTGCCAGCTCACCGCTCTCGATCTGCCCCCGCAGCTCCCCTGCGATGACCTGATACAGATACGGCTCCTTCTCGGCCCTGCCGCCGCCGAGGACCAGCCGGCCCTTGGCGGGAATCGTCTGAATCAGCCCTTCGGCCTCCAGCACCGCCATCGCCCGCCGTACCGTGTTGCGCGCGACCCCGAACTCCGCACACAGCGCCGCCTCGGACGGCAGCATCGAACCCACCGGATACCTGCTCATCTCGATCCGTTCTCGGAGCCGGTCGACGATCTGCGTGTAGACCCGCCAACCGGTCAGCCACCTCGTCACTGTCGATGGACGCTTCAGAACCGGTACGCCTCGGCGAGCGCGCCCAAGTTGAAGCTCAATTCCCCCTGCTCCCCGCGCCGCCAGCCATCCTGGGCCGCCTGCTGGACCCGTGCGACCGCAGTAGGCAGCTCCAGGCAGAAGACGCGCTCGTCGGACTGGTCACCCCAGTAGAACCAGCGGAACTGAAGGTGGACGTAGATCCGGCGAGTCCGGCCGGCGACGTCGAGCACCTCAACGCCCGGACGGCCGCTGTCCTCGATGAGGAGCACAGCCGACACGTCCCTTTCCACCAGCTGATTGCGTAGCGCGGCGAGCAACGTCTCCTCGCACGCCCGCCGACGCTCCTTGATACTGCTCATAACCGGGCTGTCCCTTCATCGTCACGGTCTGTACAACGAGGTTCGCCCGCAGCCTGGAACCTTTACACCGCAACTCAGGGACGTCTAGGGACGTCTCGTGTTAACTTCCCAGGCAGAACGCCCGGCCCCACGGGAGGTGCGCCACATGAACGACAACCTGCGCCAGGCCCTGAACGCTGCCCGCCTCCAACCGGTCGACGTGGCCGCACACCTAGCAGTCGACCCCAAGACCGTCGCCCGCTGGCTCAAGGGCCGCACCCCACACCCCCGCCACCGCTGGGCCGTCGCCGACCTCCTCCACCTCGACGAAGCCGACCTCTGGCCCCACCTCAGCGAGCAGCGTCGCACAATATCCGACGAGGTCCAGGCAGTCTTCCCCCACCGCTGGGCCGTCCCACAGGCCACCTGGCGCCAGCTCTTCCAATCAGCAACCCGGAAGATCGACATCCTCACCTACAGCGGCCTCTTCCTCGCCGAAGACACCGGCATCCTCCACCTGATCGCCGACCGAGCCCGCGCAGGCGTCAGGACGCGAATCCTCCTCGGCGACCCCAACGCGTCCCAGGTGGCCGCGCGAGGCATCGACGAGGGGGTCGGGTCACAGGTCATGGCCGCCCGCACCAGGAACGCCCTCGTCCTCTACGGCCACCTCGCCAGCGTCGACAACGTCGAGATACGCACCCACCAAACCGTGCTGTACAACTCCATCTACTGTGCCGATGACGACCTACTGATCAATACTCACGCCTACGGCACACCCGCAGCTCAAGCCCCAGTCATCCACCTGCGAGCCCTTGGCTCATCGGCAGCCGCGGCAACCTACCTCGACAGCCTCGAAAGCATCTGGGCAAGCGCCATGCCCTGGATGGATTGACCGATAACCGAGCGCAAGATCACCAAGGTGGCTGAGCTCAGAAAGCTAAATATCTGTACGTCATCAAGGGCAGCCCGCCTGCGGCGGCCTGCCAAGCGTCGGGGCGGTCACTGGCCGCGCTGCGGCTCTCCGGCCGGTCGCGGCCAGCGCCGCCCCCGCAGCAGAAGCCTGCAACCATGACGGAGAAAGTGCCGCCATGGCAGAAGTCACATATTCTTCGCTCGACGAAGTAAGCTCCTGACGCACGGGCGACACTCGTTATCCACCAACTTTTGGACAACATATCGGCATTTCTGAGAATCTGTAATCGTAGCATCTGTCAACGTCTGCTGGAAATAATCAAGCATATCTTGCCGCTGCTTCTCTTCAATACCTTCAAGCGCTTTCACGTAATTTGATACTCGTAGGTCTAATTCATTAACCCCAATCCGCTCTACCTGAGGCACAGCTTTTGCGACCCAATCGCTCTGTGCGGCCGCACCCAGCCGATCAATCTTCAACTCTATTTGCTTCTGCAGTCGGCGATAGCGAACCGCCGGACCGTGATACGAGGCCTCTTGGCCGCTTCCAAGCAGTGCAAGTTGACTTCTCAGAAGAGCAGATCCGCAGAGTCCTGCCAAGAATATTGGCCAGAGACCTACAAACCACGTAAGGCCTTTGAGAGTCTCGACCAAGATTGCATAAGAGAGGAGACCGGCGGCAAAGTCGAAGCCGAACAGAACAAGTAACCACCCACACGCTCGAACGGCTGGTGGCTTGCGAGAGGCATTGAATATCTCGCAAAGACACAACACTCCAGAGAGCGCTCCGGCCAACAGCGCAGAAACGGACATATCACCGCTCGATAAGTTCGACGGCAGACCTTTGGAACCTCGGATTAGTGCTATCCGTATCAACAACATCGACCAGTCCACGCTCCCGCAGTTGGCGCAAAGCGCTATTGCATCTGCTCGGAGGAATGGATGCCATACTGCTCACTTGGAAGGGGTCGTAGCTGATGGACGGGGAAAGCGCCGCCAGGACAGCATGTTCATCGGCGGACAAATGGTCTGCTACAGGCATTAACTCTGAGCGCAGCGGACGCTCAATCTCGGAAGCTATTGATTGTGCCAGTGTGCTATTTGCGCGCTGGTAGTCTCCAGATTGAGCGAGAAGCATATAGGCACGTAGAGTAGCAAGTGACCGCCATTGGGAGGACCGATTCCTAATAGCGGCCATGTAAGATTCAATCGCCCCGGGCACATCGCCCTTCTTGCTCAGCGAGTCACCTAGACCGACCGCTAAAGCGCCTGGATCAGCCTGAGTCTCGACTTCAGCAGGCCCTGCTGCCTTCATAACCGCATCCGTAAGGATGCGGACAACGAGAGGCGTAGACCAGCCAGGATCTTCATTGGGTACTGTTGCAGCAATCTTGCGAAGCAAAGATTGTGTATTTGCCCTTCTGAGTGGATCGGATATTCTCTCAGACAGGAGCCTTTTGAAGTATTCCTTAAGAACTTCCTGCGATAAAGGCTCCAAGTCGGCTACCTGCTCATGCTGCACTCTCTGGAAATAGTTCACATAAGCATCGGTGCGGCATGAGAGGATGACCCTGCCGCCTATTGGGGAGTTCAGCCATCTATTAACCT
This sequence comes from Nonomuraea insulae, assembly GCF_042656245.1. Taxonomy (NCBI): domain Bacteria; kingdom Bacillati; phylum Actinomycetota; class Actinomycetes; order Streptosporangiales; family Streptosporangiaceae; genus Nonomuraea; species Nonomuraea insulae. The sequence continues at coordinate 99,370 of NZ_JBHSPA010000039.1, forward strand.
CGAAGATAAAAGATTCCCGGCTTTTTTTGTCCAGAATCTCGTCGGCGCCATCGAGGAGTAAGACAACTGAGCCGCGGCTTATCCATGCCCAGGTAATCTCGGATGGTATGCCAAATTTATGACGTGTTTGCTTAGCTGCCCAATTTGCTAGTTCGCTGCCTTCAGTCCAAGCGCCGCAACTTAACAGTAGGGGTGCATACCTTGACTCGCCGTTCTCGCGAGCGATAGCTATTTGCGTAGCGATGCGTCGGAGAAGGGTTGTCTTACCGGAGCCGGCAAGCCCCGTTACGATAGTACATCGTGGATCAGAGGTGAGATGCGCTATAAAAGCGCTGCTGGACTGGCGGTGACCTTCCTCAACTTCGGAACTGCCTCGCCTGAGCATCACAGACGGCTGTAGTTGCGGGTCGGGGTACGGCCAGTCGTTGGAGTCCATAGACCCAGATAGTGATATATGTATCCGTCTTATTGCGGCATCATCGCTTGGCTCCGGATCAGATGTGCTCTTCATTGTGCGTATAACGAGAGCAGTTGAAGCAGCGAGAGCGGCAATGGTTGAAATAATCAACAAAGTAGCGCCCATGGTGGGCCACTTCAGGCCTTCAGAAAAAAACGATGAGGCGTAATTTGCTGCTATGCCAGCGAGGACTCCTAATAGGCAGCTGGCTACTAACGCTTGCGACTTTAGCTGGGAGCGTTTTGTCTTGCGCACCGAACACCTCGCTCTTGCGGGATGTGTCTAGTTAGTAACTATAGCACGTCGAACTTTCAATGCCCATCAATCTGTAAGCAATGGGACACACAGGGGCACATGGGACTTCATGTCGGAGTTTCTCAAGTGTGGATGGTGCTGTACCGGCATACCGATCAGCGTCGCGGCATGGTCGCGCTCTGTTCAACTCATGAGCCCGCATGATTCGGTGGATTAGCGCTTCCCAGAGGCGCCGACATCGAGCGACCATAGGCGAGGGAGGATCGGACTTCCTTGAGCCACGTCGCTGATCTGCGACTCTGGCTAAGGGCCCGCCGATCAATAAATCGTCGGTTCCAGCGACGTATCTCCAGGTCAGGCGGCTGCGAACCAGCAAGTTATTTCCCGGCAAGTCCTAAGGGCTTGCAGATTATTAACACGCGGGTTTGATCTTGTTGGCGGCTTTGGTGTCTTCGGCGAGGACGCGTGCGTGCAGGAGGCGTAGCAGGCCTGGCGGGGTGGGTGCGGGTGTGATGTGGGTGCCGGACTGGTTGAACAGTGCGCTGATGCTGCAGGTGGTGCGGTAGGCGGTGGTCCGGCTGGTGGCGAACAGAACCGCCAGGGGTTCGACAGCCAGGCCGAGCCGCTGGTGTAGCACGGTGAGCAGGACCTGGTCGGTGAAGGCCACGGTGGGTGGGCGGCCTGATTTGATTCGCGGGCGCTGCTGGTCAAGGGCTCGCAGGTCGACTGTCAGCCGGTCCAGCTTTGAGCGAGGCATTCCGGTCAGGGCGGGATTGGAGAGGATCTGCGGG
>NZ_JBHSPA010000040.1:0-24838 GCF_042656245.1 Nonomuraea insulae
AACGGCACCGCACCAATCGCCACCACCACCGACGGCACCAAATACTCCGGCAACCGATCCACCAGCCCCGCCCGAACCTCAGCCAGCAACGCCCCCAGACCACGAGCCGCCTTCGGATCATTCACCAACCGCACCCCAGCCACAGCCGGGACATATCCGCCGGACAACACCGGCCCTGTGCCGGCGGGCAGGATCAGCAGGTCGAAGTGCGCCACCGACGCCGCCGACCAGGTCGGGATCGCCTGCACACCCCGCTTCTGACCCCACTCGATACAGTCGTGCGGGTCGATCCCGGCCGTCGGGGCCACCACGTCATCGTCCAGGGCTTGTTCGCACGCGACCTCCTCCACCAGACGGACGTTGGGAATGCCGACGATCCGCACCGGCACGGCGACCTGATCCAGATCAAGGTCCGGACTCCACGCCAGCGTGGGCACGTCAGAGGCGTCGACGACCTCGGCCGGGTCCTTGTGCAGCACCACCTCGTAGCGATGCCGGGTCAGCTCATTGAGGTAACCACCCGTCTTCAGCCGGATGTCGACCGCCCCGATCCGGGAATCAGCCTCAGCCAGGACCGTGAAGAACTCCGGCGCCACCACCAGTTCCTTCTCCACCATCACCGAATGCGCCACCGCAGCCCGCAACCGGTCCAGTTGCCCGGCGAAACGCGGCGCCCGTACCGCCGCGTGGAAGGCACGCAACGTGCCGGCATGCCGCACATCGCCCACCACCAGCCGGCCACCCGGCGCCAGCAGCCCGACCAGCCGGTCGATCACCCGCCGCAAATACTCCCCGTCGGGGAAGTACTGCACGACGGAGTTGAGCAGAATCGTGTCGAAATACCCCTCAGGCAATCCGTCCACGACATCGGCCCCCTGGGCACGCAACGTCACCCGGTCGGCCAGCCCCCGCGCCGCGACCTGGCCACGCAACCGATCGATCACCGTGCCCGACAGGTCCGTACCCCAGAACTCCGCACAATGCTCGACCAACTGCGACAACAACAGACCCGAACCGACACCCACCTCCAGGACACGCTCGGGCCGGAAGCGCAGCACCTGCTCCACCACAGCATCACGCCAAGCCCGCATCTCCCCCAGCGGAATCGGCTCACCCGAATAAGAACTGTCCCAGCCGGTGAAGTCCTCACCAAAGGTGTCCACCTCCGACCCGGCATACACCGAGTCGTAAATCTCCTGCCACTCACTCACCTGCCCGGCAGCATCCGCAGCAGCCGCCGCCACCGCCAGATCCGGCACCACATAACCCACCAGACGCGCATCACCCGGCACATCCTCACGAACCACCACCACCGCCTGCCGAACCCCGGCATGCGCGGCCAAAGCCGTCTCGACCTCACCAGGCTCGATGCGGAAGCCGCGCACCTTGACCTGCTCGTCGGAGCGGCCGACGAACTCCAGCTGGCCGTCCGCGCGGCGGCGCACCACGTCGCCGGTCCGATACATCCGCTCCCCAGCGGCGAACGGACACGCCACGAAACGCTCCGCCGACAACCCCGCCCGGTTCAAATACCCCCGGGCCAAGCTCGCTCCCGCGATGTACAACTCCCCCGGCACCCCAACAGGAACCGGACGCAACCCCTCATCCAGCACATACAGCCGGGTGTTCGCCACCGGCAAGCCGATCGGCACCCCATCGGACAACGCACCGCTCATCGACGCGCACACCGTCGACTCCGTCGGCCCATACGCATTCACGAACCGCCGGCCCGAAGACCAGCGCGCCACCAACCCCGGCGGACACGCCTCCCCCGCCACCACCACGACCGCCAGATCCGGCAGCCGATCCGGATCCGGCACCCCCGCCAGCACCGACGGCGGCAACGTCACATGCGACACCCGCTGCTCAGCCAGCACCCGCCCCAGCACCTCACCCGCCAACGGCGCAGACTCCACCGCCACCACCAACGCCGCACCCGAAGCCAACGCCAGCACCAACTCCCAGAACGCCGCATCGAAACTCGGCGAAGCAAACTGCAACACCCGAGACGAAGCCGAAACCCCCAACCGCTCCGCCTGCGACAACGCCAAACTCGCCGCACCCGCGTGAGAGACCACCACACCCTTCGGAACACCAGTCGAACCCGAGGTGTAGATCACATACGCCGCCCCCGACAACTCCCGCTCCACCCCAGGAGCGGTCGCGGGATAGCCGGACACGTCCGGCAGCTCCTCCAGCACCACCACCGGGCCGGCATCAGCCAGCATGAACTCACGCCGCTCCACCGGATAGCCCGGATCCACCGGCACATACGCGCCGCCAGCCTTACCGATCGCCAGCACCGCCACCACAAGATCAACCGACCGCGACAGCAACACACCAACCCGATGCTCCGGCCGCACACCCCGAGCGATCAACCAATGCGCCAGCCGATTCGCCCGCACATCCAACTCGGCATAGGTAACCGACTCACCACCGCAGACAACAGCGGTCGCCTCCGGAGTCCGCTCCACCCACCGCCCGAACAGACCGGCCAGGCCCAGCTCCGGCACGTCGGCGGCGGTGTCGTTCCATCCCGGCAGCAACTCCGACCGCTCGGCCTCGGTCAGGATCTCCACCTGCCCGATCCGCCGCCCGGGATCGCCCACCACCTGCTCCAACAGCAGCACCCACCGCGCCACCAACCCCTCGACCGTGCTCCGATCGAACAGGTCGGTCGAATACTCGACACGCGCTTCGATTCCAGCAGCGGCGCCGGTCTGGTCGTGAGATTCCACAAGGGATAGCAGCAGATCGAAACGTGAGGTTCCGGTGCCGACGACCTCAGCCCGAACCGGCAGGCTGGGCGCGCCGAAGTCGCCCTGGGGGGTGTTCTGTACCACGAGCGCCACTTGGAACAACGGGTGGTGGGCGGTGGAGCGTTGCGGGTTGAGCACCTCCACCAGATGCTCGAACGGCACATCCTGATGGTCGTAAGCGGCCAGGCTGGCCCGCCGCACCCGCTCGACGAGCTCGACGAAGCTCGGGTCGCCCGAGGTGTCGGTACGCAACACGAACGTGTTGACGAAGAACCCGACCAGATCCTCCAGCGCAGGGTCGGTACGACCGGCGACCCCGCTGCCCAGCGGAACATCGGTGCCCGCGCCCAACCGGGTGAACAGCGCCGCCATGGCCGCCTGCAACACCATGAACACCGTCGCGTTGGCGCCCAGCGCCAGCTCCTCCAGCCGCCGGTGCAGCGCCGCGTCCAGCTCGAAGACCGCGTACGCGCCCTTGTAGGACGCCACCGCCGGCCGCGGCCGATCCGTCGGCAGATTGAGCTGCTCGGGCAACCCCGCCAACTGCCGCTTCCAGTACTCCACCTGACGGGAGTACAGACTCTCCGGATCGGACTCCTCCCCCAGCAACTCCCGCTGCCACAACGTGTAATCCACGTACTGCACCGGCAGCGGCTCCCACGCGGGCGCCTGCCCCGCCGCACGCGCGGTGTAGGCAGTGAGCACGTCACGGGACAGCGGACCCATCGACCAGCCGTCACCGGCGATGTGATGGATCACGATGAGAAGGACGTGCTCGTCGGCCCCGCAGTCGAACAGGGTGGCCCGGACAGGGATCTGCGTCGACAGGTCGAACGCGTACCGGGCGGCCGCCGCCAGCACATCCGGCAACTCCTCTTCGGTGCTGCGCAGATGCTGCCATCCGAAGTCCGCGTCGTCCGGGTCGAGCACTACCTGCTGCGGTTCTCCGTCGACCTCAGGAAACACAGTTCGCAATGTTTCGTGGCGACCGATAACGTCTTGCAGCGCGTCTCGCAATGCGTCCGTGTCGAGCGCACCAGTCCATCGTAGCTTCAGCGGCATGTTGTACGTCGCCGACGGGCCCTCCAGCTTGTGCAGGAACCACAACCGACGCTGGGCAAAGGACAACGGAATCAAAGAATTCCACTCCTACCGAAGTATCAACTTGCACGTGCAGACAGCCGCGGCCAAGAGCGCACTACTGGCTCAGAGAGTTTCGAACCAGACTCACGCAATGTCAAGCACAGCTGGTACCGATGCCGCCCGTTTTCGCAGCAACCCGAACATCGCACTCACCTTGCAAGGGAGAGTAAAGTAGGCTACTCTCCGAAAAACAAAACCCGGACCATTTGAAAAATCCCAATGCTATAATCAGAGCTCTGAACAGCGGAAACGACCAGCACAGCACCTTAGCCTCGCCGCCGCGCCCATCCGGAGAACAGCATCCGATTCCGATGACTTCATGACACATCGGAGCTTCCCAAGTAATTGGCTCTCGACCGAATTACTTTGACTAGTCAATAAATACGAACCGCACAATCGATGGCCCCCCTCAGGCGCGCGTTCACGAGCTTCTCACGCAACGTAGTTGATCTGGTAGCCAGCCTCTTGAATCAGCCACGCCGGTGCAGCCTCATGGTGTGCTGCGAAGGCCTTATTCCAGTCAACGGGCGCGTTGTGGATTTCGATGTCGCAGATGCGCACCGACTCGGCGACGCCGTGGTAAGCGACCTCGTCTGGTAAAGGGAGAACGCGTCGGGCTCCAGCGCCGCGGCCCTCTTGAGGAAACCCTTCAGCATCGGCGAACCGGTGGCGGCCCTCCTCCTTCAGACGCGGCGACGGATCACGCAGCAGCCTGTCGAGTATCAGGACGGGCTCCTGCGACACCGGCTCCCCCTGGACGGACGCCTCGCCATCGTGGCCGACCTCGACCGCGGTGCCGACAATGACCTTTGCGGGCGCGGGGCGGGTCTTCCTTGGCGACTCGTCCGACAGCATCCGTTTGCGTACATCCCCGGCCGTGGCCGGGGAAATGCCGTCGATATGCCGCTGCCCGCGGATGAGCGCGGCATCGAGACGGTGCATCCCGTCGATGACGCGGCGGTCGAGGATGGGAAGAAGCGGCCGGTCGATTTCGGCCAGCCGGGTCACGTGCTCCCGATCTTGCCCCTGCAGACGAGGCGACTCGCCGGGCAGCAGCATCGCGATCGGAACGGAGACGATTTCTGGTCCGGAAGGCGGGGAAACGCCGGGGACGTGGTTGCTCACTTCGGTGCAAGCGCCACGTTGAGCTTCATCTACCCGCAAGTCATTCACCACGATCCTGTTCTCTGCGGTCCTCGCCACCCTGAACCTAGGCGGCGAGCGCCTGATCTCTGCCGGATTCCTGCCTGATTTTCGCTCCTATTCGGGCGACCGGATCTCGGTGACACATGGTCCCGATCATCGCGCCACAACATCTCCCAGCCCGGGCTCTTGCTTGAGACGGCGTTCATCTGGCCGGCCTTCAGGCCCCGTCAGCAGCCGACCCCGGGCAGCGAGGTGGCCGGGGATATGAGGCGCGCGGCGCGCTCAACGGCCTGCTCACCGCCCAGATCCCCACGTCCGGCGTCTGCGCGGCAAGCGGCGGCAATCACGCCAGGCCGTCGCAGAAGCGGGCCGATCGCGCCCACGCCAGGCTCCGCGGCCCCGGTGAACGAGCGAACGCCCAGCTGAAGACCTGGAAGACCCTCCGCGAGCTACGCCGCAGCCTTTCCAAGGCCGGCCACAGTCCGAGGAACCGCTGGTCGGCTTCTCTTCGAACCTGCACCCGATCAAGCGCTCAACCGTACGGCCAGGCGTGAAAGTCCCCACGTGAAGTTGGAGGCGTTGTAAACCGGCTGGTCGCGTACCTCGATGGTCCGTACACGGCCGGCCAGCTCGCGCAGGAACACCGTCAGCTCCAGCCGGGCCAGCCGGGCGCCGATGCACAGGTGGCGCCCGGCGCCGAAGGTGACGTGCCGGTTGGGCGTGCGGTCGACCAGGAAGCGGTCCGCCTGCGGGAACTCCTCCTCATCCCGGTTGGCCGAGACGTTCCAGAGGGTCACCCGGTCGCCGGAGGCGATGTCCACGCCGCCGATGGTGGCCGGGCGCAGCGCCGTACGCAAGATGTGGACGCCGGGCACGGTCCAGCGCAGCACCTCTTCCACGGCGGCGGGCAGCATTTTCTCCACGGCCGCCCCGTCGCCGGACCTGAGCAGTTCCCACTGGTCGCGGTGCTCGGCGAGAGCGAGCACCGCGCCGGCGGTGGAGAAGCGGGTGGTCTCGTTCGCACCGGACAGGACGCCGCTGCAGTTGAAGACGATCTCCTCGTCGGTGAGCGGGCGCCGGCCGGTCTCAGCCACGCGCTGGTCGGTGGCGATGCGGCTGATGAAGTCGTCTCCCGGGTTCTTGCGCCGCTCGTCGAGCAGTTCGCTGAAGTACAGGAAGATCTCGCTGTGCGCGTGTCTCTTGGACTCCTCGTCGGTGCCCTCGAAGGCGGCGGAGATGGTGTCGCAGACCCAGTCCCAATCGGCGGCCGGGATGCCCATCAGCGAGCAGATCACGTGGTTGGTGAGGCGCTTGGCCACCTCGTAGAAGTCCACCTCGTCGCGCTGCAGCACGTCGTCGATGGCGTGGGCGGCGGCGGCCCGCGCCAGGCGCTCCATGCGGGGCAGCTCCGAGTGGCCCAGGGCCTTGGAGATCACGCTCTTGATGCGGTTGTGGTCCGGCGGGTCGGAGACGATCAGCATCCGCCCGGAGACGGCCGCCACGGCCTTGTCCACGCTGCCCAGGCGCATGCCGTGGCGGGAGCTGAACGTCTCGCTGTCGGTGTAGACGCGGGTCACGTCCGCGTGCCTGGTCACCACCCAGAAGCCCCGCCCACCGGCTTCTGCGTGCCAGTGGACCGGGTCGTTCTGCCTGAGCCAGGCGAACATCGGCCAGAACGCGTTGCGGCCGAACAACGTGTCGTCGGTCACGTCGATCAGCACAGCCGGTTCTGTCATGACACGCTCGCTTCCTGCAAATGCTGCCAACCGAAGTCCGCATCATCCAGGTCGAGGACTACCTGCCGGGTTCGCCGACGACCTCAGGAAACACAGTCCGCAAGGATTCGTGACGCCCGATCACATCCGGTAGCGCTGGGTCTTCTGAGGGCCTTCAAGGGGACGCTTCCTCTGTCTGGGTGGCACGGCGCTGAGAGTAGGGCAGCGACGTTGAGTCCTCCCGGCTCAAAGGTAGGGGGCAAGCGCCTGATCTTCGTCTTATTCCTGCCTGATTCCCGGCTTCCACCCGACGACCGCCTTCAGGCGGCCAAGCCTTCTAGCCGACCTCACTACCCCGGTGTGTGCCGCTCTTCACGTGCATCCGGCCGGCACCGGCCGCTACCCGCTCGTCCTCCACGCGCTGCAGGCGCAGTAAGCCCATCCGCGTGCCGGTGGCGGAGTCGCCCGCATGTGTGGCAGCCAGGTGGACGGCGTCCAGCATGTGGGTGGCCTCGTTGTAGTGTCCCGAAGCGAGCAGGAACGGCGCCGTCCAGGCGACGAGGTCAGCGGCCGCGCGGACATTGCCCGTCCTTGCCGCGCTCAAGACGAGGGCGGTCAGGTTGGCCCGTTCGGCACCCAGCCACGATCGGTCGGCACGGGATGGCTCGGTCCGTGGCATCGCGTCAAGGTCCATCGGTATGAGTGGGAGCGGCATTGCGCTGGTCGCCGCTCGAACCCGCGCTGTGGCCGCGAGGACCAGCCTGGCCATCGCCTCGCGCAGTTCCTGCTGACTCGCCGTCTCGTCGGCGACGTCGATCGCGAAGTCTCGTATCAGGTTGTGACACTGGTAACGGGGCTGGCCTGCGGCGTCGATGTCGTGAGCGGTCATCAGGCCGACGGCCACCAGGGTCTCGACGGAGCGGTCGGCTTCGCGCGCCGGCACACCGAGAAGCGCGGTGATCGACCAGTCGGTCAAGGTGTCCAGGCTCGCCACTCCAATCAGCCGGAAAGCCCGTCGGTCCGCGGCTGACAGCATGTCATAGCTCAACTGGATGCTGGCGCGCAAGTCCATGCGCCGTGCGACCAACTCGTCCAGGCGTGTGCTGTCGTCGCTCAGCCGGGCCGCGAGCTGGCGGAGTGGCCATGACGGCCGGGCGGCGAGTCTCGCACCCGCTATCCGCACTGCCAGGGGAAGACGCCCGCACCTCTGAAGGATCTCACGAGCGGCCTGGGGCTCGCGGCTGATGCGCTCCTGGCCGATTGCCGAGCGGAGCAGGTCGCAAGCCTCGTCCTCGGAGGGAACCTCCAGCGCGACCCGCTGCGTGCCCGGCAGCCCGGACAGCGGACCGCGTGATGTGATCAGGATCCCGCAGTTCGGGGTGCCCGGCAGCAGCGGTTCTACCTGGGCCTCATCGCGGGCGTCGTCGAGCACGATGAGCACTTCACGGTCAGCGATGCGGTCTCTGAAGAGGGCAGCCCGCTCCTCTGCGCCGTCCGGAATGTGAGCGCCGTCCACGCCGAGGCTGCTCAGCATCTCAGCGAGAACCTCGGCCGGTTCTCTTGGTGCCGCAGACGCCCCATGCAGGTGCGCGTAAAGCTGACCGTCGGCGAATCGCGACCGGGACTGATGCGCGACGTGCAGGGCGAGAGTGGTCTTGCCGACACCGGGGAAGCCGGATATCGCGACGATCGCGGGTGAAGATGCTCTCTTCTTCCAAGCTGCGGTGATCGACTTGATCTCGGCGCTTCTGCCGATGAAGTCACCGATGTCCGGAGGGAGCAGGCACAACCGGCGCCAGAGCCGCGCTCCCCTGTGCCACTCCGCCGGCCCCGGTACCAGATCGTCGGCGAGCAGCTTCTGATGAAGTTCCCGCAATTGCAGTGAGGGCTCGATGCCAAGTTCCGCCACGAATCGGCTGTGCAGGTCCCGATAGGTCCGAAGCGCCTCGGCCGGCCGCCCGCATGCATGCAGGGCGTGCATCAGCAGCGCATGTGGCCGTTCGGACAGCGGATACTCCCCAGCCAGGCTGGTCATTTCCGCGATCACATCGACATGCTGGCCTCTCGCCAGCTTGATCTCGGCCCTGGCCTCGATTGCTGCTCTACGCACTCCCAGAAGGCGCTGTGTCTCACTGATTCCGAGCGGTCCCCGCAAGTCCGCCAGTGGTTCCCCGCGCCATAGGTCAAGCGCCTCGTCGAACAGTTCGATGGCCGCTTCCGCCCGTCCTTGGGAGTGGGCCAGATTGGCCTCCTGCGTAAGGGCGGTGAAGGCGGTGACGTCCAGTTCGGTGTGCTCCAGGTCCAGGAGGTAGCCAGAGTTGCGCGTGACGATCACCTTCGGGCCGACCGCACCCAGTGCCATCCGTACGTCGGAGACGAGCGTCCTGACCCTGCCGGCCGCCGTTTGGGAAGGGGCCTCACCCCATATTTCATCCAGCAGCCGGTCAATGGAGACTACGTGGTTCGCCTCGATCGCGAGTGTGGCCAGCAGCGCGCGTCGCTGCGGGGTGAGTGCGATCTTCCGGCCGCCGATGTAGATTTCCAGCGATCCCAGAACGCTGAGCGTCACCTGCCGCAACTTTCGACCCCCTCCTGTGTGCTGACGCTGCACCGTGCGTTACCAGCCGGAAACGTACTGCCAGACATCAAGCGCCCTGTCCTTGTGTGCTCTTGCCTGCGTGATCCAGCAGGGCAACAGTTCCTTCAAGACGACACGCATCAGGTCTCTCCACCGGACGGGCAGCGAAATGGCGGGACGGCTCTCCCCTGCGGAATCACGCGAGCCCCGAGATCGGTGATGGCGACCGCCTTACATATTTTTCCATAATGGCACCACTATGTACTACATTCACAGATCTTGAGGTGGCGGATCTCCGCGTCGGCCATCTCCGGGGCCGGCCGGTCATCACCCGAAGCCCCCCGCTAAGCGCATCTGACCAGTGGGAATACTCTCCGTATACCGCCCAGACCAATCGGAAATCTCCGTTGGCGTAGCAACTGCCTGGCTCCGACGAGACCCCGGGCGGCACCCGGAAACGCCCGCTCCGCCAGCCCGCGACCGAATATGGAACGTACCAATGAAGCTGCCCCGAAGATACGCCCCGGCTTGTTGACCAGCGTTTATAACCTGCGGATATCACCCGATAGCACAACGTCACCGAAGCCCGAACCGCTAAACCGAGGAGACGCCGAGCTCAATGCCATGGCCTCGCCACCGCGGCCGCCCGGGGATTACGGTGGCTTTCGACGCATCGGGGCTTCCCCACGTGATCAACTCTCGATAGGGTTACTCTGTCTGGCAATGAATGCGAAGCGGGACAATTGACGAACTACCTGGGACGCGCGTTCGCGAGCTTCTCCGCGCAATGGACGCGATCTGGTAGCACGCCTGATCCACGATCTGGTAGTGAGCCTGATCGAGGTCTATGAAGGTGGCGATCGTCTCTGCCCGACGACGCGATAGCGCGGGGGGCCTCGCTCGCGGCGCACGGCGTGCTCCCAAGGAACTCGCCGGATTCATCGGGCTCGATGTCGCGTATTTTTCGCATCGTGGGACTAGCCGGAACGGCGATGTCATCCACGTCATGAGTTGCCCCGTAAAGGTGGCCAGCAAGAAGGATCCTGGATGAACGTAATCAAACTCGCAGACATTGACGTCGGCATGATCGACCTGGTCGGCGGCAAGGCCGCGGGGCTCTTCGAGATGATCAGAGCCGGCGAGCGGGTGCCGGACGGCTTCTGCGTCACGACCGACGCGTTCAAGACCGGGAGCATCCCGGAGGAGGAGGTGTGGCGCGCCTACGAGGAGCTGGGCGAGGGCCTGGTCGCCGTACGGTCCAGCGCCACCGCCGAGGATCTGCCGGACGCCAGCTTCGCCGGCCAGCAGGACACCTTCCTTAACGTGACCGGGCGCGAGGACCTGCTCAGCGCGATCCGTAAGTGCTGGGACTCCCTCCACAGCGAGCGCGTCGTCGCCTACCGTGAGGCAGCCGGCGTGGGCGAGGCGACGATGGCCGTCGTCGTCCAGCGCATGATCGATCCCAAGGCGGCGGGCGTGCTGTTCACCGCCAATCCGGTCACCGGGACACGCACGGAGATGGTCGTGGACGCCGCTCCCGGCTTGGGCACCGCGGTGGTCGACGGCAACACCATCCCCGACCACTACGTGCTGGACGGGACCCCGCCGCCCCCAGGCTGCCTCACCCCCGCCCAGCTCGACGAGCTCCGCAGCGCGGGTGAGCGGCTGCAGACGCGTCTCGCGGGGCCGCAGGACATCGAGTTCGCCTTCGACGCCGACGGCACGTTGTGGCTGCTGCAGACCCGGCCGATCACCACGCTCTTCCCCCTCCCCCCGGACACCGGGCAGCCCGGTCCCCGGCTCTTCCTCGAGTTCGGCCACATCCAGGGGATGCTCCGCCCCTGCACCCCCATGGGGCTGTCGCTGATCCGGGTGGGGACGGCGCGATGGTTCAAGGAGTTCGGCGGGGACAGCAACGACGCCTACCGGTCGCATCGCCGGTTCGTTCCCATCGCCGGGCATCTCTACATGGACATCACCGAGTCCCTCCGCAACGAACGACGGCGGAAGAACCTTCCCGAGAGCCTGGCACTGTACGGGCCGCGGGTGCAGGACGCCGTGCGGCTCATGCTCGACGATCCCCGGTTCGCGGTCCGGCCGAGCCCGCCGACCAGCATCCGGAACGCCATCAGGCTCACCCTGCGCTCGATCGTCACCTCGATTCCCGGGACCGTTCGCAGCCTGGCGCGGCCCGACGAGTCGCGGAAACGGGTGTTCCGCTACGTCGAGGAGATCCAGCGCCGGTCGGCCGCTCCGCCGGAGCTCACCACGGCCGACCAGCGGCTCCAGTGGGTCGTCCAGGACTGCTGGATGCCGCTCATCGGTGCGGATTTCATGGCGGTCATGGGGTCGATCCACCTCTCGCTCCAGCTCAGCGCGCTGCCGCCGATGCTGCTCAAGGGCATCGCCACCGACGAGGAGATGGACCAGGTCCTCGGCGGGATGCCGCACAACGTGACGACCGAGATGAATCTCGCGCTGTGGCAGGTGTCGCAGAACGCCCGCGAGCACCGGGACATGTTCCTCTCGACTCCGGCCGCCGAGCTTGCCGAGCGCTATCGGAACGGCACGCTGCCGGACATCGGGCTGAAGGGCTTTCTTGACTCCTACGGCTTCCGGGCGGCCGCGGAGATCGACGTCGGCATGCCGCGCTGGTCGGAGAACCCCGCGCCGCTGATGTCCACGATCGTCAACTACCTGCGGGTGGAGGACCCGGACCAGGCAGCCGACCTGCGGTTCAAACGAGCCGCGGCGAAGGCGGAAGCGATGATCGAGGTGCTGGAGCAGCGGGCGCGCCGCACCCGGCCGATACGTGGACGGCTGGCCGGAACGCTCATGCGGCGTTTCCGCAAGCTCCTCGGGCTGCGCGAGATCGGCAAGTTCACCCTGGTGCCGATGATCGCCGCGGCGCGCGCGCAGTTGCTGCTGGTCGGCGACGACCTCGCCGGGCGGGGGCTGCTCGAACGAGCCGACGACGTCATGTTCCTCAATCTGGAGGAGGCGCGCGCGGCCGTGTCAGAGGGGACCGACCACCGGGAACTGGTCGCGGCACGGCGGGCCGAGTACGACCGCGAGGTGCGGCGGCCCCGGATCCCGGCCGCCGTCCTGTCCGACGGGACCGAGATCGAGGCACTCGTACCCGCCGTGCCGGTGGAGGACGCGGACGACGGCAGGACGCTGACCGGAACCGCGGGGGCGGCAGGCCGGGCGACGGGCCGGGCCCGGGTGATCCACGACCCTTCGGGGGCGCACATCGAGCCGGGCGAGATCCTCGTCGCTCCGACCACCGACCCTGGGTGGACGCCGTTGTTCATGACCACGGCCGGGCTGGTTTCCGAGACCGGCTCGCCCTTGGCGCACGGTCCCACAGTGGCCCGTGAATACGGCATTCCCGCCGTGATCAGCGTCCGCGACGCCACAACGCTGATCCGGACCGGGCAACTGATCACCATCGACGGCGCGGCCGGGACCGTCACCATCGAACAGGAACAGTAGGGCGAGGCACGTCCAGCGGGCGGGCACGGTCTCGGAGACCGTGCCCGCCCGCTGGACGTTCCCTCAGCTGTCGTCGCCTCGGCCCGAGGTGAACTGGGAGGCGTGGAGTCGCGCGTAGGTTCCCCGGGCGGCGAGCAGCTGGTCATGGGTGCCGTGTTCGACGATGCTGCCGGAGTCCATGACCAGGATGGTGTCGGCGTCGCGGATGGTGGACAGCCGGTGGGCGATGACGAAGCCGGTCCTGCCGACGCGCAGGGAGGCCATGCCGTGCTGGATGAGGGCTTCGGTCCGGGTGTCCACGGCGCTGGTGGCCTCGTCCAGGATGAGAATGGCGGGGTTGCCGAGGAAGGCGCGGGCGATGGTGATGAGCTGTTTCTCGCCGGCGCTGATGTTGGAGCCCTCTTCGTCGATGACGGTGTCGTAGCCGTCGGGCAGGGTGCGGATGAAGTGGTCGGCGCGAGTGGCCATGGCCGCCTCGACGACCTTCTCCCTCGGAACGTCGTCGGCGCCGTAGGCGATGTTGGCGGCGATGGTCCCGTTGAACAGCCAGGGGTCCTGGAGGACCATGCCGATCCTGCCGCGCAGCTCGGCGCGGGGCAGGGTGGCGATGTCGATGCCGTCCACGGTGATCCTGCCGCTGGTGACCTCGTAGAACCGCATGATGAGGTTGACCAGCGTGCTCTTGCCGGCGCCGGTCGGACCGACGATCGCCACGGTGCTGCCGGGAGGCACGGTCAGCGACAGATCCTCGATCAACGGTGTGGAGGGGGTGTAGCGGAAGGAGACCTGCTCGAAGGCGACGCGGCCGCGCGGGGTGTCCCGCCGGGGATCGCCCTCCGGGTCCGGCCGTTCCTCCGGCGCGTCGAGGAACTCGAAGACCCGGCTGGCCGAGGCGAGGCCGGACTGGATCAGGTTCGCCATCGAGGCGAGCTGGCCGATCGGCTGGTTGAACTGCTGGGCGTACTGGATGAACGCCTGGACCAGGCCGACGGTGAGAGTGCCGGCCGCGACCTTCAGCCCACCGACGACCGCGACGGCGATGAAGCCGAGGCCGGCGATGAAGAACATGCCCGGTGCCATGAACCCGGACAACATCTGTGCCTTGCGGGCCGCGCCGTACAGGGTCTGGTTGTACCGGTCGAAGGTGGTCGCGATCTCTCGCTCCCGGCCGAAGACCTTGACGAGGGACTGGCCAGTGATCATTTCGTCGACGTACGCGTTGACCGCGCCCATCGCCTCGGCCTGGGCGGTGAACTGCGGTCTGGTGCGCTTGGCGATCGCGCCCGCCACCACCATCGAGGCCGGAACCGTCAGCAGCACGACCACGGCCAGGTCCGGTGCGATCCGCACCATCATCACGGTCACTCCGATCACCGTGAGGAAGGGGGTCAGCAACTGGCCCAGGATCTGGTTGAGCGCCTGTGAGAGGGTCTCGACGTCGTTGGTGGTACGCGAGAGCACATCCCCACGGGGCTGAGAGTCGAGGTAGGCCAAGGGGAGCCGGTCGAGTTTCGCGCCCACCCTTTCGCGCAGCCGCGAGGCCGTCCTGGCGACCATCTCGCCGGTGAGCCACAACTGGCCCCAGGCGCAGACCGAGGCCATGGCGAAGACGCCGACCGCGGTCAGCAACTGCCGGGCCAGCGAGGCCATGTCGACTCCGCCGTGCCCGACGCCGTAGACGATCAGATCCGTGGCGCGCCCGAGCAGCAGGGGCCCGGTCACCGTCAGGGCCGTGGCGATCAGGCCGAGCAGGGCCCCGGCGCCCGCGAGCCGTAGCTCCGGCCGCACCAGTCCGATCAGCCGGCGACCGGTGCCCGCCGCAGGACGCCTGTCCGGCTTCACGGGCCCACCGGTTCGGCCTGGGACAAAACGATCTCCTGGTAGGTCGTGTTGTGCGCGGCCAGCTCGGCGTGGGTCCCGGCCCCGACCACCTGCCCCTGGTCCAGCACGACGATCTGATCGGCGTGCAGGACGGTGGAGATCCGCTGAGCCACGACGACCACGGTGGCGGTTCCGATGGCCTGCGCGAGCCCGGCCCGCACGGCCGCGTCGGTGCCGTAGTCCAGGGCCGAGAACGCGTCGTCGAACAGATAGACGCGACGGGGGGCGACAAGCGCTCGTGCGATCGTCAGCCGTTGCCGCTGCCCGCCGGAGAAGTTCCCGCCTCCCTGCGCGACCGGCGCCGCCAGCCCTTCCGGCAGTGCCTCGACGAACTCTCGTGCCTGGGCCACCGACAATGCCTCCCACAAACGCTCGTCGGTCGCGTCCGGGTCGCCGAACCGCAGGTTCGAGGCGATGGTCCCGCTGAACAGGTAGGACTGCTGCGGCACCATCCCCACCACCGACGCCAGCTCGTCCGGATCCAGTTCGCGAACGTTCACCCCGTCGATGAGCACGTCGCCCGATGCCGGGTCGAACAACCTCGGCACCAGATTGACGAGCGTGGTCTTGCCGCTGCCGGTGCTTCCGACGATGGCGGTGGTCTGGCCTGGGTACGCCGTCAGGCTCACCCCGCGCAGCACCGGCTCCTCGGCGCCGGGATAGCCCACGGTCACGTCCCGGATCTCCAGCATTCCCGCCGGCGTGGTGTTCATCATCCGCGGGGCCTTCGGCGGCAGCACGGTCGACTCGGTGGCCAGAACCTCACGGATGCGCTCGGCCGAGGCCGCCGCCCGGGGAGCGATCACGAAGAGCGACAGCGCCATCATCACCGCCGCCATGGTCTGCGACAGCAGCGTCAGCACCGCGGTGAGCGCCCCCGCCCGTACACTGCCGGAGGCCATCAGTGAGGCGCCGAGCCAGATGACCGCCACGCCGGAGAGATTCAGCACCCCCATCACCATCGGTGACAGCAGGGCCATCGCTCGCGAGAACCTCAGCGACGTCTGCACCAGCTCGTTGTTGGCGGCCACGAACCGCTGCCGCTCATGCGCCTCCCGGACGAAGGCCCGGATCACCCGTATGCCGCCGATCTGCTCGCGCATCACCCAGTGGATTCCTTCGACCCGCTCCTGCATTCTGCGGACCAGCGCGCGGATCCGTCTGAAGAGCAGAGCGACGCACGCCACCATGACCGGCACCGCGACGAGCAGCAGCAGGGCCAGCCGCGGGTCCTGCCGCATCACCAGAACCACTCCCCCGATGCCCAGGACCGGGGCCGGCAGCGCCACGTTCAGCGTTGTCTGCGTGAGCATCTGAAGATTACGCACGTCGCTGGTCGACCTGGTGATCAACGCCGAGGAGCCGAACCGGTTGACCTGGTTGACGGAGAACGTCTGTACGTGATGGAAGATCGTGGACCGGAGATCCCGCCCCACCGAGACGGCCACCTGCCCCGCGCAATAGGCCGCCCCGGCCGAAGCCGCCATCTGAACCAGCGCTATCGCCAGCATCCCCGCACCGGTGGCGAGAATGTAGCTGGTGTCACCCCGCCTGACCCCGGTATCGATGATGTCGGCCATCACCTGCAGCAAGTAGAGACCCGCCAGCGTCTGAACCAACTGCAGGGCCAGCGTGGCCACCAGAAACCCCATGTAGCCGCGCAAGTGACCATAGAGCAGACGTATCACTGGGCACGACGAACTTCGGGGGCATTCGGCCGCATAAAGGATGATCATACCCCGGACTTGATCGTCTTGTGGGGCCATCCATATACGGACATGACAGACTCGGACATGATCGTGGTTTCCGGCGGATCCCATCCCCGCCCTCACCTCAAGGAGCAGAGCGAACCATGCCGACCCGGACCCTGGCCAAGCCCAGTGAGGCAGGGAACCTGAATCTGGCCGACCCCCGCACCCACGCGGAAAACGATCTCACCGAGGTGTGGCGCTGGATGCGGGCCACCGAGCCCGTCTACTGGCACCCCCCGGTCGGCGCGGCGCCTGGATTCTGGGTGGCCACCCGGCACAGAGACGTCGCCTCGATCTATTTCGACAACAAGCGCTTCACCTCGGAAAAGGGAAATGTCCTGTCCACCCTGCTCCAGGGTGGCGATTCAGCGGCCGGCGTCATGATGGCCGTGACCGACGGCCGGCGGCACGCCGAAATTCGCCGCATATTGTTGCGAGCCTTCTCGCCCCGCGCGTTGAGCGGGGTGGTGGAGAATCTGGAAAAAACCACGCAGGGCCTGCTCCAGGACATTGTCTCGGCCGGTGGCGGCGATTTCGCCGATGAGGTGGCCGCGCACATTCCGCTGGCCACCATCTGTGACTTGCTCGGGGTGCCGAGCAGCGACCGCGCCTCGCTGCTGGAGTGGACCAAGGCGGCGCTCAGCGCGGAAGGACCCGACCAGTCGGCGGCGGATATCTGGCAGGCGCGCAACGACATCCTGGGCTACTTCGAGACCCTGGCCCGGCAGCGCCGCAGGCGGCCGGGCACGGACGCCGTCAGCGTGCTGGCTTCCTCCATGGTCAACGGCCGGCCGCTGAGCATGGAGGAAGTGGTGAGCAACTGTTACAGCCTGATCCTCGGCGGTGACGAGACGAGCCGGCTCTCGATGAGCAGCGCCGTACTGGCCTTCATCGAGCACCCCGACCAGTGGGCGGCCTGGAAACGGGGCGAGGTGGAGACGTCCGACGCGGTCGAGGAGATATTGCGGTGGACCACCCCCGCCATGCATTTCGGGCGGACCGCGCTCGAAGATGTCGAAGTCGGCGGCCGGCTGATTCGCGCCGGCGACATTGTCACGCTGTGGAACAACTCGGCCAACCGGGACGAGGAAGTGTTCCCCGATCCCTTCCGATTCGACCTGTCGCGATCAGGCAACAAGCATATTTCATTCGGTTACGGCCCCCATTTCTGCCTCGGCGCCTACCTGGGGCGGGCCGAGATCGCGGCCCTGTTGACCGGGCTGCGAAGCCTGGTCACCGAGGTGGAACTGAACGGCAGGCCGCGCTGGATCTATTCGAACCTGCTGAGCGGGATGAGCAGCCTGCCCGTGCACCTCTCATGACTCAGGAATGCCACTCGCTTCCCTCGGTCGCGACGCCGGGAGGGCGCTCCGGTTCGACGAATGGGGCGAGCAGACGGGGCACTGCGGCCTCCGCCAAAGCCAGGCCCTGATCCACGGACACATCCCGGATCCTGTAGATGCCGTCCCCCGCGGCCGTGGTGGCCCCGAGGGTGAGCAGCCCGGCACGGCGTTGGAACGGCGATCGGGTGACCGTCCAGCCGATGATGCCGTCCCGCCGGAGAACGACCGTCCGCCGGGCGAACGTCCCGTACATGATGGCGAGATAGCGGCCCCGCACGCCGTGACCGAGGTTGCGGTAGGCGTCGTAGGCGAAGGCCGACAGGACCGGCGCCAGCAGCAGGCCGGTGATCCAGCCGGTGGTGACGAACGGGTGGCCGAGCCACGGCCCAAGGCCGGCGAGGACGGCGGCGGCGAGGACTGCCGTGATCAGCGCCCGGTTGATCCGTCTGCGCAACGCGGCGCGGGGATGCGGTGCCAGGCCCGCCCTGTCGAGCAGCCCCTCCTCCGGCGGCGCGCCGGCCGGCAGCACCTGGGCGGAGACCTGGAGCGCCTGCGCGCGAGGGACCGGGGGGTCAGGACGCGGCGTCTGCGGTTCTCCTCCCGGTCGCCCAGGCCGCTGGTGACGGCGTTGAGCCTGGCGCCGCCGGCCCAGCGCAGCGGGATCGGCTCGACCAGTTCGACGCCGCGCAGCCGATTCTCCTCCAAGCTCACGGACCGGGTGGCCAGCAGGCCGCGACGGACCCGCAGGACACCGCCTTCTGCGCGCCGCAGCTCGTACCCGCGGTGACGAGCAGGCTGATCAGGAGCAGGGCCAGAGGCGCGGCCGGGATGCTCAGGCTGACCGCGATCAGCCGGCCGCTCAGCCGCCCGCTCAGCCGCCCGCGGTGGCCGGGCGGCGTGGCGTGCGCCGCGCGGTCAGAGGTGCTGCCGGAGGTCATGCGTTGTCTCCCGGTACGACTTGGGCACGGCGGGTCAGGTATGTCACCAGCTCGTCGCCGACCTCGCGGTCCAGTCCGTTGATCCGGACCGCGGAGGAGGAGGCCGTGGTCACGCTGACGCCGGACAGCCCGAACATCTGCTGCAGCGGCCCGCGCAGCGTGTCCACGCTCTGCACGCGAGACAGCGGCACGACCCGCCACTGCTGCCAGAGCCAGCCCGAGGCCGCGTAGACCGCCTCGTCGGTGACCTCCCAGCGGTGCACCCGATAGCGCCAGAACGGCATGACGGCCATGTAGAGCAGGCCGGGAACGAGGGAGATCAGGGTGAACCACATGAAGAGTTCACGGGTCGGGGGGATGCTGGCCCACAGGATCGCGAAGGTGAAGGGCAGGGGCAGGGCGAACACCGCGGACTGCGCGCTCCACCAGCCGATCGCCCGGCCGGCGACGCGGTTGCGGGGCGGCCGGAGCGTCAGGTTGCTCTGATGGTTCATTGTGCTGTCTCGTCATCTTCCGGGATGTGGAGGGATCGCCGCTGTCAGGAGACGTCGGCGGCGTGCGACGGGGCTGCCGCCGCGCCCGCCTTCAGCTTGCGCATCTTGGTCATCAGCACGGCGGTACGCGCCAGGACCATGGCCAGCGACATGAAGACGAAGGCGTTGGCGTAGGTGTCCGCCCCGCTGATCCGGTAGTCGATGGAGAAGCGGACCAGGCCCTCGGCGAACCAGTGCTCGGCGCCGTACGCGAACAGGACCCGCCCGGCGGACAAGACGATCCACACCAAGGCGTAGCCGATTCCGCCGACGGTGTAGAGCTCGCCCGACCCGCGCCGGTGGGCGGGCAGCAACGCACCGGCGATCAGGCCGCCGATCAGCCCCGTACCGATTCCCACGAGTTGCAGCGACACGTCGTTTCCCTGCGTGGGGAGGGAATGGACGAAAATGGCGATGATGACGGCCACGGCGATCACCGAGCGCAACATTCGCATCGTGGTGATGCGGCGTTGTCCCAGATCAGTGGCCAGGATGATGAGCAGAATGGTTCCGCTCGCGATGAGGGCCGCAAGAAACTGACTCATGGGGGATTCTCCGGATCGCACAGATAGGTTTTCGTGCCTGGCACGTTCTTTCGCGCTTTCCACGCTAGAAACCCGGCGCCCACCGCGAGACGACCGAACGGCTGGACCGGTTGTCAACCGATCGGTGGACACGTCCCCGGCCGTGGTACGACTGGTGGGTGCGAGTACGACTTCAGGCGAACGGACGGCAGACCGGCGAACAGGGGGAGGCTGAGCCGCGTACCGGCTGGTTCGGCCTGTGGGACGGCTTTTTCGCGGTCGGGCACGGGTGTCTGGGGCATGCTGCCGATCTCGCTGATGAGCTTCGCGCTGTCGATCCTGCTCGGACTGTGGATCAAGCGGATGACCCAGCAGAGCAAGGAACGCGCCCGGCTCATCGAGGAGTTGCGGCGCAGCCAGGCGCGAGTGGCCAGGCTCTCCCACGAAGCGGGCATCTCGGCCGAGCGGGAACGCCTGGCCCGGGAGATCCACGACACTCTGGCCCAGGGCCTGTCCAGCATCATCAGCCTGGTCCAGGCCGCGGAGTCCAAGATGCGCGACGAACCGGACCACGCGGCCGGCCACCTGTCGCGGGCCGGGCAGGTGGCCAGGGAGTCCCTCGCCGAGGCGCGTGACTTCGTCGCGACCCTCACGCCGCCCACCCTGCGCGGAGGTTCGCTGGTGCAGGCGGTACGCAGGCAGGCGGACGGGCTGATCGCCGAGACCGGTCTCGACGTGCGCACCTCGGTGCACGGAGAGGAGGAGTCCCTGCCGATGCCCGTCAACGTCGTCCTGCTGCGCACCGTGCAGGAGGCGATCGCCAACGTCCGCAAGCACGCCGAGCGGGCCCGCACGGTGGACGTGGCGGTGACCTTCGAGCCGGACGCCGTGCGCCTGCTCGTCCGGGACGACGGCAAGGGCTTCACCCCGGACGACGCACGGGAGGGGTACGGCCTGCGCGGCATGCGGGCCCGGCTGGCGGAGATCGACGGAACGGTGACGGTCAGCAGCCGGGCGGGCGAGGGCACCGCGATCGAGGTGCGCGTTCCCGTGGCGGTCGCGGGCGTCACGGGGAAGGTGGCGGCCGGTGGCTGAGGGACAGCCGATCAAGGTCCTGCTGGCGGACGACCATCCGGTGGTCCGCGAGGGCCTCATCGCGATGCTGGAGTCCGCCGACGGCATCACCGTCGTCGGCGAGGCCGGGTCAGGGGAGGAGGCGGTCGTCCAGGCGGGGGTGCTGCGGCCGGACGTCATCCTGCTGGACCTGCGCATGGGCGGCATGGACGGTGTCGCGGCCACCCGGGACATCCTGCGGCGGCTGCCGGGCAGCAGGATCGTCATCGTCACGACATATGAGGGCGACAGCGACATCCTGCGCGCCGTGGAGGCGGGAGCGGCCGGCTACCTGCTGAAGGGCAGCTCGCGGCAGGAGCTGATCGACGCGGTCTTCGGCGCCGCTCGCGGGGAGACCGTGCTCACCCCGTCGCTCGCGGGCAAGCTCTTCCGCGCCCGGATGCCCGCTCAGTCGGCGCTGTCGGAGCGCGAGTGCGCGGTGCTCCGCCTGGTCGGCCAGGGCCTGACCAACGCCGAGATCGGCGGCGAACTGTTCATCAGCGAGGCGACCGTCAAGACGTACCTGCTGCGCTGTTTCAGAAAGCTCGGCGTCTCGGACCGTACGGCCGCGGTGATGACGGCGATGGAACGCGGCCTGCTGTGACTCCTTAACCGTTCACAGGAAGAAACTTAATCCAGATCAAGACCTAAGTTAACTTCTAATGCGCCGCAAATTATCCCGTTGCCTACTGGTTACTCTGTGAAACTTTCACATGCACGGGCAGGTCTCCCCCGGACGAAACTCCAGGCTGGGGAGCGTTCCGGCAGCACCGCATGAGTCAGCAGCGGTTGCTCCTCGTTGACGACAGCCCGGACTGTCGGATGTACTCCGCGTCAACGTACTAAGCCATGCAGCTGTGCAGGATCGAATGTTAGCGCTAACAGAGCCAATGGCCGCCGTCTTCGATCTAGGTACGCGGGTCGTCTCGCCGGCGACAGCGGCTCGATCTGGAGGTCACTGTGAGGCGCCTGCTCGCGGTGCTCGGCGGCGCGGTCACCGCCACGTCGACAGATGAATCGGAGAGCTCATGAAATTCAGATCCCTGGCCGTCCTCGCGGCGGTGGCCACCTTACTGGCGAGCCTGTTCGTCGCCCTGCAGATTCAATCCGCCAGCGCGGCCACCGTCGACACCAACGCCTGGTACGTCCTGGTCAACCGCAACAGCGGCAAGGCCCTGGACGTCTACAACCTGTCCACCGCCGACGGCGGCCGCATCACCCAGTGGGCCCGTAACAACGGCAACCAGCAGCAGTGGCAGTTCGTCGACTCCGGTGGGGGCTACTACCGCGTCAAGTCCCGCCACTCCGGCAAGGTGCTCGACGTCTACAACTTCTCCACCGCCAACGGCGGCGCGATCGTGCAATGGGCCGACGGCAACGGCACCAACCAGCAGTGGCGGCTGGCCGACAGCTCGGGCGGCTATGTGAGGTTCATCTCGCGCCACAGCAACAAGGCCCTGGAGGTTCAGGGCGCCTCCACCGCCGACGGCGCGAACATCGTCCAGTACGACGACTGGGGCGGCAACAACCAGCAGTGGCAGCTCGTCCAGGTCGGCGGCGGCGACCCGAGCCCGACGCCTACACCCACGCCCACCGGTATGTGCGATCTTCCGTCGACGTACCGCTGGACATCGACGGGCCAGCTGGCGACCCCGAAGTCAGGATGGGTCTCGCTCAAGGACTTCACCACCGTCCCCTACAACGGCAGGCAACTCGTCTACGCCACGACGCACGACACGGGAACGACGTGGGGCTCGATGAACTTCAGCCTCTTCACCAACTGGTCCGACATGGCCTCGGCCAGCCAGAACACGATGTCGTCCTCCACCGTCGCGCCCACGCTCTTCTACTTCGCCCCGAAGAACATCTGGGTGCTCGCCTACCAATGGGGCGCAACCGCCTTCTCCTACCGCACCTCCACCGACCCCACCAATCCGAATGGCTGGTCATCGCAGCAGGTGCTCTTCTCCGGCAGCATCTCAGGCTCCGGAACAGGCCCCATCGACCAGACCGTCATCGGTGATAGCACGAACATGTACCTGTTCTTCGCCGGGGACAACGGCAAGATCTACCGGGCCGGCATGCCCATCGGGAACTTCCCCGGCAGCTTCGGCAGCACCTCGACGGTGATCATGAGCGACACGACGAACAACCTGTTCGAAGCCGTCCAGGTCTACAAGCTCCAGAACCAGAACAAATACCTCATGATCGTCGAAGCGATCGGCTCCCAAGGCCGCTACTTCCGCTCCTTCACCGCCACCAGCCTCAACGGCTCCTGGACGCCCCAGGCCACCAGCGAGAGCAACCCCTTCGCCGGCAAGGTCAACAGCGGCGCCACCTGGACCAACGACATCAGCCACGGCGAACTCATCCGCACCAGCGCCGACCAGACCATGACCGTTGATCCCTGCAACCTGCGGCTGCTCTACCAGGGACGTAGCCCCAGCTCCGGCGGCGACTACGGCCTCCTCCCCTACCGGCCGGGTCTGCTGACACTGCAGCGCTGACAGCGTGACACGGGGCGGGCTCGGTGCGACACCGAGCCCGCCCGAACCACGGGCGACCGATGAAAGCGGGATGGACGATCGTGACCGGGATGATCTCGCCGTTGACCCGCAGGCCCAGGTAGACGGTCAGGCCGGCGCGGACAGGGCTTCCAGACCCGCGCCGACCAGCCCGGCATCCTCGCCGAGCATGGCGGGGAGCAGCGGCGCGACGGACGGGCCAGGCAGGGTCTCGGCGTGGTAGGCGGCCTCCATGGGCCCCAGCAGCGCCGGCCCGAGCATCGAGACCCCGCCGGCGATGACGATCGCGTCGGGGTCGATCAGATTGGCGGCGCCGGCCAGCACCCGGCCCAGGAGCGTCGCCGCGTCGGCGATCACGTGGGAACCGATCTCGCCGATCTCGGCCAGCGACAGCGCCTGCCCGGTCTCCTTGAGATAGGCGCGCTCGATCGCCGGTCCCGCGGCGTACGCCTCGATGTGGTCGAGCGCTCCGCACGAGCAGCGCAGCCCGGCGCTCGCCGGGGCAGGCAGGTGGCCGATGCTTCCCGCGGTCCCCGTGGCCCCGGCCCGGACCCGGCCCTCGACACAGACCGCCCCGCCGATACCTGTGCCGATGGCGACGACCAGCGCCGTACGCGCGCCCCGGGCAGCTCCGACCCGTGCCTCGGCGGCGCCCGCGGCATGGCAGTCGTTCAGCACGACCGCCGGGAGCCGCAACGCGCGCTCGGCCTCGCCCTTGACGTCGGTGCCCGCCCAGCCGGTGAGCAGATCGGTCGCCGACGCGATGCGTCCCAGCGGGTCGACGATCCCGGCCGTGCCGATCCCGCAGGTCACGGCCCGCCGCGCCAACGGCTGGGCGAGCTCGAAGACGGCCCGCAGGATCGACGGCCCGGCGGGAGTGGGTGTCCTGCGGCGTTCGGTGAGCGTGCCGTCCGCCGCCACCAGCCCGGCCGCGATCTTCGTACCGCCGATGTCGACGGCCAGCGCGAGCGGCGGTGTCGGGGTGCGGCCGCGGTCCTCGCGGTACGGCGGTGTCGCGGCGCGGCGGCGGCCAGCCGCCTGGTGATGGAGATCGGATCCGTGATCGCACCGCCGACCACCACAGCCCACGCGCCCGCCGCGAAAGCCTGCCGCACCTGTTGCTCGGTGCGGTAGCGGCCCTCCGCGATCACCCGCACCCCGTGGGAGGCGAGCGCGCCGACCAGGTGCAGGTCGGGGTCGTACGGGGTGGGCAGCTGGCGCGCGGTGTAGCCGGACAGCGTGGTGCCGACGAGGTCCGCGCCCGCCTCCCAGGCCGCCAGACCCTCCTCCAGGGTCGAGACGTCCCCCATGACGGGCACACCCAGCTCGTGGATCTGCCCGATCAGCGTCAACCGCGGTGGGCGCCGTGCTGGTCGCCCGCGTGCTCGCCGCCC
>NZ_JBHSPA010000041.1:0-90903 GCF_042656245.1 Nonomuraea insulae
TGATAAAGTCAGGCATATAGGCGCATTTGGGACCATGTCCGGAACTGGCCGGGCGCCTCATCCCCCGCAAGCATGGGCACCATGGTCGCGGTACCACCCTCGACGGTGCGGTCCAGTTCGAGCGATCGCTGGAAGCCAGGTCCCGATTCACCTGTCAGGAGGCTACGCCGGTGTGCCCGGGCACCAGGCGCAGGTGCCGCGCCTCTGCCAAGGCCTGTGCCCGGGTTGACTCTCTACACTCCGACGGGCGCCCGGAGCAGGCGAGACCCGCGAAAGCAGCACCGGCGCAGGGTAGCGGCCTTGATCACCAATCCAGACGCTGCCCCTATCCCGGTACGCGAATTAGGCACCGTTCACGCATTCAGCCGGAGGACGGCGGTAAGTCTCGCACGGACACTCACCGATCGCACAGGTGAGGGTCTTGGTTCAACCCGGGCCTCCACATAGTGCTTGTCCGGGTAATACGTGAGTTTCAGGCCGAGCCGGGTGTAGATCTCAGCCTTGTCGCTGGCGTCTGCCTCTGCGACGAGGCTCACTACGTCGGCGATTTCCTCGATCATCGATCTGATCTCCGCGACGCTGGCGGGCTGCCCGGCCGGGACGGCCTTCAACTTCTCCTCCCGGCAGTCGCTTTCGTTCTTGGGCTCGCTGATCCGCGGGAACATCTCGATCGAATCGCCTCCAACGTCCAGCGCGGACCGGTACTGGCTGACCTTGCGATCGCACATTGCCAGCGGTTTTCGTGGGTCGAGCTGGGTGGTCTCGTTCGGGTCGATCGCCTGCTCGCTCATGGCCGCGATCGTGCGTTCCAGCGCGTCCGGCCCGAACGCGGTCGCCAGCCAGCCATCGACCTCACCGAGGATTTCCGCCTCCCGCAGGTAGACCATCTTGGGATGGTGGACGCCGGCGTTAGCGTCCTGGGCGGGGAGGCGGCACCGGTAGTAGGCCTGCTGGTTGTTCCAGCTGCCCTGCATACGGCACTCGCAGTACCCGCAGAACAGTACGCCCCGCAAGGCGTACGGACGCCGGGTGGGATGAGGGCGCTGGCTGTATTGGCCGCTCGCGCGCTTGGCCAGGATGTCCTGAACGCGCTGGTAGTCCTCGACGCTCACGAGCGCGTCATGGACGGGATGCTCCGACCAGATCCACTTGTCCTTGGTGTTCCATCGCTGCTTGGTCGTGGTCCCCAGCGCGACATTCTCCACGTTCAGCAGGACCTCGTCCTTGCGCTGCTTGTTCCACACTTGGTGGCCGGTGTAGCGGGGGTTGGTGAGGATCACCCGGACGGCGTACTTCGACCACGCCCGCTGATCTCGATGTTTGTTCCTCTCGGGATCGCTGGCCGATGGACAGAGGATGCCCTGCAGCGTCAGCTCTTCGGCGAGGTCCAGATAGCCCCGCCCTTTGAGGAACTCGCGGTAGATCCACCGCACCACCAGTGAGGTGACCGGATCGGCCACCAGCCTGCGCAGTCTCCGGCCGTCGGCCGCCTTGCCCGGGTTCGGGTGCGGACCGGCGTCGGCGAGCTGGTACCCGTACGGCGGACGCCCGCCCAGGAACCTGCCTTCGGTCGCCGTGATCGCCGCCATGGCAGCCCACACCCGGATCTTGATCCGGTTCCGCTCACCCTTCGACAACCCGCCGAAGACACCCATGATCATGTCATGGGCCTCGTTCGCCGGGTCGATCGGGCCGCCCACCTCCGGTACCCACAGCGGGACGCCGAAGTGCTCAAACAGCGGGAAGGTGAGGCTGTACTGGTTGCCGTAGAAGGCCCGCTGCGGCTCCCCGATCACCACCGCGTCGAAGCCCCGCCGCGGGGCCTTCAGCTCCTCGAGGAGCGCCGCCGCGTGCGGCCGGAGCTGCCAGGGGATCGAGCGAGACTTATCGACGTCGAAGAACTCCGCGACGATCACCCCGCCCCGCGACTCGATCAACGCCCGCGCCCGATGCAGCTGCCAGGCCCGTGATGCCTGCGGATCCTGGTTGTCCTCGGTCGATACCCGGCCGTAGAAGCCGAACTTGATCGTCATGTCCTCTGCTCCTTCGTGATGCGCGGCTGTCTCGCCCGGCGGTGAGGTATCGGTGGTTCGACTTCTCCACCGGCCTCACCGCCGCCCGGTTTGTCGCAGCAGATGTGTTCACGCGTCCGCATCCCAAGAGGGGCGGGGAAGTAGGCACCGGCACGGCTATGGCCTGCACACTCGCGAACACGGACGCGATGCTTTAAAGCGTCCCCGCAGGTCACCAGGGAGATTCCTGTGGCTCCTCACGAGCGGGCATGCTGAACGTTGGCGGCGGTGAGACTGGCGAAGGAGGCGACGTCGGCGTTATCGAGGCTCTCCCGCCGTGGAGGCCGCCATCGTCATGCTGCGTGCTGGGGCCTCAGAACAGTCCGGCCTGAACTCCGTCCGGTGATGCCAGACGCTTGGGCGCCAACCCACCAACGCGGTCAAGATCGAAAAGCGTGCGCCATCGATTTGTCCGCCCGCCCTCGGCCACCAAGCGCTCGAATACCCGAGCCGTGGCCTGCACGTCCGGCATCGCCCGATGACGACGCACAGGCGGCTCGATGCGCAGATGCCTCACCAGGACGTCCAGCCGGTGTGACGGCAGCTCCGGGTACAGCGCGCGGGCCAGCCGTACGGTGTCCAGCAGTGGGACAGCGGCCAGGTTAGGGCAGTGCTGCCGCTGGTGGGCGATGAGTCCCGCCTCGATGGGCGCGTGGTGAGCGACCAGCCGGTACGGCGGCGCCGCGAGCCGACGGTCGAGGTCCGCCATGACCTGTTCGGGTCCGGCAGCCGTGGCCAACATCGCCGCGGTAATGCCCGTCATGCGCACGTCGAAGAAGGTGACGGCCACATCGGCCGAAGGCGCGATCAACGATTCAAAATTCCACAGCTCCGACAACCCGCCAGCGGTAACGGTGAGGGCGAGGACCGCCACCTCCACCGGAACGGCGGGACGCCCGGCCGGGGTCAACCCCTCGAAGTCGATGACCAGGTAGGTGTGGCGGGCAAAAGCGGCATCAGCGTGGAGCGGCGAAGCGTCAGACATCAGCCGCTCCCGGCCGGGGCGCGTTCGTTGCGGCTCCGGCGCGGGCCTCGCGCAACCAGCGGTTGAACGCTTTCTGATAGCAGTCACCGCTGTCGGCGTCGTAGGTGGCGTTAACGTCGGCGTTCGGTACCGGTTCGGGTCCGCCCCCGGGTCGCCACAGCGGCCCACGCGGCTCGTAAGCCGGGATGGTGTCAGTGATGCCGTCCCAATCGGCTACGGCCAGCCCGGCGGCGGCCAGGGGCGGATCGTGCGTGGCATCCACCAGCGTCCACCGGCCATCGATCAATACTTCCGCAGCTGAGTGCACGTCCTCCCGTGACGGCAGCAGCCGCACCTCTGCCGGCCGGTCGGGCAGGTGATACAGCCATCGGACCCGCCGGACCTGGTGACCGAGTGCCCGCAAGCCCTCGATCAGGTAGGCGGACTTGGCCAGGCAATCGCCCCGCCCCACCGTCATCAGCGTCTCGGCGTCGTGAGCACCGTCCGTCGCGTACGGCACGTCCCGCACCGCAAGGAACAAGGCGATCCGTATCCTGCACGCATCCACGCACTGACGGTACCCATCTGACGCCGCACGCACATCCCTCCTCGCCGGGTGGGGCGACCTCCGTCATGCGGAAACTGTCGGAGACCGAAGCTAACGTTGAGCAAGTGAGCAATGACAATCTGTCATCGGAGTCTGCCGATCGCCTGCGCGCCGACATGGTCACCCAGCTAAAGAAACGAGGTTCGATCCGCTCTCCTGAGGTAGCCGCCGCGTTCGCGACGGTCCCGCGCGAGAAGTTTGCTCCCGAAGCGCCGTCCCTGTCGGCCGCCTACTCCGCCACGGACGTCGTCATCACCAAACGCAACGCCGCTGGCAAGGCGATCAGTTCCGTCAGCGCCCCATGGCTCCAAGCCGAGATGCTCGAAACCTCGCGGCTCGCGCCCGGGGCGAGAGTGCTCGAAATCGGCTCAGGCGGCTACAACGCCGCACTCATCGCCGAAATCGTCGGCCCCGAGGGCTGCGTGGTCACGATGGACATCGATCCCTTCGTCACCGAGCGAGCCACCCGCTTCCTCGCCGAGACCGGCTACCCACACGTGAAAGTCGTTCTTGGAGACGCCGAGCACGCCGCCGAGGAGCACGGCCCCTACGACGCCATCCTCGTCACGGTCGGCGCCTGGGACTGTCCATGGGCGCACCTGCTCGCTCCGGACGGGCGCATGGTCGTGCCGCTGCGCTTCTGCGGAATCACCCGCTCCATCACCTTCGTCCGCGATGGAGATCGCTTCATCGGGCTGGATCCGACGGTGTGCGGTTTCGTACCCATGCAGGGCGCAGGAGCGCACCAGGCGCAAGTAGCTGCCCTCGCTGACGGAGCAGTGACCTTGACAATCGACGGCGGTCCCACCCTCAATGCCTCCGCGCTGGACCAGGCACTGGTCGATCACCGAAGTGAGGTGTGGACCGGCGTCACGGTCGCCTGCACCGAGCCGTTCAGCACGCTGCACCTCTGGCTCGCCACCGTGGACAAAACCTTCGGCCTTATCTGGCAAGACCCAGACCGAGACAGCGGCCTCATCAAGCCCGCCGCTCGATGGTTCTGCCCGGCCCTCGTCACGCCCGGCAGCTTCGCCTACCTCACCGTCCGCGAAACACCGCGCGACCACGAAACCGAGCAACTCCGCCACGAGTTCGGCGTCCACGGACACGGCTCCCACGGCGCGGAACTCGCCCAGCAACTGCTCACTCATGTGCAGACCTGGGACCGCGATTGGCGCTACGGCCCCGGCCCGCACTTCACCCTCCACCCCGCAGACGTCATCGCTCCAGCCCCGGCCATCGGCCGAATCTTCCCGAAGCGCCACACTCAACTAGTCATTGCCTGGGCCTGAGCGATCACAACGAAACCATGGCCGGACGGGCGGGAGGAGGTCTGAGCAACCCCGACGCCCGCGCCCCACCCGTCGAGGCGCTCCGGTGGCATGCTGATGCGCTCGCACGCTGGCGGAGTTCAGCACCAGGTTCCGGTCAGGACCTGTAATCGGCCGCGGGCACGATGGCAGCTGCGCTTGGAACGTCACAGTCAGGTCCAGGCCGGCGCACCGTGGCACGAGCTGTCTGTACAACTACATCGAACAAGATCTGCGCAGGTTGCTAACGCCGGACAGACTCCAGTCGATTGACTGAAAGTACCGCACCAGTCAGCATCCGTAACAGAGAGACATGCGTCGGGAGACATGGAGAAACGCGAGCATGGCGGACAGCCCAATATCTGGCCACGGACTAACGATCAGGCAACTCTTCACCGGTCGCCGGTTCCAGCTGGGCTACTACCAGCGCGAGTACACCTGGTCACGGAAGGCCGTCGCCGCCCTGCTCGACGACCTCTGGCGGCGGTTCGCCGCGTCCTGGAACGATCTAGATGATCGTGAGCAGACGGATCACTATGCGCCGTACTTCCTGGGACCGTTCGTCTACCACGAGCAGGACGGCATCACCTATCTCGTTGATGGCCAGCAGCGCATCACGACGCTGCACCTTCTGCTGATCTACGTCCGGCGGTTACTGCTCGACCAGGAGAGGCACGCCGAGGCGGAGCAGTTGGGCCAGCTCATTAGGTCTGTGCGGCACGGCAAACCCACCTTCGCCATGGATATCCCCGAACGTGAGCCCCTACTCAAAGCCCTATGCGACGGCACCGACTACCAACTGCCAGATAGTCCACCCTCCGTGTCTGTTCGCAACCTGTGGGAGCGCAGCCAGGACCTAGCCGACGACTTCCCAACCATGCTGAGAGACGACGCTCTGCCGTACTTCCACGACTGGCTACTGGACCGCGTGTGCCTGGTCGGCATCAAAGCACTCGGCCAGGACAGCGGCTGGGAAATCTTCGAAACGATGAACGATCGCGGGGACCGGCTCGGGCCCATCGATCTGCTCAAGAGCTTCCTGTTTCAGGAAAGCAAGAAGGATCAACCTCGCCTCAACATCAAGTGGCGCGACATGCTGTCGAAGCTCACGGCTGTGGAGAAGGACGCACCCTCAGAATTCGTCAAGGCACTCCTGACATCCCAGCACGCTGATCTGTCAGAGCCCTCAGACGATCGGCAGCGGATCTCACAGGCGTTCCACGAATGGGTCCGAACCCACCAAGAGCAGCTTGGACTCCGGCGTCCATCCGACTTCGCGGAGTTCATCGAGTGGCTTGCGGCCCTGGCCCCCCGCTTCGCCACCCTGCTCGCAGCGAGCAAGACACTGGATCGCGGCCTCGAAGCCGTCTTCTACAACTCACGCAACGGCCTGTACTGCCAGACGCGCTTGATCCTCGCTGGCCTGCGCCCCGATGACGACAACGCCACATTCAAGGAAAAGGCCCGACTGCTCGCTACCTTCCTGGATCTGCTCTACGTTCGGCGACTCGTCAACAACGAAGGCACCAACTCCTCGGACATGGAGGCCGAGGTCGATCGCCTCATCCCCAACGTTCGCAAGTGCACCAGCGCCAAAGACATCTCCGTACTGCTCGGTGCGGAGATCGCCACGCTGCCGTACGACTTCCAGGGTATCTCGACCTTCGGGTTGAGGTCGGACAACCGCCGACAGGTTCGCTACCTGCTAGCGCGGATGACTCACTACGTCGAACGCGAGTGCGGCCGGGCAGAACTGATCGCCGACTACCTGGACCAGACGAGGCCGTACGAGATCGAGCATATCTGGGCCAACCACTTCGACCGCTTTCAAACCGAAGTCAAGACCTACCAGACCTTCGTGACCTGGCGAAATCGGCTGGGCGCTCTTCTGCTGCTACCGAAGTCGGATAACGCCAGCTACCGTGATGACCTGTACCAGCAGAAGATTCAGTACTACCGAGGCCAGAACCTCCTCGCGGCGTCCCTTCATGACCTGACCTACCGGAAGAACCCGGGCTTCACCAAGTTCATCAAGCGCGTCGATCTCACAGGGGCATTCCGGGCCTTCCGCGATCAAATCGGCAAGGATGCGATCGAGCACCGGCAGCGGCTATACCGGGCACTGTGCGAAAGGATCTGGGAGCCCTCGGCGCTTGGGTTCGACGTCCCACAAGTGACTTTGCCTGAGCAAGCAACTCGACGTCGCACCCGCGCGCACTACAAGGTAGACGTGGCGGACCTGATCCGCGTGGAGTTGCTCAGACCAGGCACGACTCTGACAGGCAGCAGACGCGGCACTCAATATGCAGCCACTGTCGAGCCCGACGGCCGGATCCGGGTCTCAACAGGTGAGGTGTTTCCCTCACTGTCCGGTGCTGGCCAGTTCGTTCTAGGGGTCACGTCATGCGCTGGGTGGGACTTCTGGAAGGTGCTCGCCGGTTCCGGCGAGGTCCCCATCAAAACGCTTCGCGACGAAGGGCTGACGCGCGGGTTGCTGCCCTGAACACCGTGGACAGTTCCTTGGTGATGGCTGATCCGATCTGGCCGATATGGGATCAGCCACGATTGTGCCGCGAGCGAGGGCATGGACCGGACCGAAGCAACTGACCTGTGGGCTCAGCGCTTCTTCCAGTTGATCATGGGGTTCGTCCATCCACAGCCACCAAGATCGCTGCGGCAATCATCTGGAGGGTCTCGACCGCCTGCATTGCCTGTTCAGCATTGATCGGTCGCTTGTTGTCGTTGTCGTCGGCGTCGCGGTCCGACTCATGGGCGATCTTGTTGCGGCGCCAGACGATGGCACCGAGCATCCGTCGGACGTCCTTGACCTGAAGCCTCTCCCCCGCTGGGGGACGTTCGCCGTTGATGACCTGGGTGACCCGTTCCCACAGGGGGACATCGCTGACGATGGCGAACCCGTCCTTGATGTCCTCCGACCCCTGGTAGGTCTTGCGGCCGATGACCTGCCGAAGGTGCCGCTTGAGGGCTTGGTCGAGCGGCGTGTTGCCGTGATGCACCTCCTCGAAGAGCTCCATGGGGATGGTGAACTCTTTGTATCTTCTCGGCTTGTGCATATCCGGCTGCTGGGCCAGCAGGATCGCTCGGTAGTAGACCTCCTGATGCACCCAGTGGTCGAGGGCCGCGACCGCCTGCACCCAGGCCGCCCGATAGAGATCACCGACGTCGAATGCCGTCACTCCCATCGCGGTCAGATTTTCCCCGCCGCGGACAAGCTGTTTAGCGTACTCCAGGTTGCGTTCGAAGTCCAGGAACGCCTGTGTCTTCGGAGGGTAGTTCGGCACGCGGATCCTCTTGGGGGGCGTTGTTGTGCGCGAGGAGTATGCCCACACCGAGCCTCAGCCTCGCCTAGACTTTCGTGATCAGATTGTGCCCCATCCAGGTCGTGCGAGTTGCCCAGAACGTGGCGAAATACCTCCGGCCTGTCATGCACACTGAAAAGTCGGGGTCATTGACAGGGAGCGGCGGGGAGGGGCGAAAGGTGACCGACGATCCACGCCTGCAGGGGTTGGCGGACAAGTCCCCGAACTTCGGGTTCCTGCTGCCGTACGAACCGCTTCTGGTCGTCTACGGCGCCGGCGCGGAAGCAATCGTCTACACCGACCCCAATGCTGCGCTGGTCAAGTGTCGGCAGTTCGTTGAAGTTCTTACCGCGGTCCTGATCCAACAGACCGGTATCCGCCACGCCGGACACGATCTGGTGGAGCAGATCAGCGCCCTCAGCCGTGCGGACGTCCTCGTCCCAAGCGTCACGGCAGTCTTCCATGAGATTCGCAAGGCGGGGAACGCCGCAGTGCACCGGCATGATGCCGATCTTTCTACTGCGCTGCGTTGTGTGGAGCGATGCTTTCAGCTCGGGCTTCTTCTGCATCGTGCTCTCGGTGACCAGCGGGATCTGAGGGCGTTTGTCCCGCCCGAACCACCTTCCGCCATCGCAAGCGCCGACCTCGCTCGAGAGGTGGATCGTCTCAGGGCCGAGTTGGCCGAGGCCAAGCTCGTGCTCGATGGGTCTCGCACGAGGGCAGAGGCAGAGCAGGCGGCGTCCCGCGAAGCCGAGATCGAGCTAGCCAAGGCCCGGGCCGAGCGTGATGCGGTGACCGGCCAGGTGCAGGCGCTCGAAACCCAGCTCACAGCACTCCGTGCAGACTTCGACCGCAGATCCGCCGAACCGATGACGGTGCGTCCCTCCCGGCGGGAGGCGATCGCCCAGCGTGCTCGCCGTGCGGCTCCGCTGACCGAGGCGCAGACCCGGCTCCGTATTGATCAAATGCTCGTCGAGGCGGGTTGGGCGGTACAGGATCTCCAAGACCTCAACCTGAGCGCGGACGCTGTTGCCGTCCGCGAGTTCCCGATCGGGCGAAAGCGCGCGGACTACGTGCTGTTCGTCGATCACAAGATCGTTGGTGTCATCGAGGCCAAGCGAGAAGGCACCCCGCTCATCGAGGTCGAGTGGCAGTCCGGCGATTACGCTCGGGAGCTGCCCGCGGAGCATCGGATCGCCGTCTGGCGACGTGATGAACCGCTGCCCTTCCGGTATGAGAGCACCGGCATCGAAACACGATTCACCAACACGCTCGATCCAGACGCCGCATCGCGTGCGGTCTTCTCCTTCCACCGGCCCGAGACGATCAAACGGTGGATGGCAGAGGCCGGTGAAAACCCCGAGACGCCGACGTTCCGGGCGCGGCTGCGCGCGATGCCCGAACTGGATGAGGACGGTCTGCGTCCCGCGCAGGCGGCCGCGATCATCGGCGTAGAACGCCACTTGCGTACTAACCATCAACGGGCCATGGTCCAGATGGCCACCGGCGCCGGCAAGACCTTCACGGCTGTCACGCTGTCCTATCGGCTGTTTCGGTACGGCGGAGCCCGCCGGGTGTTGTTCCTGGTCGACAGGAACAACCTGGGCGATCAGGCAGCCGGTGAGTTCGCCCGCTACGTCACGGTCGGCGGGCAGACTCTGGCCGAGGAATACAACGTGCAGCGTCTGTCGGGCGGGACGGTGCTGTCGTCGGCGAGCGTCGTGGTGACGACGATCCAGCGCCTCTACTGGACGCTGACCGGGCAGTCCTTGCCGGCCGGAGACGCCGATGACGAGATCGACGAGTTCGTCCCCTCCGCGCCTGTGGACACCGTCTACAACCCGGGTTTGCCTCCTGAATCGTTCGATCTGATCGTGGTGGACGAATGTCATCGGTCGATCTTCGGTCGGTGGCGGGCCGTCCTGCAGTACTTCGATGCGCCCATCGTCGGCTTAACGGCGACACCGACCGCGCAGTCACTGGCGTTCTTCGACGACCCGGTCAGCGAGTACACCTACGAGCAATCCGTCGCCGACAAAGTCAACGTCGACTTCGCGGTGTTCCGGATCAAGACGAAGATCGGTGAGGAAGGCTCCACGATCCCCGCGCTCGATGAGGAGGGCACGAGGACCGTTGTCCCCAAGAGGGACCGGCGCACCCGGCACCAGTGGTACGAGGAATTGGAGGAGGACTACACCTACACGGCCAAGGAGATCGGCCAGTCGGTCGTGGCCAAGGACCAGATCCGTACGGTCATCGAGGCCTACCGCGACCGTGTGCTGCCGCAGATGTTCCCCCGCTACTCCCGTACGGTCCCCAAGACGCTCATCTTCGCCAAGACCGACGACCACGCCGATGACATCGTGCAGGCCGTCCGCGAGGTATTCGGCAAGGGTAACGACTTCTGCGCGAAGATCACCTACAAGTCGCGCCAGGCGGGAGACGATCCCAAGGAACTGCTGCGCCGGCTGCGCACCAGCCCTGAGCTGCGCATCGCTGTCACGGTCGACATGGTCGCCACCGGAACCGACGTCAAGCCGCTGGAATGCGTCTTCTTCATGAAGAGCGTGCAGAGCGCGGTCTACTTCGAGCAGATGAAAGGCCGCGGCTGCCGCATTATCGACCCGGACGAGTTCCAGGCGGTCACCCCGGACGAGGATGTCAAGGCTAAGGACCGTTTCGTGATCGTCGACGCCGTGGGCGTCACCGACCATCCGCTCTGTGCAGCCACGCCGCTCAACCGCGACCCACAGAACCGGCTCAGCCTCAAGCAGCTGTTGTCCCGGGCAGCCCAGCTGTCTTTGGACGAGAATCAGACCGCCACCCTGGCCTCCCGCCTGGACGCCCTCGACCGGCAGATCACTGACTCCGAACGCGACGAACTCGCCAACGTCGGCGGCGGCACCACACTTCGCCAGCTCGTTCAACGGCTGGCCACCGCGGTGGACGCTCAGGGCCTGGCGCTCACCGCGGAACGTGGCGGAGAGGGCGCGGTTGCCGAACGGCTCCGCGATGCCGTACGACCGCTGGCCGACAATCCTGAGCTTCGCGACCGGATCGCGGAGATCCGCGACAAGCACGACCAGACCATCGACGAGCTCAGTCGAGACCAGATCACGCATGCGGGGATGGTGCCGCGCGCGCAGATCGCCCGCACCACGGTGGAGTCGTTCCGCACCTACCTGGATGACCACCGCGACTCGATCATGCTGATCCGCGCTCTCCAGGGCGACGGCTCCGCCCGGTTGTCATGGGCGGAGGTACACGACCTGGCACAGCGCATCG
This sequence comes from Nonomuraea insulae, assembly GCF_042656245.1. Classification (NCBI taxonomy): domain Bacteria; kingdom Bacillati; phylum Actinomycetota; class Actinomycetes; order Streptosporangiales; family Streptosporangiaceae; genus Nonomuraea; species Nonomuraea insulae. The sequence goes on from NZ_JBHSPA010000041.1 coordinate 11,559, forward strand.
AGCGCGTCCCTCTCGTCGGGAACGTAGTGCATCTGTGGGAGGCATACGAGGAATCAGGCGTGCAGGTGAGCGAGTCGGGATACCAGGCCAAGCCCACCGATCTGGTGTCTATCCTGCGCTACGAGCTGCAACTCGACTCCGAGCTGCGTCCATTCCGCAGCCTGGTTGAGGAGCGATACACCAACTGGCTGGCCCGGCACGAGGCGGCACATGGCCAGTTCTCACCGATGCAGCACTGGTTCCTGGACAAGCTCCGCCAAATCGTCATCAACAGTGCCGAAATCGAAGACGACGCACTCGACCGTGCACCGTTCGATGAGCGAGGGGGCGAAGATGCCTTCTACGATGCCTTCGGCGACCGCGCCACCACTGTCCTCGACGAGCTTGTAAGGGAACTGACTGCATGACACCTCTGCTCCCGACCCCTGAATCATGGGTGTGGGCAACTCTTGGGGAGATCGCCGATGTCGTCGGGGGTGTCACGAAGGACACGAAGAAGCAGTCGGACCCAGCCATACCCTTGGTCCCCTACCTTCGTGTGGCCAACGTTCAGCGAGGCCACCTCGACCTTCGCCACGTCACGGAGATCAGAGTTCCACAGGCCACAGCCGAGCGCTTGCGCTTGCAACCCGGCGATGTCCTCCTCAATGAAGGCGGTGACCGTGACAAGCTCGGTAGAGGGTGGGTCTGGGAAGGGCAGATTCCCAACTGCATTCATCAGAATCATGTCTTTCGCGCGCGAATCCATAGCGGAATTCTCCATCCGAAACTTCTCGCATGGTTCGCCAACGAATGCGCTCAGAAGTGGTTCGAAACCAACGGCAAACAGACTACTAATCTAGCCTCGATCAGCATGTCAAAAATCCAGCAACTCCCGGTGCCCATACCTCCGCTGGATGAGCAACAGCGGATCATCGAAGCGCTTGATCGCCATCTCGCGACCCTTCAGACGGCAGACGAAGCCCTGAAACTAGCCTGCCAGAAGGTAGGCCTTCTCAGGAAGCACGTCCTCATCGACGCTGTCCCGATACCAGGACCAACTCACTGGCGCCTGGCGAGGGTGTCCGAAGTCGGCACGGTAGACCTCGGCCGCCAACGGCATCCCGATTGGCACACCGGCCCAAACATGAGGCCATACCTCCGGGTCGCCAATGTATTCGAGGACCGAATCGATATAGGCGACGTCATGGAAATGGACTTTCCACCTGCGATCTTTGAACGCTTCCGCCTCGCCGAAGATGACATCCTTCTCAATGAAGGCCAGAGCCCAGAGTATCTGGGACGCCCCGCGATGTACCGAGGGGAACCGAAGGACATCGCCTTCACCAACAGTCTGCTGCGGTTCAGAGCTGGATCAGAGGTGGACCCCGAGTGGGCACTTCTCGTATTCCGGCGGCACATGCACGCGGGTCGGTTCATGGAGGAGACAAGGATCACGACAAACATCGCGCACCTGTCTGCCACCAGATTCAAGTCCGTGGAGTTTCCTGTGCCACCTCTGGAGGAGCAGCGGGCGATCGTTCAGACGGTGCAGCGGAAACTAGCCGGTGTCGCGGCGCTGAGCGAAGAGCTGCGACTAGCGCGAGTGCGTGCCACCAACTTGCGGAACACCCTGCTCGACACTGCTTTCCGGGGCTATCTCGTCAGGCAAGCCGAGGATGACGGTTCCGCCAATCAGCTACTCGAACGAATCGCGGCCGAGCGTGCCACAGCGGAAAAGTCCCGTCACTCACTTCGCTCGGGTAAGCCACGTGCACAGTCTGTGAAGACGTCCCTTCATGGGAGCGGCGAGAAGGATTCCCAGGGAACACGAATTCTGCCTGTGCCACCCGCTACCCTCAGCGGCATCCGTACGGGAGAGCAGGAAAGCTTGTTTGAGCAGGAAGAGGTGTCCTCGTGACCACGACAACCAATGCAGGGCCGTTGGGCCTCGAGTCGCGGGACACGACCGCCCATACTCGATCCCTCGTAGACAAGCTGTGGAGCTACTGCGATGTGCTCCGCGACGCCGGCGTGCCCGCGATCGACTACGTGGAACAGCTTACGTATCTCCTCTTCCTCAAGATGATGGACGAGAAGGAGAAGCGGGCGAAGGAGAAGGCGCAGCGGCGAGGCAAGCCCTTGCCCGCGCCGATTTTGCCGATCGGGCTGAACTGGGACACCCTCGCCAGCAAGAAGGGCGACCAGCTCAAGAAGTACTACGAGCATCTTCTGGAAGAACTCGGCAAGAAGTCGGGCATGTTCAAGCTCATCTTCCTGGGCGCACAGAACAAGATCCAGACACCGTCGCTGCTGGAGCGCCTCATCCACGACCTGATCGGCAAGATCCAGTGGTCGCGAGAAGGCGTAGATGTCAAGGGCGACGCATACGAGGAACTACTGTCACGCAGCGCCAGCGACGTGAAATCAGGTGCCGGGCAGTACTTCACGCCGCGCTCCCTGATTCGAGCCATGGTCGACTGCATGCAGCCCACTCCGGACGACACCATCGTTGACCCGGCCTGCGGTACGGGTGGCTTCCTCCTCGCGGCCAACGAATACCTCAGGCGCGAGTACCCGGCCGAAACCCTCAACCCCGACCAGCGAAACCGCGTCACCCGGGGCCTCGCCTTCCATGGCGTCGAGCTCGTCCGTGGCACTGCCCGGCTCGCCGCGATGAACATGCTGAGCCACGGAGTTGTCCCTGACGAGTCGTACGAGATCATCGAGGTAGCGGATACCCTCGTCACGGAACCGAGCATCCGCGCCACGCTGGTCCTGGCCAATCCACCATTCGGCCAGAAGTCGGCCATCAACGTCCTCGGTGAGGGCGGCAAGGTCCTAAAGGACGAGGCCGTATACATCGACCGAGACTTCTGGGTCACCACGAAGAACAAGCAGCTCAACTTCGTGCAGCACATCGCTAAGCTCATGAAGATCGACGGCCGGGCCGCGGTCGTTCTGCCCGACAATGTGCTATTCGAAGGCGGGGCCGGCGAGACCATCCGTCGCCGCCTGCTGAAAGAATATGACGTCCACACCTTGCTCCGCCTACCAACTGGCATCTTCTACGCGGGCGGGGTCAAGGCAAACGTCCTGTTCTTCGAGCGGAAACGCCCCGCCGAGGGCCCATGGACATCCAAGCTGTGGGTGTACGACTTCCGAAGTGGAGAGAACTTCACACTCAAGCAGCGCCCACTCCGCCGCGAACACCTCCAGCCCTTTGTCGACGCCTATCTTCCTGGGAAGGCACGAGACGAGCGTGTCGAGACCGACCGCTTCAAGTCCTTCACATACGAAGAACTCCTCGGCCGAGACAAGGTCAACCTCGACATCACCTGGCCCAGGACCGGTGGGCGCGACGATGAGACGCAGCAGACGCCGGAGGAACTTGCGCGGTCTATCGTGGCCGATCTCAGGGTGGCACTCGCGCAGTTTGAAGCCCTTGCTAACGAACTGAGCACCAGCGACTCGTAGATGTCCAAAGGTTGACGTGGATGCTATCTGCCTGCAGACAAGCCCAGGCGACCGACGCACGCGATGACCGCGTGGGTCTGTGCGACTATGAACGGCCGCCACGGCGGCCCGACCCAACGGGGCGCCAGATCGTACCGGCGCCATGCAAGATCTTCACACCACGCTGTTGTAGCCCGTAGGGTTTTGCTGGCCAACTCGTTTCAGGCGGTCAGGGCTGGTTCGAGCCGGGCGAGGTGACTGGTGCGTCTGCGCTATTGAGGGTGGCCGTTCCTCCAGGCGTGCAGGCGAATCAGGTTGACCGCGATCGCGGATACGATGTGTTCGATGTGGACTTTCTTGATGCCGCGGTAACGGGCGCGCAGGCCGGTGACGGTGACGGCTTGGTGGATGGTGGCCTCAATACCGCACCGGAGAACGTAGCGGTCGTGTCAGGCAGGGGTGGTTTGTTCGGTGAGGGCGGCGTCGAGGGCTTCCTGGATCGCTCGTGGGTGCAGGATGAGGTAGCGGCCGCTGAGCTGGGCGCTGGTGCATGAGGTCCGCACCGGGCAGGGGCGGCAGGTGTTGAGGGGAAGGCAGCGACGATCATCGGGCGGTCTTTGCCGGCAGGGTGTCCAGCAGGTGCTGGCCTGTCCTTGAGGGTAAGTGACCTGCCGGTCGTCCCAGTCGATGGTGCAGGCAGTGCAGTCGTAGCCATTGCGGGTGCGAGCTTGGACGGAGTTGGACGAATCCATGCCTGCCCGCCGCTTCAGCTGCTCGACTTCGGCCAGCTGTGATCACGGCATCTCGCTCCGCGATCGCGGCCCGCATCTCATCCAGAGCAGCCAATAGCTCCTCACGGCTGAGCCCCTGGGGGCCGGACACGAGCTGAATCTACGACGAACCATCCCAAGATCCACGTATTCAGCAGAATCCGGCGCGTCTACCCCAAAGCGGACCCAGCTCAACAGCAGGCTGAATGGATACGTCGCCCCGCCAAGCGGTACCCATGAACTCGGGAAAAGACGTCGTACTTCAGATAACCCAGAATGTGACTAGTTGGGAATGAGGAAGGCTGGTTCGTAACCGTTGACTGCGAGGTCTTCGTAGGTTTGAGTGCTGGGAACACGATCCCAGATGCCACCTAGCAGTACTGCAAATCCGGAGGGTGTGGCGAGGAAAAGATGGAGCACTGGGGGTTTATTAGTGCGTGCAATCTCCCGGGCAAGGTCACGGATGGCGAGCGCGACTCCAAAGGCGTGTTCCAGACCTGTGAGACTCGAATTAGAGGTCCCCGTGGATGGCCGAACCGTCAGGAGCGGAATATCACTGCCAGTTGAGATAAGATATTGGCGGACATCCGCGGTCAGGTCGGCGGCGATTGCGACAGCAAGAGCAATATCTCGTCCAACCGTCAGGTCGCTGAGCGGGCGAGAAAGAGAGATCGGTGCGGGCTCTACGTGGCGGGTCGGTCGGACCCAAAGTTCCCCGTCTTTGACCTTTGCGACGGTGAACCCTGCGGTCTCCTGGAAGATCACCCCTGCAGTGAACCAAGTGGGAAGCCGCATGGTTCCCGTGACGAGTATGCGACGAGCACGGAGGCTTCGCAATTTCCGCTGTGCTTCGATGAGTTGTAGCCGAAGGATGCTGTCCCACTCTTGTGGGTTTTTCAAGCCTCGGCGATTGCGGGCTTCGCTACCGCAAAACCGGTCCGCCCAGGTTAAGGTGATCGCAGCGTCGGGGTTCGCCGTGTGTTCGTCGAGGGAGTTTATTGCGATGATGGTGAACGGTTCAGTGGCGTGAAGGCCGAGTCGGTCGACAGCGTCACGGATGTCGTCGGCTCTTCTTTCGGCGCGGTTGGTCTTAACCCATTCCCGGACTTCGGCGATTCCGAGCCGGTAGGCGGTGTCGTCGGCACGGACTCCGGCTGCGTAGCTGATTTCGGCGATGTGGTCTCGCCAGACCGCTTCGGAGGCGTCGGTACGCAGTCGCAGGTCGGCGAGGAAGGCGAAAAGTTCGTCGTCGGTGCAGCCCAAGTGCTCGACGAGGCGGCCACGGCCCGCCAAGGCGTGAGCCGTCGTTGTGTATCTGAGCCGCTCGCCGAGTCGATCGTGGCGATCTCGCAGGGTCAGGACTGGATCATCGGGGTCGATGGAGCGAGTGGTGACCAGGGTCACTTGGGGGTGCTTCTCGTTCCGAGAGAGGTCGCTCCAGGCGTGGTGGAATCGTTGCAGGATGCTCGCTCCTCCAGATCGCGTTGGCTCGCACAGCCAGTCGAGGGTCGCGGCTCGTTCTGCGGATACCGTCGCTTTGACCTGGAGGTATTCGTTGGGGCCAGGGTCTTTGGCGATCACGACGTCATCCACATTGCCGACTTGAGCAGCTTCGACAGTGACGGCTTGGACTCCGGTGTGCGGAACCAGTGTGCGCAGGGCGGCATGCCACGCTACGGCGTGTTGCACGTCATCGCCGGTCAAGCGGGCGCCGCTCGCACTCGGGCGCTTCATGCTGGGCGGCGGCTTCATGGTTGTGCCGTGAACGGAGGCGTCGGAGGGCAAGCGCGGATCTGCTCGGCGATGAGTTCTGCGGTGATGGGATCGGCGGGGTATGCGGCCATACAAGTCGCCGAGAGGATTCTGTCGACCAGGTCAGAGTAGGTGTGGCCATATCCACGGTCTCCTGGCCCTGTCAGTTCGACCAACTGCCTCAACTCCGACGAACTGAGAGGGACTCCCTCGAAGAGATCCGTGATGATGGCAGCACGCTGAGTGTCCTCGGGTCGGCTGAAATCGAATTCGGCTGCGGCCCTGCGACGGATGGCAGGGTCGAGGGCGCCGATCCGGTTGGTGCACATGACCACCAGCACTCCGGACACCTCGGTTGCGACCTGGCTGATGCCGCGGATCAGCGCGTTCACCCCGGCCCGGTCCTCATGGTGCATCTGGCTGGCTTCGCGAGATTGGGCTAGGGCATCGGCCTCGTCGATGATCAGGATGGTGGGTCTTGTCGTGCCGGCGGTGCGGGCCTCGTCGAGCACGGTGTCGAACGCTGTCCCGATGAGCCGGGTCATCTCACCGACGGCGCCAGTCCCACGGGCGCGCAGGCTCAATCGTTTGACGCGCACGTTAATGCGGTGTCGGCGGGCGACAGCGTCGGCGAAGGTCTCTGCCAGCGTGGTCTTTCCGGTGCCCACGTCGCCGGCGAAGATGATCAATGGAGGGCGGTGGGCTAGACGGTCGATTGCGGGCAGCACAGTCTTGTGGGTGCGGAGGCTCCACTCCTGCAGCAGGTGTGGCTGAAGAATCAGTTCGGCTTCTTTCGCCAAACGGGCCTTGATGGGGTCGAGCCCGATCAAGCGGGCGTAGCGCTGCTGGGCCGAGGGGTCGGGGAGATCGAGGTCGTCCTCGAAGAGTTCGCGGCTGGTGGTCATAGCGGTCTGTACGTGTTCCTGTTGAATCCCGTCCCGTGGGCCGAGTAGGTGCGGTCGGAGGTGTGGTAGCCCCCGGTGTAACCCGGAGCGGGAGCACTGGTGCGGGCGAAGGGCAGAAGCTCGACGAAATCATCTCGATCGGCGCCGACTAGTTGTGACCATTTCCAGCTGTAGTACAGGTAACTGGTGAAAATGGCCCCGTCGGTGTTGGCATGGCGGTAGATTCCGCCAGCGCGATCGTCGGTGACGAGAGTCCCGTCAGCACTGGTGTACTCCAAGGAGAGTATCCATTTTCCGCTGCGCTGGAACCCATAGATGATCTTGTCCACGTAGCGGCCGTAGGATAGCAGCGCTGCTTCCAAGGCATAATTCTCGATGTCGTCGTCGGAGGGCGAGCCGTAGTAACGCTGCACCTGCCGTAGATCGGTGGCGATCTTTGAGACGACGTACTTGGCCGAAGCCAGGCTATAAGTCTGCGACTCGGTGCGGGTGTAAGACGTTGTCATTCCTTGCCCCGGAACTTGCTGCCGAGCACGACCTGCCAGCACTTCACGGCCTGATCGTTCGTCGTGGCGAAGTTCGCCTCAGTGATCGCGTCCAAGGCAACTTCGGCCGCGTCCACGATTCGGACGCGATCGCTGTCCTCGTACAGGCGAGCGGTGTTGTTCATCGGGTTGACTGGATCGAAGATCTCAATTTCCCCGACCCTCTCATTCGGCAGTTCCAATGCGGAGTAATAGGCGTCGAACGCGATCCGCTCACGCAGTTCGGTCCTCACGATGTAGTCAAAGAACCCCTCCAGCGCGCCGACGTAGTCGGTGAAGTCGACGCGCCCGGTGTCCAGCAGGTGTGCGCAGATCAGCTCGATCATGAAGGACTTGAACCGGAACTTGTCTCCCTGGCTACTCATGTTCTGCTCGCGCACCCACCACTTCACAAGGCGCACTACTTGCGCCCAGTCCTCAGGACAGGCGTTCTTGCGGGCTTGGACGAAGGCCAGGTGCAGGCGGACACTGGTGAGCAACCAATCCGTCCGGTCGACCGCCTCCTTGGCGATCAAGTAGCCACGGTCATCGGGGTCGCCTTCGTAGAGCACCGGCACGACATCGACGTTGGTGCCGCTGGACTTGAAGTAGACGTTGACGCAGTGCGTGCCCGGCGTGATCTGTGACGGGTCGAGCAACCCCTTGTACGCTTCACGGAGACGTTCGGCGATCCACTCCACGATCTCGGCCTCCTCGACGGGGGCATCGTCACGCTGTACGTAAATCGCCACGTCGAAGTCGTTGAAGGTGCGAAGCGCAGTCCCCTTGGCAACCGACCCCCCGTGAAGCATCTTCACCAGCGAAAACCCGGGATAAGCCGCAATGTGCGACTTCAGTCGATCACGCAAGGTGTTCACTTGCTTACGCTTCTCGATCGCCATGTCGCGCGGCAGATTGACCACGCGCGCCGCGAAGGCCTTTACGTAGGCATGTGTGATCTTTCGCTCCACATCCGCACCCCCTGTAGCCCTCGTCGGTATGCCCGCCCTTCGGGCTTCAACCCCGCCCCCGCTGGCGATGTACCTCAGATTTGAACATCATCTTCTCGAATGTGGGTAGCGTACACGACTCAAGACCTCCTCAAGTCAAGAAAGTTCCTTCCCCTCCAGCCTGCATCGACGGCCCAACTTGACCCACCAGTAACCAAGGCATGCCTAAGATGTGAGCGGATCAAACAAGATCGAACCGTTCGCCGGCCAGCGGACCGGACCTTGCTTCGGAGACGAGACGTGAGCGACCCGCAACTTGACCCCCGCGACATCGCGGCCCTTTTTGACCGCACCAGACTGCGATTGGCGCGCGAGCTTCGGGGGTTTACCCAGGTACAGCTCGCCCGGGAGGTCGGTTCTGTCACCGCGGCCTCGATCAGCCAGTTCGAGAACGGTCACGCCAGGCCCGCTTCATCAACCCTGCACAGGCTTTCGGTGGTCCTGCGTGTGCCGCTGCCCTTCTTCGCAGCTCCAGCTCGCCCACCCGCCCAAGCGGAAGTCGGCGGGTTCTTTCGAAGTCTCCGATCCACCTCTCCCCGGGATCGCCAACAAGCGCTGGCCTTTGTCCACCTCGCGCGTGAACTCGCTCTCGAACTCGAGAAGTATGTTGCGCTTCCGAGTCTCAATCTTCCACGCATTCCTGTCGACGAAAGAGTTTCGCTTCATTCTGGTGATATTGAGCAGGCCGCAGCTCAGGTGCGACACCAGTGGAACGTGCCTGTTGGCCCCATTCACGATATAGTGAGGCTTCTAGAGAGGAATGGAATTGTTGTGATTCGATTTCGCGTCAGCATCGAGAAAGTTGATGCATTCTGCGTAGACTTTTCGGACAGGCCTGTTGTCGCATTGGGGGCAGACAAAGGATTGCGCGATCGCTCACGCTTCGACGCTGCGCATGAGCTGGGCCATCTTGTTCTACATGGTGTCAACGGCCAAATCGGCGACAAGCTGACCGAAAATCAAGCTAACGAGTTTGCCGCCGCGTTCCTCATGCCGGCTAATGAAATTAGAAATGAGCTTCCAGATCGACTCGACTGGCCCTCATTTCTCCGCCTGAAGGCGAAATGGCACGTTTCTCTGGCTGCCCTCCTGGTCAGGGCAAAGACGCTCGGCGTCATGAGTGAGCATACCTACGCGCAGGCATGGAAGGCTTTGTCTGTACGAGGATGGCGAAAAGTGGAACCGGGCCCCCTAGGAAATCCGGAGGCCCCAGTTCTCCTACACCGTGCGCTGGCTCTGATGGAAACGACAGGAATCTCATTTCGTGAATTTATCAACCGGTCGGGACTTCCCGAATTGGACATCCATACTCTGCTCGACAGAGATATTATCGAGCGGCCTCGTGTAGAGCTTTGATTGGTCTCATGGCCTCTACTCGGATAACACACGGTCGAGAAGCTGGGCCTCGAAGTCGGTGATCCGCTTGTGCAGGAAGCAGTTGTTCGAACGGGACGCTTGGGGCTTTCCGCTACGATGCGCTTCTGTCGATCACGTAGACGGCGAATCCCCGAGACCCAGTCATCACCCCATCGTTTCTCCATTGGGGTAGCACATCACGGGGCTTCGCTCGTGCGTATCCTGATCCTTCTATTTGAGTTCGTCGATTGACACGCCTTCGAAGTTGCATACCGCCTGCGCTTCACCAGCGACCTGCTGCTTGACCGGCGCATTAAACCCGAACAACCGCCCGCTGCTCCTCAATCGCCAGAACGTCCTGATCGCCGCCAGTGTCGGTCCGTCATCGGCGAGCGGCTCGTCGTCGTGGTAAGGGCATGCAGGTCATCGCCCACAAGGAGCACCGCACCCCGCGCCCAGCTTTGCTTCACCGGCATCGCCAGGTGCCGCGTCACCTGCTTCGTCACCAACACCCGACGCGGTCAGCTCGCCGATTTGAAGCCGCGCTACTGCCGCCAGGCTCGCACCGTGAACCGCATCCGCTGCGTCAGAGACACCGACCTCACGATCAAGAAAGACATCTTCCGCGGACTCGCGGACCCCGCCCACCCAACGCGACAGCCGGGCCAGCACGCGACCACGCCACGCATTTGAGCCTTTGATCAGACCGACTGACTGGCCGCGCCGAGACCACGCAGACTGAGGCTGGCGTAGTGGTGTTTCCTGTGGCGGTGAAGGCCTGAAGCCCTCATATCTCGCTGACTGCCCGGTCGGCTGCCTCACCAGTGACGCGTGGCCAGGTTAATTTTGCGCCTTGCCGACCTACTATGACACCCCAACTACCGCAAACTACCAGCCGATGAGACAAGGAGTCGTTAATATAGCCGTAGATTCCACATCATTTTAAAAGGTCACTGCAGATGCCTGGGAAGGGAACGTTCCCGTGGGTAGTCGGAAGAAGGACGCCAAACACCGCCGGCGCGAGCAACGCCTTGCCGAGCGCGCCAGCCGCTTCGAACGTCACGCCGCGCTTGTGGTCGAGCGCCACGGTGACCCTCGATACGTCCAGAGAACGTTGAACCCAGACGGCTCCCAGTCGCTCACCCTGCCACCCGAAATGATGGACTTGATGCTCCAACAGCGCGAGCGCTTCCGCGAAAAATTCGGACGAGACATTCGGCCAGACGACCCGATCTTCTTCGATCCAGATGCAGAGGAGCCTGTTCCCGTACCCGCAGAGCACTATGAGGAGCTGCTTCAGGCCTTCGCGGACGATACCGATGATCCCGAGCTCCGCTCCCTTGCACTGGCCAGCTTGGACACGGGGTACATGGTCACCGAGCTGAATCAGCACCTGTTCACCGCCCACGAGGTCGAAGCCTTCAGCGCCTCCGTCACCAAACACCTGGAGGTGCATACCCAGCAGGAAGGCCTGATCGATTTCATCGAGAGCCGCATGCAGGCGGTCATCGGCATGATCGCCGATGGATCTGCCGATGTGGATCTGCCACGCTTCCTTATCGAAGAGCTACTCTCCGAAAGATCCGAGGCGAGCGAGCACGACGCTGGCCTTGTGATCTCGATGATGCTTGCGGTCCCGTTGAGACTGCTCGTCTCTGCCAAAGCAGCAGGCATCGGTGAGAACGAGCTCAACATCGCGGCTCAGTGGATCGCAGATAACCTCGGCGGGGTCGACTACGCCGGGCCCGCCTCCGCCGTCGCGACGGCTATCTGGGGCGGAGATGGCCAGTCCCACCTTGAACAACATCTGGGCACATCCGAACCTACCTTCAACGACATGCACGAACTCCTCGGGCAGGACTTCGCCCCGGCAATGATGTGGCTGTGCGCAGGCCTGATCGCGACCGCAGGAGACGGAGACATCGAGTGGCTTCGTGTCATCTCCCAACGCGAAGACAGTGACACGTAGCAGCCACGATCGTGCAGGTCTCGAACCGCTTAGCGGGACAAACCGATTGGTCAAGGTGCGGCCATGGGCGTCGGGGCGCTCCGCCGGTACCGGGATTGGATGCTCGGCGGATGCTCATCGGTCTGCGGTACGGCATGACACCGGACGGCATTTTTGGACATTTTCAGAACGACATTTACCGGCGGAGCAATATAATTGGATTCGCTGCGGCATCTTCCAGCACCATAGCTGCTGACTTTTAATCCGTAGGTTCCGGGTTCGAGCCCCGGGCGCCCTACCACTCCATACCCCACCCGACCTGCACTTTCTCGATTCTCGAGCATCTTCTGCGAGGCGCAGATGGCCGAGTTCATGCTCGTTACATGCTCTTCGGCACGCGTCCGGCACATCGGCGGGTTGACAGCGTGATCGAAATGAGCCGGTTTGCGCTGCCGGGTATCGGGCGCCTGAGACCGGATCGTCAAGCCACACCCGAACGACACCCAACAGAAGGGCATAGCGGAAGGGTCGGCGGGCGGGACACGCCAGGCTTGACCGCAGACCCGTCCAAGCACTGGTCAAGCCGCCTCCGGCCGAATTCACACGCCTTCACGGTGAATGCCGCAACGAGCTCCTCCGCAGAACAGATCCGCTCATGATCGCTCGTTTGCCCTTCTGCGAAGCATCGTCTTCGTCCTGCCCGCAGTTGCGCCTGCCGAAAACGTTCATCCAGTACAAGCGGCAGGTGAGTACTCGTGCAGGACGCCTCCGAGTCGATCTTGTCGGCGCGTGTTCCACCACGTACGTCGTCGGAACGCCTGATCGTAGGTGGAAAGCGCGGGCGTATCGTTGAGCACCCCTTCACCGGACAGTTTCGCGGACTGGCCAAACGAGACGACGTTTTCACAGGTCGCTGCTCTGGTTCTTGGATGATCTCGGTGGTCTCGTTGACGCCCTCTAACGGACACCACGCGAAGAGGGCAAAAACCGCACGAGGCCAGGGAGGGCCGCGGGACGTCAGACCGGGCAGCGGACGGGGCTGGTTGTTATGGGGCACGGACGAACTCCACAGCGGACGGGGAGCCGACCGCGGAGCCCGAGGCCCGCGTCTGCCTGGCCGGCCTACGACCGGTTGTGGTCGCGCGTCGTGAGGGGCCGCGCGTGAGGGGGTGTCTCGGATCCCCTCAAACGATCTTTTCTAGGAGCGTGTGGCTAAAATGCTCCAGACCGTGAAGGGTCGGCAGGGACCCCGCCACGAACCCAAACCGGGTTGATCTTGCCTCGCAACTGGCCGTCCGCCCGGCAACTCCACCACCCAGAAGCGGTGCCCAGGGTCCGAAGACCTTACTCTTCGGCTACCCAAACATAGTCACTCTTTGTAGTTCAATGACTACTGACAGTAGTGATCGCGGGGCCGGGACTCACCATGAGGATCGCGCCGCGCCATGACGAAGAGAGACACATGATCACCACGAAGATGCGCGCACGCCTCACGGCCGCAGTGCTGGCCGGCACCGCGATCCTGGCACCCACCGCCGCCTACGCGGCCGCGCCCTCGCCCTACGCCCAGGCCGCCGCCGCCGTCCAAAGGGACGGCACCCTCGACCACGGCAAGAACATCGTCTCCGTCACCCGCTGGGGCACCGGCCGCTACTGCGTCCGCGTCGGAGCCGACATCGACCTCTCCAAAGAGGTCGTGCAGGTCACTCCGTGGCGGGACTACAACAAGACCTACGGCATCTGGACCCCGCACAGCCACTGCAACAACCAGATCAACACCATCCTGGTCGCCGTCAACGAAAGCGACACCAAGCAGGCCGCCGACGCCGGCTTCTACCTGACCATCCCCTGAGGACCCTGAGGACCCCCGCCCGGCCGATCGCCTCAGCAGCGGCGCAGCCCAGCCACGAGAGCGCGGCGCTGCCCGGAACCGTTCTTCGCGAAATGAAAGTCAGGAGCACCACATGATGTCTCGCCACCGGGCCGCCACCGTCCTGGCCGGCACCGCCGCCCTCGCCCTGCTGGGAGCCGCGGTCCCCGCCCAGGCCGCCACCGGCCAGATCGTCGTCTTCTCCCAGGAGCTTGTGCCGCTGACCACCTGGGACAACCCCACCGGCTGTCATCAGCTGCCCATGAGCGCGCACCAGGTGAACAACCAGACCGACGGCGACGTCCAGGTCCACAACGACCCGCTCTGTCTCACCCCTGGCATGACCATCCGCCCCGGCTACGGCGCGCGTGTCATGCCCGGGGGAAGCTTCAGCGCCTAACCAGACGCCCATCCAGGCCCTCCGCAGGGTTCGCGAGACCAGCCGCAGCGTAACTCGGCGTGCTCACGACCCTCGGAGGGGATCGCGGGGGGCGGGGTCGCTTGCGGGAAGGCGCGTTCTCGCAAGCGTGAACCGTACGACGTACGATCAACTTTCGAGAGACCGCCACCTCCGCCCCGCCGTGCTGGGGACGGCCGGGCGGAGGCGCGGGGAGAGACATTCCTTCAGGCGCTGAAAGACCCCCCAGTGGCTCATCACCGGGGATGGCTTCGGACCCGGTGAACGCCCCTCTCCGTCGAAAACCCCCGAACCCCTCCCGTTCCTGGTCGAGATCACGGCGACATCGAGTGTCGCCAGTCATCCCATGTGGACGGTGATCTCGTCGGTGAAGCTGCTCCAGAGGCCGTCGGCCAGTTCGGCCCTGATCTTCACCCGGTACTCGGCGGCGGGCTCGGTGTCCAGGCACGCCCAGTGGGTGCGGGCCATTGTCCAGCCAGGCATGTGGTCGGTCCAGGAGACGTCGAAGGCTTCCTTCCTCTCGCCGTCCAGCCACAGCTCGTAGTGCTTGGGATAGGGCGCGTCTCCGTTGTTCCAGTCGGGCGGCGGCGGCCAGTCCTCGCCGTGGTTCTGCCCCACCGCCCACTCCAGTTGGATGCCGCGACTGCCGTCGTCTCGAGGAACGGATTGTGCTGTGAGATTGCGCGGTGGCGAGATTGCGGTTTCGGACATACAAGCCTCCTGTTTCGCGGACGATGGATTGAAAGGGTGGTAATGCGTGACCTTGACGAGGAGTTGAAAGAGGGTCCTCTGGTCGTCGCTCTGTGCGACGACCGGGCGGAACATCCGATCCAGCGTTATCGCGTCACAAGGCGCCCGATTCGTCCCCGAACGCCCGGACCGAAACCTGCCCTCTGCATGGGACATCGTCGCGCACCGTGACCTGCAGCGACACCTCTCGTCTGGGCCGCGTGGCGCGAGTCTTACCGGCGGGTCCGCCGTGAAGCGCCGCCGGCCCCCATGGCAGGGCACCGGCGGCATGTCGCGCCAACGGTGTGGCGATCACCTCAGGAACCGAGCTCCGTGACGATGCTCATCGGTCGGCGGTTTCTGCCGGGATGATCTTGATCTGGTCGGCCATCTCCCAAAGGCTCTTGAGGGGTGTGCCGTCCTCGGCGAGAGCAGCCGGCGAAAGGTCGCTCACCTGAGGGGGCGGCTGGTCGGAGTACGGGTAAGTGCGGCCGATGTAGTAGCCGTTGTCGAAGGTCAGGGTGGCGTTGGTGATCGTTTCGTCGTCGGCGCGGACCGGGATGATCTCATGGCTTTCCGACCACAGGGCACCGGCGTGGCCGGCGGGCACGTTGTAGGTGACGCCCACATTCTTGGATTGCATGCTGGTGACGCCGGTGCGGCTGCTGTAGCCGCTTTCGACGGAGGTGTTGACCGAGGTTTCCATGCTGATGCTGGTGCCCATGCCGAACGGCTTGGCGGAGGCTTCGACGCCCACGGTGACGCCGACCGTGACCCCGGTACTCTGCCAGAACTCCTCCGATTTCTCGGTGGAGACGCCTTGCTCGACGGTCTCGGAGATCTGCCCGCCGCCCCCGCCACGGAAGTCCACGTGGCGCACGAGCTTGAACTGACGCCGGCGCAGCAGCTTGTAGAACGGGGAGTTCTCCGCCTTCCACCGGCTGGACCGCGAGGTGTCGGTGACCAGGTAGAACGGCACTGTGACGGCCCGGTCGGTGATGAAGGTCTGGGCCGGCGGCGCGTTGTAGTTCTCCAGATCGGGAGTGTCGGGGCCGTCGAACTTCTCCACCACGGCGGGCAGGTCCAGCACGTAGGTCGTGGCGGTGGGCGCGGGGTGATCGCCCCGGGCGAAGGACAGGGTGCCGACCGGCAGGATGAGGTGTTCCTCGGCGTCTCCGTACGGGTAGGGCGGGTTGACGTTGTAGCGTAGAACGCCGCGGATCGAGGATTGGCTCAGCTCGCCCCTTCGGGCGTAGGTGCGGCCGTTGTGGGTCTTCTTCACGCACGCCATCGCATCGGCGGACGGGACGTGGCCATCTCCTGCGGTGATGTAGATCCCCAGGGCGACATAGTCATCGGAGGGAGGGATGGGCTGCCAGGCGGTGGCCGCGATGAAGCCCGCCAGTTCGAACTTGGCTAGCGGGGTGTACCCGGTGGGAGCCTTGAGCAGATCACCCTGCGCGGAGCAGTCCTTGACCACCAGCGCGACGTCTGCCTCCGGGTCGCAGAGCACGGTGCCCAGGGACCGCCAGCCGGACGGCGGCACCGGGTTGAAGGCGATCAGCGCCGGTTTGAAGGTGCTGGTGAAGGCGAGTTCGAGGTCGCCGTAGCGTTGGGTCTTGGCCGCCGTGGTGCCGGCGGCGGGCGCGCCGGCCTGGGCGGCCCGGGTGGCCTGGGTGGCCTCGGCCACCACTTCGGCGACGTCCTGGTCGGTGGGGGCGGTTGCGGTCGCCGGCGTCTGGGTCCTGGTCTTGTCGGTGCTCGCCACGGTTCTCCTTGTCATCGAATGATCACTGCTTTTAGTGATCATTCGACGGCAATGAGTAACATTCGGTGAGGCGAAATCTCTACGCCTTTACGGCCCGAACCAAGATCGCTAGAGGATCCGAGCCATCCCCTGAGAGGCCGCCGGGATCACGTATGTCTCGTTTCGATGAGTAGCGATGTGGGCGATGGCGGGCGCTTCCCAACCTCGAATTTAGCGTTCCGTGATAAGATCATTACTAACAGTGTTCGCGGTTGAGGGGAAGCGCCGGGGCGAGTGGGTGCACTCCCGGCGCACCCTCCCCGCCCTATCTGAAGGAGAACCATGCGCCGTCTACTCGCCGTGTCCACCATCGCCGCCGCAGTCCTGCTCGGCCTGACCTCGTCGGCAGCTGCTCAACCGCCAACAGACTCTGCCACAAACTGCAGCGCGCCGGAGGCGGGGCCACTCGCAAACCTCTGGGGGGCCACATTCGCGTCGGCGCCTGCCACAGGTGCCGCCATGACGGGCTTCTGCCAGCACCTGGTCAACTTTGGCCTCGCCGACCACTCTCAACACGGCATCTTCGACGATCCTCAGTCGCAGCGCTGAGCAACGCAACCCGTCAGAGCCGTTCCCCGATTGGCGAAGGGGGCCAGGCCCTGCTTGACAGCCGCGGAGATCGGTGAACGAGCATAGATGGGCCTTGGGGAACGATGGGAACAGCGATTAGCGATACCCGCGAGCAACAAAGCTCGTGGTGATCACATGGGACGTGGCCGCCAGAAATCGGATACAGGAAGCGACGATTAAGTATCGTCACTAGAAGTAGTTCTACAACTACTGAGAGTGAAAACGTGGAGGCGGTCCTCACGAAAGGGTTGCCATGAAGCTCACCACGGCCCTCAGGCTCCTGCCCGCCGCACTCGGCGTCGCAATCGTCGCGGGCGGGGTTATCTCCACCCCTGCTCACGCCTCCACCTGGCAGTACTGGTCAACATCGGCCACCAACATGGGATGCCACGCCGAAGGACAGTGGATCAAAGCTACCCACGGGGTCATCGACTACCAATGCATCTCTCAGGGCGACCGGCCGTTCAACGTGTACTACCTGTATGCCTTGACGCCCTGACGTGAAGCAGGTCCGAAAGCGGACCTCGGAGGGGGCCGATAGGGCCGCCCCTTCGGAGTCCGCCTCGGACGCCCGGGCGCGCTCCCCACCTGGCCCCGGCCCATGCCGGGGCCTTTTGCCCGCCTGGGCCACACGGCGGCCAGGCTTCCCACGGCCCTTCCAGCCCGAGATGAGCGGCGTTATCGCGAGCCATTGCGCTCCCCTGGTCCGTCGGTTACTGGCAGGTATCGCTATTGGCTGTACCTGCCAGTCCCGAGGCCGTAGATGGCGCACGACCGTCTCACGGCCCGGCTCGGGCTTCAGTGGTGTTTCGTCCTGTCTCAGTGCCTGTTCCGGCGTCCTCCTCCCGCGGGTGGCCTCAGCCTCTAAGGTGGAGCGATCGTCGCAGGTCACCCCGCGTGACGACTTCTCATGGCGGGTGCGGGTTTCGGTCTGGACAGCCGGTGAGGCCGCCGCGGCCGCCGCGGTGCACAGCTCCGTTGCAGGTCAGCGAAACGGCCTGGGCCTCGCGGAGCGCGGCTGCGCTAATGGCAGCGCGCGCAACAACCATTTCCCTCCGATCCGATGGTCAGCCTCTGGCTGACAGTTTCGAGTCGTCGGGTGATGTATGGGCGTGTTCTGGCAAAGCAGTTCCTGATGTTCGTGCACGGGCGGGCGCGGACGCAAGCGGAGGGGCCGGGACTCTGGGGTGATGGTCTTTGTCCAGGAGTCCCGGCCCCGCAGGTGAGCGGGTCCGCGCGGACGAGTCGGCAGGCGACACCGCGGCGGCGCGGGGGCGGCTTAGGTCAGGACGATGTCGTTCTCTGCGGTCATGGAGGGCACCTTGGCCTTGATCGTGGCCGACTCCCCGCGGGCCCATCGGGGGCCCAGCTGGTCGGTGGTGAAGCGCACGTCCCACCGGTGCTCGGCGCCATCGCAGTAGAAGATGATTGCTTTACTGCCTTCGGCATCGCCCTGGCTGGCGGACACCTGGAGGAACGCCCTGTTGGGGTAGGTGTGGCAGGTGGCCGTGCCGGTGACGTGGAGCCGGTCGGAAGCACCTCCGGAGACTTCGGCGGAGTCGATGGTGAGCACGCCGCCCCGCGCGGACGCCGCGGTGGCGCCGGCGGCGACTGCGGGTGGGACGGTGAGCGCCCAGGCGCATCCGAGGACGGCTGCGGCCGCGGCCGCTTTGCGCGTCGCCGCTTTGTGTGACGTCTTCTGCGTGGTGATGGTGGCGAGCGCGGTGGCGGCTGCCGTGGCGGAGCGCTGATGGTGCCGGGTCAGGTGCATGATCTTCTCCTTGATAACTGTTAGCAACTAAAAGTTACTCTCAGTATTTACTCTCGCCAAGGTCAAATCCTGCGGAGATGGCCCTCCGCTGCCGAACGTGTCCCAAGCCGCCAGGTAGCGCTGAGCAACCGAACGCCCGTGGACGGTTGACATAAGAGTCGTTAGCGGGCACCGCGACCTGCGTAAACGTGCCCGCCATCGCTATCGCGGCACAAGCCGCCGGACTCATCCCCGAACGCTCGGACCGAAACCCGCACCTGCAGCGAGAAGTCGTCATGCAGGTGACCTGCGACGATCACTCCACCTTGGGGCTGGGCCACCCTCGGGAGGAGGACGCCGTTCCTAAGCTTTTGATCTTCCCTGGCAACGATCATGGCGCCTTGGACTAACCTGGAGCATCCTTGTGGGGTGGCGGAGAAGCGTCAGCGGCGATGTCCGGGTTGGGGCAGATCTTGCCGGGCTGGGTACGGCGCGATGCGCGGTTCTGCAGTTCGTCATGTCGCGCTCGGCATTGGCCGTGGGTGCGGAAGACCAAGGCCCGGGTGCCGGCGGTGCTGGACTGAGCGGCCGCGTACTCCTCATCCACCGCCCACCGGTAGAAGGTGGCCAGGATGCTGACGTGCTGGTTCCAGGTGGATGCCTTGAACCGGGCCCTCACCGGCCCAAAGCCGCGATGCGCCGCGTACACGCCCAATGCCATCTTCAGCCGCGTCCGTGTGTCGA
The DNA here is from genome assembly GCF_042656245.1 of Nonomuraea insulae. Lineage (NCBI taxonomy): Bacteria > Bacillati > Actinomycetota > Actinomycetes > Streptosporangiales > Streptosporangiaceae > Nonomuraea > Nonomuraea insulae. The sequence continues at coordinate 31,147 of NZ_JBHSPA010000041.1, forward strand.
ACACCTCGACACCATGCTCGGCCAGGAACATCACCCAGTCCCGCAGCGCCTGCGCATAGATCGGCCACGAGTCCGGATTGGGGCAGCCGTTGATCGACACTTGGCGGCCGGTGCCCTGGCATTGAGCATGACACCGGAATGAGGCCGAAGCGCGGGCCCATTTAGCCACTGACATTCGATGGCAGAAGCCGCTGACGCTCTCGTGGCACTTGGCACCATCGCCTGGTGAGCACTGCATCTCAGCGGTGCGGAAGACAGCCTCAGCGGATGGGGAGCGAACCCCACCCGCGGACAACCGTGGGATCAGCGCCAGGCGGCGGGATCAGCCCAGGCGGGTCCAGCTCCGCGCTCGCCCCGACCCCACCCCGACAGATGGAATCCGTTGCCCGAGCCGTCACCGCCGGATGCGGTCTCGAACCGGTAGAAGGCTCGCAGGTTCTCTCGACGCAGCGGGTCGTTGAACGGGTATTCCGCCTCCAGCTCAGCGCCCATCAGCGCATACCCCGTCCACACCTCACCACGGCGAGGCTGCCGTTCAGCCACTCAAGGCCGTGGTCGAACGGCGACAAACCGAGATGCACCCTCTGGATGTCCACCAAGTCAAGGCTGCCGCGCGGCTCCAGGTAGATGCGGCTTCCCGCCACGGGGTCCTCCGTTCAGCGCAACGGCGACCCCACCACGGTTGTCACGCAGGGTAGGTACTCGCCCCCGACAGGGCTCGGCACTGTGCGTCACCTTACGTTGGGGCTGGAACGGCCGCTGAGTCCGGCCTCGGGGCGGTCCGCTTCCACGGGCGCGCTTGCAGCACACTCCTGATTGGGGCGCGATGGCAGGTGGCAGCGAGCGAGGTGGGGATTGCCAAAACTTAGTTACTTACTGTAATTAATGCATTACAGTAAGCGATGTGGTCATTGACGTTACCAGTCAAGCACCGGAGATGCTCTTGCGACAGATCCGCCCCATCCGCCCCATCCGCGCCGTCCTCACCGGCACCATCCTCACCCTGGCCCTCGCTGGGCTCTCACCAGCGAACCCCGCCCACGCCGCCGAGATCATCATCATCAACGGCTACAGCGAGACGGTGAGGGAATCGACCGGCAACCCCGTCGTCTGCCCGCATAATCAGGTCCTGGTCGGCCGCGCCCACTCCGGGGACGAGAACGGCAGCACTACCTACTACTGCGGCATGATTCTCATTGACGGGCAAGTCGCCACGGTGAGCGGACCGTCCTGGAGCGAGCCCCAGCGCGAGAGCAACTCCTTCTTCACCGCTCAGGGCAACCAGGTCCTGGTCGGCCGCGCACACTCCGGAGACGAGAACGGGCCCACCCGCTACGCCACCGCCAGCATGAGCGCCGGAGGGCGCGCCATCGAACTGACCTCCTACCGCTGGAGCCCAGGCCAGCGCGAAAGCAACAGCTACTCCAAAGCAGGCGACTACGAAGTCATGGTGGGCCGCTCGCACTCCGGCGACGAGAACGGCCAGACCCACTACCAATACGCCAGGATCGCCGGCTAGCCACCTGCGGTCTCCTCCTCCAGCCCGACGCGGACGGCATCACCCCGCCGGACAGCCGCTGCCCCGGGCGGCGCCGCCGGGCGACCTGCTGGGTGGACAGGATGAGCCCCTTAATCACCGTAAGCCATAGTTCATTACAGAAAGTGACTGATTGCTTCGGTGCCGAGAAGGCCGTTTCATGCTCCGCAGTCGATCAGTCGCGCAAGGAGGACGTGTTGTCGAAAACCCGCCAAGGCCGCAGCGCACGTGGCCTCATCAGAACCGCCCTGATGACAGCCCTGCTGCTCGGCTCCTGCGCCATGAGCGGCCCGGCCGCCGCAGCTACCGCCAACAGCCCCCAGGCCCCGGCTATCAAGCCGGGCACCTACCGGATCATCAACATGGCGGCGTACACCTCGATGCGGGCCTACGCCCCACGGGAGCAGGCCCTCGTCGTTGGCACCGACCCAAATCCGGGCTCGTTCGAGCTCTGGAAGATCGAACGATTCGAAAACGGCTACACCATCCAGAACGTCGGCATCCACGCCACGACGTTCTCCAGCTACGCCGCGCCGGCATGGAGAGGCGAGAGGGCGTCGATCGCCACCTTCGGCGAACCTTTCCCCTGGTCCATCGAGCCGGCGGGCGAGGACACCTACATCATCAAGATGCCCGATCGGGACCTGCTCTGGGAGGCCGAGCCCCCGGCCTTCCCGCTGGGCGATGTGCGCCTGCACACCGACGACGGCTCCGACAACCAGCGCTGGAGCCTGCTGCCCGACACAGGCTGAAGGGAAACGTCCACGAAACCCTCGCCTGACCACCCAGGACACCCGTCCCCGCGAAGGGAGCTCCTGCTCCCCCACGACAATCTGTTATCCGGCTTCGAGCCACCCCTGACAAAGCGATGGCCTGCCCCTCACGCGAGGAGGCAGGCCATCGCCGCGCTCAGGCCCTGCCTCGCTCATGTATGAGACACAGACGCCTGAGACGGCTTGACAGATCACATAACACCGTTGTCGTAGGCACAGATGGTGGTCAGTGTGTCGGGCGTGGCCAGGCGGATTCCTTTACCAGGTGGAGTGGTCGAGCGTGGGGGTGGAGCGCCGGAGGGATCTCGCGGCGGGAACGGGTGAGCAGGGCGTGCCGGTGGTCGGCGATGATCCGCGCGGCTTCGTGGACGATGGAGTCTCGCTGGATGTCCCGCAGGAACGGCGACAGGCCGGTCGGGTTCGAGCCGGTGAGGTCGTCGAGCTCGGCGCCGGAGATGAAGACTCGGTTCACGTACCGTTCGACTCCGGCCAAGAGGCTGCGCTCCATGTACGCTCTGAAGTCCTCGGTGGCCTCGTCGTACGTCACGCGCACGAAGGCGGGCCGCGCACCACTGTGGCCGCGTCATGACCGCCTCTGGGAGTCGATCAATGTCTGGGGCCTGGACGAGGGCGGCGCGGCCCGTTCACGAGCGCTGTGAGCGCGTCCAGGAACAGGAACCGGCCGTGCTCGTCGCGCAGATTTTCCGGGATCGTCTGCGGCGAGTGCCACGCGCCCTGGTCGCGCAGGTGATAGCGAGCGCCTCGTAAGCGCGGCAGTGTTCCAGGTCGAGGTCTTCGACGTTGAGCGCGAGGATCTCAGCCGCTCTGGCCGCCGTTTCGTGGAGCATTCGCTCCAGCGCCCGCTCGCCGGGAGAGCCGCCTGTCGTCGGTGACGCTGTTGCGCCGGCTGGGCAATGGCGCGTACGACGAGTCGTGCGTTGCTGTCGGAGGTGGCCTGCGGTGTGGTGAGTGTGGCGGAGGTGTTCGAGCGCGGCGGGCAGGATCTGGTCGGCAGGGCACGGGTGGTTCAGGTCTTGCGGGCGATTCCCGGATATGCGTCGGCCCGAGCCGGGCCGGCCGCTAGGAGTCCTGGGTGAGATCGGCGCGGTGGTCGCTGGCCCACTGGGCGAGGGTGCGGCCGGGCTTGCCGAGGACGCGTTCGACGTCGGGCAGGACCGTGGGCGGCTCCTCGGCGTACTCGGCCTGGTAGCCCAGCAGGTATTCGGCGATGTCGTAGGGCATCCCGGCGGTGATGTAGGAGGCGCGTGCCTGGCCGTAGGTGAGCGCTTCGAAGCGCAGGCTTCTGCCCAATCCCTCGCCGATGGCGGCGGCCTGCTCGCGGTGGCTGAGCGCCTGCGGGCCGCTCAGCGAGTAGGCCCTCCCGGCGTGCCCGTCCTGGACGAGGGCGGCGATGTCGGCCTCATGGATGGGTACGCCGAGCGCGTCGGGGAAGGCGCTGCGCACCACGCCTTCGGTGCGGATGGACTCACCCACATGTCCAGCTTGTTGATGGCGAACTCGCCCGGCCGGACATGGGTCCATCGCGGGCCATCAGGACCAGGCAGAGCAGCGTGGGCAGCGGCCGGGTGAAGTTCTGCGTCGGCTTGATGCTCTGGGACCAGGCCACCTCGACCAGTCCGGCCAGGGCCAGGATCAGCCAGTTCACCGAGCCGCCTCCATCAAGGCCGCCAGCGACTTTTCGTGCTGCTCACGAAGTGGGAGAGCGAGGGGTCGAGGCGGGCGTTGACCGGTTCGGCGTGAATGAAGGTGACGTCCTCGAGCCTGAAGTGGCCCTTGAAGACCGGGTGTACACCGCCGTACCCCTGGGGCAAGACCCACGTCATCGGGGGGTGATGCGCTCGCGCCGGCCATGCAGGAACGTCCCAAGCTCGCTGCGGCGCTGTGCCCGGATGCTCTTGGACGACACCCTCCTATCCTGGCCCGGCGCCGATCCTGGTGCCAGGTAGTCCTGCTACCAGGATGGGCACGCACTGCCACGACGCTCCGAACCCGCGCATGCTCGGAGTCCATGACCACCTCCACCTCACCGTCTTCGATCAGGCCGGCCAGGAGCGGCGGGCTGCTCGCTGTGCTCCTCCTCGGCCAGTTCATGGCAATCTTGGACGCCACCATCGTGACCATCGCGGCTCCGGCCATCCGCGCCGACCTGAACACCTCGGGTGCCGCGGTGCGCGACGCCTCCGCCGGTCAGGCCTCGATGGCCAACAGCGAGCGCACGTCCCGCGCTGCTGGGCGGTCCCACTGCCCCAGTGGTACCGCTTGCAACACCATTCGCCCGGTTTCCCTGACGAAGACGTGGCGAAGGGCTGCAGGCAGCGAGTCGAGCGCCTCGGCCGCGCAACGCAGCCCTCTGTCGACCTCTCCCCGAGCGACGAACCCCATGGCCTCGTGGAGGCGGGTGTTGGTCCGGTAGGGACTGTTTTCGCTGGTGGACCAATAGCTGGTGGACTGCATCAAATCTGAGCGTCCGGCCTCGGCAAGGTGTTCCTTTCCCGCAGCCGAATAGACCCAGCTCTGAGTGAAGTAGACGTCGGCATCAGTCCAGAACCCCCGGTCGTCGCGCCCCGGATCTTCCTCCGCACGGTTACTCAGCTCACATACCGCGCGGATGGCGTCGTCGTGCCGACCAAGCATAGACAGGGCCTTGGCGCTCAGGAGCTTGAGCGATGGGGCGGGAATAGTTTCGGCGCGTTCGACCAGATACAGCACGGTCGCTGGGGAGCGCTGCCCGTACAAGCCGCAGCTCGCCTCTTCGGCTCGGATGAGCACGTTCAGCGCGGCGTCGCGTGAGGCGTCGGCCGCGTGACGGGCCGTGTGCCACCAGCGGATCGCGGCCCCGTGGTCGCCGAGCCGGGTGGTGGCGTTGGCCTGGATGCACGCCAGAGTCGCCACGGTCCGGCAGAGAGCAGGCAGATCCCCATCGGGGGCATGGTGGATCTGCTGGCGTAGCGCGTAGAGGTCGACCGCGAGATCGCTGACGACTTGTGCGGTTGAACGGGTGCGCAGGGCGTGAAGGTGATCGGCGCACGCGAGCTGCCAGTCCTCCGTGCTGCGTTCGACGTTGAGCGCCAAGTCGAGTAGCTGCCGGACTGGCTCCCCGTCGAGACCGAGCCCCACTCCGGCACTAGCGGCCAGCTGCAGTAGCCGTCGGCGTTCCGTGGCGTCCTCCCCGAACGCGTCGTATCCAGCGCTAGCCGGGAGCCGTGACTTGCCGGACCTGTTGACAGAGCGAAACGACCCGGCGACCAGTCGTGCCACCGGCGTGTCGTCCCCCTGACTCAACACCTGGCCTCCACGGCAAGCACCTCTCTCAGGGCTCTGGCGCGTCCACCTCCAGGGCCAAGCTGCCGCTTGATGGCGGCTATGCGGTGTGTTCCTCCGGCTGCAAGCCCACCAGAAGATTGAAAGCGCCAGTCAGAATGTTCAGGGCAACCACGCCGACGATCTCGGCGATGATCCGGTCGCTCCACCCGTGCGCCCGCAGCTCGGCGACGTCGGCATCGGTGAGTGAGGACGGCTCGGCCAGCACGCGGACGGCCACGGCGATCAGCGCCGCCTCCCTGGCGTCGGTGGACGTGCCCTGCCGCGCCAGCGCGATGTCGGCCTCGCTGAGCCCGGCCGCGCGCCCCGCCTCGACGTGCGCCTGCATGCAGGTGCCACAGCCGATCCACTCCTGTACGGCGAGGGAGACCTTCTCGCTTAGATCCCGTGGCAGCTTGACCCGTTTCATGGCGCGGGACAGGTTCAGGTAGCCCTCCAGCAGCGCCGGGGAGTGCGCCATGGTGGCGACCATCTCTCCCACGCTGCCTCTCCTGTCCAGGATGTCCTGCAGCAGCTCCTTCGACTTGCCGGGCGCAGTCGCGGGCTCAAGCGGGGGGAAACGTCTCATGTGTCCTCCTCAATGCCGATCGATGTACCATACCCCCCTACCGTACATGAAGGGAATGACGATGGAGCGCTTGCTGGTTCAGCACCTGTCCCACTGGCTGGGCGGCTGGCCCGCGACTACCAAGTTGGACGTGATCGGCTCGCGAGAACGGGAGCGGCCCGGTTGGGACGGCAAGCTGCACCCCGCCCTCGGCGTATCGAGCCCTGAGGGCGGGGTGTTGTCGGTCCCACCACAAGCCGCCGCGAGCGTGGCCGAGCAGTACGCGAAGGACAGGGATCTCGACTTCGTGGGACCGATGGTCCCTAGCATGGTGGGCTTCCCCGAACGCGGCTGGTTCACCGCCGTCTACCGCTGGACCACCCGCCCGGAAGTCTTGCCCGACGCCGGCGCCTGGGTGTCTGCCGACGCGCCCGGCGTGCCGGACTGGTTGCTGCCCTTCGGCGGGGAGGCCCTGGTGGCCACGGACCCCGAGACGGGCGAGCATCTAGCAGGGGTGGGCATCAAGCGGCACGACGCCTACGGGCACGAGCTGGCCGTCGTGACCGCTCCCCCGGCACGCGGGCGCGGCCTGGCGCGCAGGCTCGTCGCACAGGCGGCCAGGCGAGTGCTGGACGAAGGCGCCCTGCCCACCTACATGCACGATCCCGCGAACCTGGCCTCAGACGCCGTGGCGAAGGCCGCCAGCTTCCGTGACCTGGGGTGGCTCGCTTACGGCACGACCGAGGCTCGCTGACTTCTGTCAATGCGCGGCGGCCGGGCTCTCGCCGATGCCCTCCGGTCTTCCTCGGCCTGGCCGGCCTCCATCAGTGTCCGTGCCAGTGCCCGACGAAGGCCGCCGCGGGCCGGCCCGGCGGGACCAGGCCGAGCGACACGACCGCCGCAACGCCGGCGGCCACCGCGCACAGCGTCAGCCCGGAGACGAACCCGCCGACGCCGGCCGTGCCGCCGGGCGCCAGGCTCGCCGCGGCCACGGTCGAGACCACCGCCATGCCTATCGAGCCGCCGAGTTCGTGGAAGGTGTTGATGGACGTCGTGCGCAGCGCCGCCACCACCGACCCGACCTCGCCGAGGTCTGGGCCACGAACGTCCGGCAACTCCTCACCGTGCAACGCGTCTTCTCCGAAGCGCTGGCCCGCAAGACGTCCCTGCGCGACGGGCTCACCAGCGAGCTCGGGGCCGACGTCGCGCTGACGATCCTGTTCTCCGAGACGTACAACCTGCTGCTCCACAGCCGCGGCTGGAGCCGGGCGCGCTGGCGCGGCTGGGCGTTCGACGCCCTCGTCGGCCTGCTCACCACCCTGCCCCGCCCCGTTCAGACGCTTGAAGAATGACCATCCGTCCGGGTGGCGGAGGCGAGGAACAGCGGCAGCGCGAGGAACAGCCGATCCTGTTCTGCTCGTCGCACCTGCTCGCCCGTCCAGGCGTCAAGCTGCTCCCGGGTGATCATCCCGGCCGCGTGCACGGTCTGCGCGATGCCGGTCAGCATGCCGAGCATCGTCGTGCCGGTGAAGACTCCGACGTGCACCTCCACCTCCACCTCGCCGAATCCGGCGTCCAGCAGCAGGTTGCGGTAGCCGCAGGCAGCGCGCGGGCTGGCCGTCAGGTCGGCGCGGGCCTGCACGATGGTCCGGGTGAGGCCAGGCTGGTCGGAGTCGATGACGAAGGTGTCCCAGTGTCGCCGAGGCGGCCACTCCCCATGTCGCCTTCATCGGCCCGTGGTGGCCGTGCTCCTCGGATTGATGCTGGGAGTGACTACTATGCGGATCGGTAGTGGAAGCGTGAGAGCTGTCGTCGTGCATCTCATGCTCACCGTGGTGTGTCGCCGGTCTCGTCTCTGGCCCGCGGTGGTCATGCGATGGACGGCCTCGGCGAGCCGGTCCGGTGCGGTGGCGAAGTTGAGACGGACGAACCCGTGCCCGGGCGGCCCGAACCTCGTACCGGAGGACAGTCCGACTCTGCCGTGACGGAGAAACACCTCAGCGGGGTCGTCGTCCCAGCCGAGCGCGCGGCAGTCGAGCCAGGCCACGTATCCCGCCTGGGGCGGGTGGTAGCCGATGCCGGGCAGGTGCTCGGCGAGCAGGGCGGTCAGGAGGCGGCGGTTGGCGTCCAGGCCGGTGAGCAGCTGCCGGAGCCAGGGGCCGCCGTCGGTGAAGGCGGCCTCGGAGGCGAGCACGCCAGGCCGGCCCCCTCGCTGACCTCCTCGTGGATCTGCGCCACGTCGGTACGGGCGGCGGGCGGCCTTGAGCCCGGCGATGTTCCACGCCTTGGAGGCCGAGACGAGGGCGACGGAGCCGGCCGCGGCCTCGTGCCCCAGGGACGGGAACGGGACGTGCCGCACGCCGGGATAGGTGAGGGGCGCGAGGATCTCGTCCGTGACGACCCGCACGCCGTAGCGTCCGGCCAGCTCCGCGACCTGCGTCAGCTCCTCGCGGTGAGGACCAGGCCGGTGGGATTGTGCGGGTTGCACAGCAGGTACGCCCGCGCGCCGGCGGCGAAGTCGTGCTCCAGCTGGTCCAGGTCGAGCCGGTGCCCGTCGGGCCCGTGGGCGAGCGGGCTGGGGACGATCCGGCGGCCGATGCGTTCGATCCAGTAGAAGAAGGGCGGGTATCAAGGGGGGTTGACGACGACGCCGTCGCCGGGCGCGGTGATGATCTGGAGGATCTCCACGATGCCGGACATGACGTCTGGGACCAGGCGGGCGGCGGCGGGGTCGGGGTGCCAGCCGTAGTGTCGTGCGGCGAAGCCGGCGAAGGCCTCGGGGAGCCGGCCGGCGGGCGCGTATCCGGTGTCGCCGCGGCTGATGGCGGCGGTCAGGGCCGCGGCGATGGGTTCGGCGAGCGGGGTGTCCATTTCCGCGATGCGCAGGGGCAAGACGTCGCCAAGGTGGCCTTCCTTTCTGAGTGGCGGATCGGTCGGGCTTAAGGACATCGAGCACACGACCCTGGAGTGGCTCAGGGCGCCCAGCGAGTGGAAGCCCGACCGGTCCACGCGTGAGATGCACGAGCGTGTCCAGAAGCTACTCCCCGACCTTGATCGTCGAACTCCATCATCATGACGGTAAGAGTTCCGGCCGGTGCGGGCTCAGCTCGAGCGCTTGGTCCGATAGTCCAGGCGGCATCGGTATACCGCTCGCCAGTCATACGGAGACCACTCTGACGACTCCCGCGAGATTTCGCGTGTGCACGGACACGATCTTGACGACGTCGCCCGTCCGGGGAGCCTGGATCATCTTCCCATCTCCCCAGTAGATCGCCGCATGCGAGATGTAACTGGGATTCGTAGGGTCCAGCCGCCAGAAGATGAGGTCGCCTGGCTGCATCTCGGAGAAGGGCACCTGCGGGCCACTGGCGAACTGCTGGTGCGTCACCCGGGGCAGGCGGATCCCGGCTCGGCCGAAGGCCCATTGGATCAGCCCGGAGCAGTCGAAGGCGTTCGGCCCCTCGGCACCCCAGACATAGGGAGCGCCGAGCTTGCTCGCAGCCGCTGTCAAGACCGTACGGATCCGGTCGCTGGACGGAGAATCCACAGGCTTGCCTGGTTGGAGAGGTTTGAACACGGGTTTGAGCACGACGACCTGGATCTCCCCCGGCAACCTACGCGACAGCGCGTCCTTGAGCTTGGCGGAATCCGCACGCGGGGCGTTCACCAGAAGCGCGTTCTTCTCGGGGAGACCGAGGCGCCGAGCCGTATTCTTCGACACGACGGCGTCGATGACGCCCAGCCCCATGGTGGCCACGGCCCCGACTCGCAGCCTCTGACTGCCGGCACTCACCGAACTACCTAGAACCAGGCCGCCGTCCGTTCCCAAACCGAAGGAGACCGCGGCATCACCGGCAGCGATGCTCTGCCACAACGGATCCGACCGCGCCGTGGGGCCGGGTGTGTAGGAGCGGAACGACGACGGATCAACGCCCACCGTGGACACGTACCGGCCGTCGATAGGCAGGCGGGCCGCATCCACGGGCTCCACCGCGGACACGCCCGCCTGTTTCCGGACTCTCGCCACCACCCTCTCGGGCAGCGTGCGGTCGCCGAGCACGAGGAGGTGCGCCTCAAGGCGCCGTTTCAGCGGCGCGACCGGTTCAGCCGCCGGCGTCGTGGCAGGATGACGCCTGCCCATGGCGGAGGGGCGCTCGACCGGCCTGGTGACCTCGGAGAGAGGCTCCATCGTGGAGAGGACCACCACACCCGTGGCCAGGACGACGACTATCGCCGCGGACAGCAGGAAGATTGCCGAAAATCTACTACGAGTCATCGTCCTGCTGAGAGATCTGGACGATCGTGCGTACAGCCGAGATGGTGCGCCTCCGTAACTGCTGGACCAGCCTGCTCTACTACGGAATATAGTGTTGAAGTAGGGCGCTCGTGAAGGCGGCGGCGTCCGCGGAGCCAGCGGGGTGAGGGGCAGGAAGGCGGGCCAGGAGCGGCAGATCCCGCTTCAGCAGGCCCAGGCGGCTGCCAGGCGCATGAGCACGACTGTTGCGGCGCCCATGGCTGCCTGCCTGCCTACGTGGCGAGCAAGAGCATGACCGCACTCGGAGGGATGCGGACGCCGAGTCGATCAACCTGGCCCTGATCGGCACGGCACGCCAGCTCCTACTCACGCGAGGCCCGCACGCGACCGATCTGCGCGATCGCATGCGCAGGGTAGCCACGCATTGATGTCTGGCATCGCCCCGCAGGAGTGACAGACCGTCACCGCTACGACTGCTGCTAGTAGCTTAGGTTTCCCTGCAGTTACGGACACCCTGCCGTGCCACCCACCGCCCATCGGCCCTACGCTCACCGACCTACATACAGGCAGGTAGAAGCCCATCTGCTACCCTCGGCCGGCACGTGAAGGGGAATTTCGGAGTTTACATATTGAGCTCTTGTATCTACGGAATACCTCTATAGAGTCGCATGAAACACCGCCCGCCTGCCGCGGCGGTGGTCCCGACCTCTTATACCCCCGGGAGGTTCCGTGATCCGGCAATCGAGGACGTTCATCGCAACGGCGGCCACGCTCTGCTTAGCTCTGGCCGCATGCGGCACGGATGTCGAACCTCCCCAGAGCGGGAAGACAGCGACAGCCGCGAAGAGCATCACCATCGCCATCTCCTCCGATGAGGGCACGCTGACCCCGTTCACCAACCAGACGGGCTATCCGGGGAACAACCTGGTCAAGCTGATCTTCGACACGCTGGTCATCGTCCAGGGTGACGGGGTCACGCCCCTACTCGCCAAGCAGATCCAGACCACTGACAACAAGGTCTTCACCCTGCCGCTCAGATCAGGCATCACCTGGCACGACGGCAAGCCGCTGACCGCTGAGGACGTGGTGTTCAGCGTCGAGTTCTACAAGAAGAACATGGAGGGCGACTCCTCGATCGACGTCCGGCCCGTGGACAGCGTGACCGCTGAGGGCGACACGGTGACCCTCACCCTCAAGGCCCCCGACCCCGAGTTCCCCCGCCGCATCCTGGCGGACATGGCGATCCTGCCCCAGCATCTGTGGTCGTCGGTGGAGAAGGTCAGCGAGGCAGGTGCCGACAAGGCGATCGGCACCGGCCCCTACAAGCTCACGCGATACGACAACGCCCGCGGCTACACCTTCACCGCCAACACCTCCTACGCCATGGGCAAGCCGAAGGTCGACACCGTCAAGGTCGTGGTCATCCCGGAGGAGTCCACGCAGTTCGCCGCGCTGCGCACGGGCGAGGTCCACCTGTCGACCCGCATCGTGCCGCCGCAACAGCTCCAGGCACTGGAACGGCAGCCGAACATCGGCGTCGTCAAGGGTACCGAGTTCGCCTCCACGCTCCTGGCCTTCAACACGACCAGGACCCCGTTCGACAAGCCCGAGGTCCGGCGGGCTCTCGCCAAGGCGATCGACGTGGCGGACCTGGTGAAGACCGCCCTGCTCGGCCAGGGCACCCCAGGTAATCCCGGCTTCATCCACGCCGACTCCCCCATCAAGCCCGACCAGCTTCCCCCGCTCTACGACGTCGAGGCCGCCAAGCGAGAGCTCGACGCCCTGGGTGCCAAGCCGGGTGCCGACGGGATCAGGGTGCTCGACGGGAAGCCGATGTCGTACGAGCTGCTGGTCCAGAGCACCTCCACCGACCGGCTGCGCAGCGCCGAACTGATCCGCGACATGCTCAAGGCCGTGGGCGTGGCCGTGAAGGTCACCTCACTGGACTCCGACTCGCTGGACGCGAAGGTCTGGCCCGACTACGACGTACGCAAGGGCCGCAACTACGACATGTCGATGTGGGGCTGGTCGGCTCCCGTCATGCTGAGCAGCGGCACGATCGCACAGCTCGTCGCCTCCGACCCGGACGACGGCTCGCTGAACATCATCGGTCTCAAGAACGAACAGATCGACACCACCGTGAAGACCCTCACCTCGGCCCCCACCATGGAGGCCAGGACGACGGCGGCCAAGCAGCTGCAGACCCAGATCGCCGAGCAGATGCCGTTCCTGACGCTCTACTACCGCAACGGCGCCTACGCCTTCCGCAAGGACGCCTACAACGGCTGGACCTGGCAGAACGGCTCCGCGGTGCTCAGCAAGTTCTCCCTCGTCGAGTTCAAGCCGTGACGACCTGGCGATACGCGGCGGGCCGGCTGGCCGAGTACAGCGCCGTGCTGGCGGTGGCGCTCACGCTCAACTTCGCGCTGCCCCGAGCGCTGCCCGGCGGCCCGCTGAAACTATTCGGCAGCCCAGAGGCGCTGGCCCGGCTCACCGCGGACGAGCGCGCGCAGATAGCCACCCAGTACGGCTTCGGGCGGCCGTTGCCCGAGCAGTTCCTCGACTACCTCGGCGGCGTGTTCACACTCGACCTCGGTACGTCCCTGTCCGACGGCCGGCCGGTCACTCAGGCCCTCGGCGAAGCGCTGCCGTGGACGTTGCTGCTCGTCGGCACCAGCATCGTGTGCACCGCGGTGGTGGGAGTGACCTTCGGGGTGCTGGGCGCGCTGCGCCGGCGTAAGGGCAAGGGCTCGGGGCTGCTCGGCACGGCCATCGTGCTCGACTCCTTCCCGCAGTTCTGGCTGGGCATGCTGCTCATCGTCCTGTTCGGGGTGCAACTCCAGTGGCTGCCGACGTTCGGCGTGTCCGGCGTCGAGGGCGTGACGATCTCCGGCGTCCTGACGCACCTCATCCTGCCGGTGGGCACCATGACGCTGACCGGGATGGGCTACCTGTTCCTCTACACCCGCTCGTCGCTGCTGACCGTGCTGACCAGCGAGCCGATCCAGCACGCGCACGCCCGGGGCGTCCCGTACGGGCAGTTGGTCCGGCGGCACGCACTGCGGCCCGCACTGCTGCCCGTGCACACCATCCTCATGATGGAGATCGGCTTCCTCGCCGCGGGCTCGATCGTCGTGGAGACCGTCTTCGCCTATCCCGGCCTCGGCCGCCTCACCTTCGACGCGATCACGGCCCGCGACTATCCGCTGATGCAGGGCGCGTTCCTCGTGCTGACGCTGATGGTGGTGCTGATGAACGCGCTGGCCGACGCCACGTACCCGCTGCTCGACCCACGCGCCAGAACCGGAGGCGGCCGATGATGTTCCTGCGTGCGCCCAGCCGCAACCTCCTCGGCCCCCAGGGACTGATCGGTCTGGGGATCCTCGCCGTGGTCATCGGGATCGCCGTGTACGGCACCGTGCTGCCCGACGGCGCCGGCCGCGCCCGAGTCGCGGAGCCCTACGCCCCTCCCGGGGAAGGACTCCCCCTCGGTTCTGACGACCTCGGCAGGAGTCTGCTCGACCAGCTCATCATCGGCGCCGGAACCTCGCTGAGCCTCGCCTTCATCGTGGCGGCGGCCACCACCGTCCTCGCCGCGCTGGTCGGCGGGGCGGCCGGGATCGGGCCACGCTGGCTGTCGGCCACGCTGATGCGCGGAACCGACGTCATGCTGGTGCTGCCCGAGCTGATCCTCTACATCCTGGCAGCGGCCTTCCTCGGCCAGTCCTTCGGCACGAGGGTGGCGATCCTGGCGCTCATCCTCTGGCCCGTCCCGGCCAGGGTGCTGCGCGCCGCCGTCCTGACCGCGTGGTCACAGGGCCATCTGGAGGTGGCCCGCGCGATGGGGGCGCCACGCTGGTGGCTGCTGCTGCGGCACGGCTCCTACCTGATCGGCCCGCTGCTCATCCCGGTGTTCGTCCGTACGGCGATGCGCGCCGTCATCTACGACGCGACCCTTTCCTTCCTCGGCCTGGGCGACCCCACCGCCCCCAGCTGGGGCACCACGCTGTTCTGGGTCCAGACCAACGGCGTGTTCCTCTCCGACGCATGGGTGTGGTGGGCGCTGCCGCCCGGCGCTGCCATCACGCTCACCGTGCTCGCCCTCGCCCTCATCGGCATCGCCGTCGAGGAACGGCTCAACCCCGCGCTCAGGGAGGCCACCCGATGATGCTGTCACTGCGCGACATGACGGTGAGCTATGGCGGGTTGGCGGCGGTGGACAGGATCGACCTGGACGTCGCGGAAGGCGAGGTCGTGGCGCTCGTGGGCGAGAGCGGCTGCGGCAAGTCCTCGCTCGCCCGTGCCTTGCTCGGCCTGCTCCCCCGCACCGCGACCGTGACCGGCTCCGCGCGGCTCGGCGACGACGAGCTGGCCGGCCGCACCGACTGGAAGAACATCCGCGGGCGCCAGATCGCCATCGTGCCGCAGGGCGCGATGACGGGCCTCAGCCCCGTACACCGGATCGGCGGGCAGCTCACCGAGATGCTCACCCTGCACGGCGGCCACGCGGACCCCGCCGAACTGCTCGAACGTGTCGGACTCCATGCGGCCACGCTGCGCTGCTACCCCCACGAGCTTTCCGGAGGGCAACGTCAACGAATAGCGATCGCCCTGGCCCTGGCAGGCGAGCCGCGGCTGCTGATCGCCGACGAACCGACCACCGGGCTGGATGTGATCACTCAACGGCAGGTTCTGGCCCTGCTCACCGAGCTCGGCACCACGATGCTCGTCGTCTCTCACGACCTTGCCGGGCTGATGCCGTACGCCGACCGGGTCGCCGTCATGTACGCAGGTCGGCTGGCCGAGGTCCGTCCAGCACGTACGCTCGCCACCGAGCACGCCCATCCTTATACGGCGGGTCTGCTCAACGCCACCCCGGTAGCTGATCGGCAGGTTTCGTGGGGCAGCATTCCCGGCTCTGCGCCTGCACTCGACCTGCTGCCGAGCGGATGCCGCTTCGCCCCGCGCTGTCCTGTGTCCACCAGCCTGTGCGCCGACGAAGATCCACTTCTGCGCTGGCACGGCGCAGCGCAGGTGGCCTGTCACCATCACGAAAAGCCGACATTCCCGGTGGTGCCACGGGGCGTCCACACACCGGGAGGACCAGTCGTCCATGTGGCCGCTGTCCATCACCACTACCGGACACGTTCCAGGACCGTGGAGGCGCTGCGTGGCGTGGATCTGGACATCCACGGCGGCGAGATCGTCGGGCTCGTGGGCGAGAGCGGTTCGGGAAAAAGCACCTTGGCCAGGATCATCCTCGGGCTGATCCGCCCGTCGAGCGGCCGGGTGGAAATCGCAGGTGAGGAGCTGACCACGCGGCGCGGCCGGGCGCTCCGCCGCCTCCAACAGCGGATCGGGTTCGTCCACCAGGACCCCTACGACGCGCTTCACCCCGGAATGCGCGTCGCGAACCTGGTCGCCGAGCCCCTGGTCACGACCGGTACACCGCGGGACAACCGGGTCCGCGACGCTATCAGCGCCGCCGGGCTGCCCACGACGGAGGAGTTCCTGCAACGTTTCCCCGGGCAGTTGTCGGGTGGGCAGCGGCAGCGTGTGTCCATCGCCCGCGCCCTCGCGGCTGATCCCCTCCTCCTGGTCGCCGACGAGGCCACCTCGATGCTGGACGTCTCCACCCGCGCCGGGATCGCCACCACCCTGCGCACGCTGGCCGTCGATCGGGCCCTGGCCGTCCTGTTCGTCACCCACGATCTCGGCGAGGCCGTGCAGTCATGCGACCGAATCGTGGTGCTGCGCAACGGCACCGTGGTCGAGCACGGGCTCTCCGCGGACCTCGCCAGCGCTCCCTCGCATTCCTATACGGCACAGTTGCTCGAAGCAGCTCGGACCACATGAAACAAGGACGGAATTAGAGTGACAGACGTCTTCGCACGCCTGGAATCCTTCGGCGACCGCTTCCGGCTCGAGCGCGGGCTGACGCCGGATGAGGGCTGGATCGGCTGTGACCGGCTGCTGGATCCGTGGTCCGACGAGCTCGGCCGGGTGCTCGACGCCGAGCGGCGAGCGAGCGGTCAGGTCTCCGACCACGCGACCGCGTTGACCGTGATGGCGGTCTACGCGGGCACCGTGACCGCGTCGGCTGTCCTCGCCTGGGCCGTCGACGGCGTGGCGATCGACATGCGTCCCCGCAACGTCGCCATCCGGCTTTCCCCGCATCACGGTTTCGAGGCCGTCGGGCTACGTGAGCCCTCCGTCACCGAGGCGCCGGTGGAGACCCTGGTCTCGTGGGTACTGGCCGAGCATCTGCTGCCGCTGGCGCGGGCCATGCGCGTGCGTACGCGGGCCGGCCTGCGGCAGCTCTACGGCGGTGTGGCCCACGGCTGTGCGGCGGCCTTCTGCATCGCCAGCCGCCGCGGCGGCGACGTCGATCAGCTCGAACGTGCCTACGAAACCTTCCTGGCCACCGCCACGGGCGACCTGGATCGCCTCGGCACGGTCATCCGGCTCAAGGAGGGCACCCGAGAAGGGCTCTTCTACCTGCGCAACACCTGCTGTCTCTACTACACCTCGGCCGAGAAGGTGAAGTGCTCCAGCTGCTGCCTGGACAGCGTCGAAGATCGGGTGAAGAACTACCGGCGAGTGCTGGCCGAGGGCGTCGTCCCGCACTGACAGACAACAGGTCCAAGAAGGGCATTGACCGGCTGCGGGCGCGGCTGCGCGCGGCGTTCGCCGGTGAGGGCAGCGCCGCCGAGCGCCTTGACCGCGCCCTGGACGCGTACCTCGATTTCGTTACCGAGACCGGACCGGGATTCCTGCACTTCAGGAACGCCGGGAACATCGAGACCACCGTCGGCCCGCTGTCCACGTGGGCCTTCGAACAGCACGCCGGCGACCTACGCCCTCTCCTGGAAACGGCCATGGCCGAAGGGGCGATCCGCGAGGAGGCACCCGACCTCGGTGTCGGACTTCACCACGTGCGAGCCGAACCTCGCCTTCTCCATAGGGGACCGGATCAAGTGCACGCCCAGTACAACGAGCCCATCGCTTATGACAGCGCCATGGGGATCATGGTGGCCTTCGTCCGCTGGTGGTAGTCGAGCATCCACGGCTGGGCGCTCGGGGACGGCGCCCAGCCGCCCTCTATACGCCCATGGGGCATCGTGACCGATAATTCGTACACACATGTACGAAATCGTCGGAGGCGTTGATGAACGGCCACATACCATCCACCTGAATGTGAACGGCAGGCTCACCACCTGTCCCTGGACCCCCGCACCAGCCTGCTCGACTACCTGCGCCTGACCGGCACGAAGAAGAGCTGTGACCAGGGCGCCTGCGGTGCGTGCACGGTCCTGCTCGACGGCGAGCGGGTCAACTCCTGCCTGACGCCGGCCGTGCAGTGCGACGGCATGACCATCGTCACCATCGAGGCCATGGCCGGCCACGAGCTGGGCGCCCGGGTGCAGCAGGCGTTCGGCGCGCACGACGGGTTCCAGTGCGGCTACTGCACCTCCAGGCAGATCCGCTCGATCATCGGCATGCTCGCCGAGCACCGCGACGGCCGGCCGAGCGCCGCGACCGAGGACCTGGTCCGGCCCGCGCCGCTCACCGGCGCCGAGATCAGGGAGCGCATGGCGGGCAACCTGTGCCGGTGCGGCGCCTACAACGGCATCGTGGCCGCCATCCGGGAGGTGACCGGGGCATGAGGGAGTTCGCCTATGTCAGAGCCGCGTCCGTGTCCGAGGCGATCGGGCTCGCGGGCCCGGTGAGGCACCTCGCCGGAGGCACGAACCTGTTCGATCTGATGCGGGAGGAGGTGGAGCGGCCCGAGCGAGTCGTCGACATCTCCCGCCTGCCGTTGTCGGCCATCGAGGACCTGCCGGACGGCGGGCTGCGCCTGGGGGCACTGGCTCGCAACGCGCACGTCGCCGCCGACGACCGGGTCCGCCGGCGCTACCCGGTGCTCGCGCGAGCCCTGCTGAACGGCGCTTCCCCGCAACTGCCGCACTGCTCATCATGACTCCCCTCGTTCAATACCCCTCACAGGTATAAGGCAGTTGGACGATATGCCACGGATGGCCGCCTTGTAACCCTAACCCCCTACGGGTATATGAGATGTACCTCATGTCGAAAGATATACCCTATAGGGGTATTGTCTGTCGCATGAGAAAGCTCAACTCCATCGCCATCGCCGGGGCTTCGCTGGCAGGTCTCCGTGCGTTCCAGGCCCTGCGGCGTGAAGGATTCGACGGCGCGATCACCCTGGTGGGGGCCGAGAAGCACCTGCCCTACAACCGTCCCCCGCTGTCCAAGAGCATGCTGAGGGGCGACGACGAGGTCACGCTTCCCGGTGCCGAGGAGCTTGGCGACCGATGGCTCAAGGGCCGCCATGCCGTACGGCTGGACACCTCAGAGCGGCGACTGATCCTGGACGACGGTTCGGAGGTGCACTACGACGGCCTGATCATCGCCACCGGCGCACGCCCGCGACGGCTGCCCGACGCCCCCGAGGGCGTGTACACCCTGCGCACCGTCGAGGATTCCCTGGCGCTGCGCGCGGAGCTGGCCGCGGAACCCGGCAACGTCGTCGTCATCGGCGGCGGCTTCATCGGGGGCGAGGTCGCCTCGACCGCTCGCGCCCTCGGGCTCGGCGTCACGCTCGTGGACGCGTCCCCGTACCCGATGCAGAACGTCCTGGGCACCGAGACCGCACGCTGGCTGGCCGGCCATCACCAGGACAACGGCGTCGAACTCGTCAGCGAGACCCGCGTGACCGGGTTCGACGGCAACGGCAGGGTGACGGCGGTGCGCTTGAGCGACGGCCGCACGCTGCCCGCCGACCTGGTCATCGCCGGCATGGGCGTGGTGCCGAACACCGACTGGCTGGAGGGCAGCAGGCTGACGGTGAGCGACGGGGTGGTGTGCGACAAGCGCCTGTTCGCCGTGGGCGCGCAGGACGTGGTCGCCGCCGGCGACGTCGCGCGTTGGCCGCACAACCTGTACGGGGGCACACCGGTCCGCATCGAGCACTGGTCGAACGCCAACGACCAGGGCGCCGCCGCGGCGCTCAACCTGCTGGCCGGCCCTGAGAACGCCAAGCCCTTCGCCGACCTGCCCTCCTTCGCCACCCACGTGCACGGCGCGCGCATCCAGACCGCCGGCCTGCCGCATCTTGCGGACGAGAGCCGGGTCGTGACGGGAGACCTGGGCGAGGGACGTTTCGCCGTCGCCTTCGCCAAGGACGGCGCGCTCGTCGGCGCGGTCGCGGTGAACGCCCCCAAGGACCTGATCCGTATCAAGCGCGCCATCGCGGCCGGCGATCGCCTGAGTTCCCTGGCGTGACCAGCAGGCACTCCTGGCCACGTATCTACGATCACCGGTAGCATTTGGGCAGACAGCGGGTGGAGGGACGATCAAATGGTGCGTGGCCTGGGGGAGCTCGAGTCCACAATCATGGATCGCATGTGGGCCATCAGGCGTCCGGCCTCGGTCAGGGATGTCCTGGAGCACCTGCGGCAGGAGCGCGCCATCGCCTACACGACGGTCATGACCGTGATGGACAAGCTGCACACCAAGGGCCTGCTCAAGCGCCGGCCGGTAGGCCGCGCCTACATCTACGAGGCGGTGTCGTCCAAGGAGGCCTACACCGCCGACGTGATGCGCGAGTCCCTGGCCGCGAGCGGCAACAGGGCGGCCACGCTGGTGCACTTCCTCGAGCGCCTGACCTCGGAGGAGGTCAGTGCCTTGGAGGCAGCGCTCCAGGTGTACCCGCCGGGAGGACGCAGCTCATGATCGTGGCGATCGTCCTGGCCCTGTACGGGCTCTTCGCGGCGGTGGTGCTGCCGAAGGTGCTCAAGCGGGCCTCCTGGGCCGACCGCGCGCCGCGACTGGCGATCGCCATGTGGCAGGCGGCCGGAGCGTCGGTGGTCGGCTCGGCGCTGTTGTCGGCGTTCGCCGTCGCCGTACCCGCCTCCGTGGTCGGGCACAGCCTGGCCGATCTGTTCGAGGCCTGCGCCGCCCTGCTTCACGACGAAGCGGCCCTGAGCTCGGCCGGCACCCGGGCAAGCCTCGCCGTCGCCGGCCTCCTTCTGAGCAGAGTCGCCTGCATGGGCGCCGTGGTCCTGCTCCGTGCGCGCGGCGAACGTCGCCGGCACGGCGAAGCGCTGTCGCTTCTCGGCAGACACGACGGCGACCTCGGCGCGCTCGTGGTGGACTACGACGAGCGCCTGGTGTACTGCCTACCCGGGAGGAAGGGTCACGCGGTCATCACGACCGGTGCGCTGCGCTCGCTCGCCCCCGAAGAGGTCGCCGCCGTGCTCGCCCACGAACAGGCGCACCTGCGGGGGCGCCACCATCTGGTGCTCGCCGCCGCCGAGTCCCTGGCCCGGGCGTTTCCTCGCGTGCCCCTGTTCGAGCAGGCCCGCGTGGAGATCGCGCGGCTGGTCGAGTTGCTGGCCGACGACGTTGCGGCACGCCGCCATCAGCGCATCCACATCGCGACCGCGCTGGTCGGCCTTGCCACGGGGAAGGTGCCGGCGTTCGCGCTGGGCGCGGGCGGTGAGACGGCACTGACTCGCGTCCGCCGGATGCTGCATCCGCAGGCGCCGCTCGGCCGGCGGGAGCGCATCGCCGGGCTGGTGGCGGTTGCCGCGCTGCTCGTGGGTCCTGCCACGCTGGCTGTGGCACCGGGCGTGGCCGCGTTCCTCGCCCATCACTGTCATTCCTTCCTGACCCTCTAGCTGCTACGAGGGGCAATAGTAGTAAG
Organism: Nonomuraea insulae; assembly: GCF_042656245.1. Classification (NCBI taxonomy): domain Bacteria; kingdom Bacillati; phylum Actinomycetota; class Actinomycetes; order Streptosporangiales; family Streptosporangiaceae; genus Nonomuraea; species Nonomuraea insulae. The sequence continues at coordinate 52,327 of NZ_JBHSPA010000041.1, forward strand.
CTGTAGACTCGCGGCATGAAGTTTGCGGGACAGCGGCTGCGCATGGGTGTCGCCGGATTTGCACTGGGCGTCACGCTGACCGCCTGCGGCCAAGCGGCACAGGAGCCGGGCGGCACGGCCAATGCGGACCTGGGCATCGGACATGTGCACGGACTCGGAGTCGACCCGGCCGATGGAGCCCTTTACGTAGCGGGCCACTACGGGCTGTTCAAGATTACTTCGCCCACGGCCGCCACCCGGGTCGCCGACCGCGACCAGGACCACATGGGCTTCACCATCATGGGTCCGAAGACGTTCCTGGCGAGCGGGCACCCCTCGGCGGAGGATGTCTCCCCCGAACGACCGCCGCATCTCGGCCTCATCAAGTCGACGGATTCCGGGCTCACCTGGAAGACCGTCTCGGAAGACGGTTCGGCCGACTTCCATTCCATCCAGCCGGCCGGGGACAATCTGTACGCCTACGACAGCCAGACCTCAAAGGTCTGGCGCAGCATCGACGGCGGCGCCACCTGGACGCAGGGCACCGAGGAGAAGGTGATCGACCTCGGAGCGAGCGCCGAGCAGACGTCCCGCATCTACGCCACCACGCCCGACGGACTGAAGGTGAGCGAGGACGGCGGGCTGAACTACACCGACCTCACGAAGGCTCCCCCGCTCAGCCACGTCGACGTCCTGCCCGGCGAGGTGATCGTGGGCGCCGGAGCCGATGGCCAGGTACACATCAGCCAGGACTCCGGCAAGACCTGGTCGGCCGCCGGAAAGCTGCCCGCACAGGCTGCCGCCTTCACCGCTGTGGACCGGCAGCGCCTGCTGGCCGCCATGGAGGACGGCACGGTGCTGGAGTCCAAGGACAGTGGCAAGACCTTCACCACCGCCTACTCACCCGCAGGCTGACGTGCGGTCTCGAAACCCCCAAGCAATGTGGCCAGTGGTGGTCACCGCCAGAACGGCATAGGTGAGAGCGGCGACGGCGTGGGGGAACAGCTCATGCGAGCCATCGCCGAAGTCGCGGACGGCAAAGTGGTCCGTGGGGAAGTGACCGAGGCCAACGTGGCTGCACGACGCCTCTACGAGCGGATTGTCGCCGCCCTTATCTCCAAGAAGATCGGCCGCTGGCAACCGAAGCAGCCCACGCTCCGCCTCGCCCAGCGGCACCCGGCCACACCTGCTCTCTACGAGACGAAACGCAGGTCAGGAACGCACCAGCCTCGCGATGGCGTCGCTGGCCTCCTTGACCTTCGCCTCGGCCTCTGGACCACCCTGCCGGGTCGCTTCGGCGACACAGTGGGCGAGGTGCTCCTCCAGCAGGGCCAGGGAGAACGACTTCAGCGCGCTGGTGGCCGCAGATATCTGAGTCAGGATGTCGATGCAGTACGTGTCCTCCTCGATCATGCGTTGCAGGCCACGGATCTGCCCCTCGACACGGCGCAACCGGGTTATGTGGTTCTTCTTGCTATGGCTGTATCCGGCCATATCCGCCCCTCTGTCGGCGCCACCGCCCATGACCTTACCCCTCGGCGGTATGCGAGACCGCATCCAAGATCACCATGACCAGGCGGTGGACGGCATCCTCCGATGGCAGCTCCCTGGCCGCTGTGACCGCGTGCAAGCAATAGGTCGCGAGTTCGTCAGGCACGACGTCTGCGCGGAAGGCGCCTGTCCGTGCGCCTTCCGCCAGCAGGTCTCGCAACATGTCGTGAAGCTGCTGTTGGGCGTGGCCCACCTGCTCGTCGCGGTGCAGGAACGCCACGAGCGCGCCATCCCCGTGCTCGCGGGATCGGTGCGAGATGTGTGCGTACGCCCCCAGTACGGCCCGTAGCCGGGCGGCGGGCTCGCCGACCTGATCCCGTACCTGCGCCAGTTGTTCGAGGTGGCCGGCGATCTGCCGTTCGTGCCAGGCGAGCAGGATCGTTTCGACGTCAGGGAAGTACTTGTACAACGTCGCGCGCCCGATGCCGACCTTCTCCGCGATCTGCGACATCGTGACCGATCGCAGCCCATGCTCGGCCACGAGCGCCGACGTGTGCGTGAGGATCGCCTCGCGGACGTCGCGACGATGCGCCTCGATCGTCTCGTTCCACAGCTTCGGCACGCTCTGAGCATATGCGGTGAGGGATCAATACACAGTGACTTGACGAAGACAGAGTGTTTCGTAAAATATGGTTCGCATGCAGTCGCCGCGACCATGGAGGTCAGACAGATGACAGAGCAACGCATGCCGCGCTGGGTGAAGGTGGCCGGGATCATCACGGCCGTTGCCGTGCTGCTCTTCGTCATCCTGATGCTCATGGGAGGCCATGGGCCTGGCCGTCACATGGGGGCCGCGGGCGAGGCCACCACGGCCGCCGCGAATCGCTTGGCCGCATGAGCCCCATGGCGCCTCGCCTGCGCAAACTGGCCCTTACGGCGCACGTCAGCGCCTCCGTGGGCTGGCTTGGCGCAGTGCTGGTATTTCTGGCGCTGGCCGTCGTCGGCTTGACCAGCCCGGACGCGCGGACAGTGCGCGCGGTCTATCTGGCGATGGAGCCGGCTGCCTGGTACGCCCTCGTGCCGCTGGCCGGGGCGTCGCTGCTCACCGGGGTGATCCAGTCGCTGGGCACCACGTGGGGCTTGTTCCGGCACTACTGGGTGTTGTTCAAGCTGTTGATCAACGTGGGTGCCATCGTCGTCCGGCTGATGTACACAGAGACTCTGGGCTATCTGGCCGGCGTCGCGGCGGCCCCGGAGCCCGATCCAGATGTGCTGAGGAGCCCTTCCGTTCTGATCCACACCGTCCTGGCGGTGGTGTTGCTGCTCCTGGCCACGCTCTTGGCCGTGTTCAAGCCGCGTGGCCAGATGAGATTCGCCGCATCCAGAACCGCAGCACCCCAGCAATGAAGGGATGGCTCCACGCCGTTCGACGCCGAGCCATCCACCTGTACTACTTGAAGCGGCGCAGCCGCAGGCTGTTGCTGACCACGAACACGCTGGAGAACGCCATCGCGGCACCCGCGATCATCGGGTTGAGCAGGCCGAGCGCGGCCAGCGGCAGGGCGGCCACGTTGTAGGCGAAGGCCCAGAACAGGTTGCCCTTGATCGTTGATAGCGTGCGCCGCGACAGCCGGATGGCATCAGCGGCCACCCGCAGGTCGCCGCGGACCAGCGTCAGGTCGGAGGCTTCGATGGCGGCGTCGGTGCCAGTGCCCATCGCCAGCCCCAGATCGGCCTGGGCCAGCGCGGCGGCGTCGTTGACGCCGTCTCCCAGCATGGCCACCACCTTGCCCTCGGCCTGCAGCCTCTTGACCACCTCCACCTTGTCGGCGGGCAGCACCTCGGCGATCACCTCGTCGATGCCCACCTCGGCCGCCACCGTCTTGGCCACGGCCTTGTTGTCGCCGGTCAGCAGCACCGGCGTCAGCCCGAGAGCACGCCTACGTCGTCGCCTTCGGCGGCCTCCTCCTGCTGGGCGGACGCCTGTCCGACCTGTTCGGCGCGCGCCGGCTGTTCAGCGCCGGCTGGCTCATCCTGCTCGCCGGCTCGCTCCTGGCCGGTGTCGCGCCCGAGGTGTGGGTGGAGCTGACCGGCCGTGCCGTCCAGGGCGTCGGCGCCGCGCTGATCGCCCCATCCGCGCTCACCCTGCTGATGATGCTGTTCGGCCACGACCCGAAGGAGCTGACCAAGGCCCTGGCCCTGTACGGCGCCGCCGCCCCCGCGGGCGGCACCGCCGGCGTCTTCCTCGGCGGCCTCATCACCGAATACCTGAGCTGGCCCTGGGTCTTCTACATCAACATCCCCATCGCCCTCATCGCCCTCGCAGCCACCGCCCCCCTGATGCCCGCCACCCCCGCGACGCGCGGCTCCATCGACGTCCTCGGCACGCTGACCGTCACCCTCGGCCTCGGCGCCGCCGTCTACGCCATCGTCCGCGCGCCGGAAGCCGGCTGGGGCTCGGCCGAGACGTGGCTCTTCCTGATCGTCGCCGTAGTACTGCTCGCCGTGTTCGTCGCCATCCAGGCCCGACGCCGCCAGCCGCTGATGCGCCTGTCCATCTTCCGCACCCCGAACCTGTCGGCCGCCAACCTCACCCAACTCCTGCTCGGTGGCGCCTGGATCCCGATGTGGTTCTTCCTCAACCTCTACCTGCAGCAGGTTCTCGGCTACAGCGCCTTCCCCAGCGGCGCCGCGCTCGTGCCGATGACCGTCCTCATCATGATCGGCATGATCGTCCTGGCACCCCGGGCCATCAACCGCTTCGGCCCCAAGGCGACTACGGTCGCCGGCCTGGTCCTGCTCACCGCCGGCATGGCGTGGCTGTCGCTGATCAGCCCGGACGGCAGCTTCGCCACCGACGTCCTGCCCGCCAGCCTCATCGCCGCCCTCGGCATGTCACTGGCCTTCATCCCCTCCCTCGGCACCGCCATCTCCTCCGCCCGCCCGGAAGAAGGCGGCCTGGCCTCGGGCATCGTCAACACCAGCTACCAGGTCGGCTCCGCACTCGGCCTGGCCGCCATGACCGCCGTCGCCGCGGCCAACGGCGCCGACAGGCTCGGCGACCTGCCCGCCCTCACCGACGGCTTCTCCGCCGCCTTCGTCGGAGCCGCCGCCATCGCCCTGGCCGGCGCCCTGATCGCCGCCATCACCCTGCGGACCCGCACCAGCGCGCCCACCGATCAGGTCACCACCTCCCGCGGCTGACCCATCCGCACGCAAAGGAGATTCCCATGTCCATCCTCATCGCCTACGACGGCTCACCCGATGCCCGGCACGCCATCGAAAAGACCGCACGCCCCTTCCCGGGAGCCTCTACCGTGGTTCTCTACGCCCGCCAACCGTTGGAAAGCCTCGCCGCTCACCTGGAAGGCCACCCGGCTCTGGAGGACCTGCGCGACCTCGACGCCAGAACCTTGGACGCCTCGGAGCAGGTGGCTGCTGAAGGCGCCGAGCGAGCTCGGGCCCTCGGTCTGAAGGCCGAACCTCGGGCGGCCTCCGTCCCGGAGGAGACGGCCGCCGAGGCCATCGTGGATGTAGTGGAGGAGATCGACGCTTCGCTGATCGTTCTCGGTTCCCGTGGGCGCCGGGGGTTGTCGACACTGCTGTCGGCCCGGGTCATGCACTCCACCGGCAAGTGGACGCAGATCATCCCATCCGGACCACTGGCCGCCGCTCGCCGTAATGGCAGAGCAGGTGCCGGACGCTGAGACGTACACGCCCCGGCTCCCGAACCATCCGTGGAGCCGGGGCGCGTACGCGTCTGTTGAACCCGATGCCTGCCGCCCGCGTAACCACACGTGAGATCAGAACAGCTACCAGCGATAGTAAGTCGGCCTGCCTAGCGAAATTGCGCAGAACAGGGCAGCAACCTCCATACCTTCTGTACTATTTCGGCCCAGGTTCAGAGACTTACGAGGAGGCATCGTAGTGGCCGTGTGGACGAGGCTCGGGCGAACAGCAGTTGCCACAGCGTTAGCCTTGATCGCACTGGCCGCGACGCCGAGCGGCGCTCTCGCTGAGCCGTCACCGGCCAAGATCCGGGCCAAGCTGGTGAAGCTGAACGAACAGGCCGACCAACTGGTCGAGCGGTACAACCAGGCGAACGAGGCGTACACGTCGGCCAAGAAGAAGTACGGGACGCTCAACACCGAGCTCAGCCGTAAGGACGCGCAGGCCGGCGCGCTACGCGAAGGACTCGCCACGATAGCGAGCAACAGCTACCAGGCCGGACCGTTCGGAGGCTGGCCGACGTTCGCGCTGCAGGGCAACCCCGACACGGCCCTGAGCAGCATGGCCTCCCTCGAGCAACTGGCGCAGGACCGAGCGGCCAAAATACTCGCCTACGAAGCGGCGACGAAGGACCTGCGGCATCGGCGTACGGAAGCACAACGAGTCCTGACAGAGGCCGAGGACGCCCGCGACAAGGTCCGCGACGAGAAGACGAAGGTGGACAAGCTGGTCAAGCAGCAGACCAAGCTCCTGCGACGGCTGGGCACCTTCCAGACGGGCGACCCTAACAGCCCCGGCATCGAATACACCGGTCCGGCCTCCGGCAACGCCCGCCTCGCGCTCCAGTTCGCCTTCGCGCAGGTCGGCAAGCCCTACCGGTACGGCGGCACCGGGCCCGGCTCCTACGACTGTTCAGGCCTTACGCAGGCTGCCTGGCGTACCGGCGGGGTCGGGCTGCCGCGGACGACCTGGACCCAGTGGTCCTGGGGCGCCAGCCGCCGCGTCCCCCTGAACGCACTGCAACCCGGCGACCTGCTCTTCAGCAAAGGACTCGGACACATGGGCATGTACGCCGGCAACGGGAAAATGGTGCACGCCCCCCAGACCGGAGACATCATCAAGGTGGTCGACCTCGACGACTACTGGCGCAACCGCCTGCTCGGCGCAGTCCGCCCGTGATCGTCATACCCTCCGCGCGACACCGAACAAGTAGTCGCCGCCGATCCGCGTGACCCATCGATCAGCTACATGCAGCCCATGATGAGGCAGTTCGGCGAGGAACTCTCCTGCTGTGAACCGGTCTTCCTTCGGATGGTCGAACAGGGCACGAAAGGACGGACGAGCCAGGGCGGTCGCGGTCACTTCTTCGAAGAAGAACCTGCCGCCCACGGGCAGAACCCGCGCTACCTCGCGCAATGCGGCCCGCCAGTCGGGAATGTGGTGGATGATCCCGAAGTCGAAGACAGCTTCGTAGTCGCCGTCCTCGGCTCCGAAGGCAGCACGCAGATCAGTTGCGTCGCCCACTGCGAGCCGCACGCGCCCGGAATGGCGTGCCAGCCGCCGCTGGGCCCGGCGAATCATCGCCGGGTCCAGGTCGACCGCATCTACGCGCACGGCACCGAACTTGTCCAGGATCAGTTTGGTCCCGTATCCGCTGCCGCAGCCGATCTCCACCACCCGACCTCCGGGCGTGCGACCGCCCAGGTTCACCAGCAACGGAGCTTCGTACCAACGTTGCAGAGCGCGGCGGGTGGCACTGTTGACCACCAGGGTCTCCATCCGGTTCATCAGCATGGAACGCCTCTTTCGCCACAACATCTACAATGCGGGGACGCTTCTTCCGTCGCCGACCGAGCTGACGCGCCGACCCAGCTGGAGGCCGGACGTGCGGCAACCAGGGCAGGTCAGAGCCGCTTGAGGATCTGCTCCAACTGCTTCACTTCTTCCTGCTGAGTGGCGATGATGGTCTTGGAGAGCTCTTTGGCCCGCGGATCGGCCCCATCCACCTCTTCGGTGCGGGCCATCTCGATCGCCCCTTTGTGATGGGTGATCATCTGCTCCGCGAAGAGCTTGTCGAACTCCTTGCCTTTGACGGCCTCGAGCTTCCGCATGTCCTCTTCCGACATACCGCCGGGCATGTCGTGCCCCATACCAGGTGCGGGCTCAGGCTTGCCCCAGTCGGACAGCCAGCCCTTCATCGTCTGGATCTCCTCCTTCTGCTCTTCCTCGATCTTGGACGCGAGCGTCTTGATCTCTGAGTCGGAGGCCCGGGTAGCCGCGAGCTTGGCCATCTCGATGGCTTCCTGATGGTGAAGGATCATCATCTGGGTGAACGTGACGTCCGCATCATTGAAGGCGGGCGATGGCTGGCCGCTGGTCGCAGTGGCGGACGACGTCGTCTGGCTCAGCGATGTGACGCCCGTGGTCGAGGTACTGCCGCCACCGCACGCGGTCGACAGGGCGAGTGCGCTCGCGGCAATCGTGAAGGGAATCTTGCGGTTGATGCGCATAATGCTTCGCTCTCTCGATTCTTCGCAGCTGTCGGCCTTGTTGCGGACAGCCTCGGGGCCCATCCGCATCCGCCGGACGCACACCTCCTGACGTGGGAGAACATCCCCTAATCCTGGTTACTGACCAGCTACGCCGCCTCTATTCCTGCGATGCCTCCGGATTTGGACGAAGCCAACCGCCTCATCTGCACTCTTATCGCGTACATGCGTGTTCGAAATATTCGTCACGGGCTCCTAGGTTGCGCCGGCTCAGCTGTGCGGCTACGAGCCGTGGTAGAGGCTGGCGAGCATGGCGCCGCTGCCTGCGCCCAGGAGTAGAGAGACAGCAGTGGCCAGGTAAGCGATTCGCGTCGCTGAACGGGTAACGGTGGTCGTGCCGGAGCCTTGGAAGGCGGGCCGGATCCAGCGGAGGTAGTAGAAGACGCTCGCCACGGTGTTGATCACCGCGACCACGGCCAGCCAGGCGTAGCCGCCCTCCCACGCGGCGGTGAAGACGAGCACCTTCCCGACGAAGACCGCTGTGGGTGGCGTGCCGACCAGCCCGAGCAGGCAGACAATCAAGGCGAAGATCAGCCCGGGAGAGGAGCGCGCCAGTCCGGCGTAGTCGGCCAGCAGGTCCTTGTCGACGGCGAGGACCACCGCGAAGGCACCGATGTTCGTGATCGCATAGGCGGCCACGTAGAAGAGCAGGGCCGGTTCGGCCAGTTCGCTCCGCCCGGCTACAACGATCGGCACGAGCAGATAGCCGGCCTGGCTGATGGTCGAGTACGCCAGCAGACGTCGCACGTTGTCCTGGTAGAAGGCGGCGAGGTTACCCAAGGTCATCGTGGCCGTGGCGACGATCGCGATCAGTGGTCGCCATCCCGTGTCCAGGTCGGCGAAGACTTCTGAGGCGACGCGGAAGAGGGCGATGAAGGCGCCGATCTTCGGGACGGTGGTGACGAAGGCGGCCACAGCACGCGAGGTGCCTTCTGTCACGTCGGGCACCCAGAAATGCGCCGGGACTCCGCCTGCCTTGAACAGCAGTCCGGCGAGCAGGAACACTACGGCGAGCCCGGCCACCCCGCTCCTGATCGGGCCGAACTCCTGGTAGGCCGTCGTCCCGGCAAGACTGTAGAGGAGGGTAACGCCGGCCAGCATGAGCACGCCGAGGAAGGCGCCCATGAGGTAGTACTTGAGCGCGGCCTCGGTGCCTGCGGCGTCCTTGGCGAAGCCCGCCAGGGCGTAGGCGGGGATGCTGGCCAGCAGGTACGCGGCAATGAGGACGAGCAGGTCGTCGGCGCCCGCCAGAATCACGGTGCCCAGCGCGGCGAGCATGATGAGTACGTATAGCTCCGCCTCGCGGCTGTGGTCCCGCGCCCATCGGGCGGCCAGGACGACGACCAGCAGGGTGGCGACGATGACCGTGGCCCTGGCCACATGCGTCAGCAGGTCGACCGAGTACGCCTCGAAAGCCATCAGGTCCGGCCGGAAGGCCGCGACGAGGGTGGCGGCCAGCGCCGCTACCAGAGCAGTGCCGCAGATCCAGCCCACGAGTCGTTGCCGCCATCGCGGCAGGAAGAGGCCGGCGAGCAGCCCTCCGACCGCACCTAGCAAGATGAGCAGTTCTGGCAGGAGGTCGAAGGGGTTCTCGTTCATGCCCGTCATCGGCTCACCCAGGTCACGAGCGCCGCCGAGAACGGCTCGATCAGATCGAGCAACCAGCGCGGCACGATGCCGATCACCAGGGAGAGGGCGAGCAGCGGGGCGATCGAGCCCACCTCGTACGGCCGAGCCTCCAGCACACGCAGCTCACCCGGAGGGCCTAGGAATGCTTGCTGCAGGACCCGGAGGAGCAGCGCGGCGGTGATCAGGATGCCGGCGATGCTCAGCCCTCCGGCGACGACGGCACCGGTGAGGCCCGTTCCGATCACGCCGGCGAAGATCTGGAACTCGGCGATGAAGCCAGACAGTCCGGGCAGGCCCAGCGAGGCGAAGGCGGCCACAGCCGTCATCAGCGTGAAGGTACGGGCTGTCGCCGCGATCCCGCCGAAGCGTTGGAGGTCGTAGCTGTGCGCCCGGTCCCAGAGGATGCCGGTGAGCAGGAACAGCGCGCCGGTGATCAGGCCGTGGCTGACCATCTGGGTGATCGCGCCGGTGACCGCGAGCTGTCTGGCCGGCACGTCGCCTGCCGCGAGACCGGCGGCGCCCAGGGCCAGCACGATGTAGCCCATGTGGTTGACGGAGGTGTAGGCAATCAGGCGTTTGATGTTCTGCTGCGCCAGGGCGACCAGGGCCCCGTACAGGATGCTCACCACGCCGACGACGATGATCACCCAGGCATACTGCCGCCACGGTCCCGGGAGCAGAGGCATGGCGATCCTGACGAAGCCGTAGGTCCCCATCTTGAGCAGGATCCCCGCGAGGATGGCGGATCCGGCGGCGGGGGCGTCGGTGTGGGCGGGAGGCAGCCAGGTGTGGAAGGGCACGGTGGGCGTCTTGACCGCCAGGCCGACGCCAACGGCCAGCAGCACCAGCGCGCCGGCCTGCGGCGGAGCCGCCGTGAGCTCGACGATGTCGAACGTGCGCGGCTCGCCGCCGAGATAGAGACCGATGAACCCGAGCAGGAGGGCGAGCGAGCCGAGGAAGGTGTAGAGGAAGAACGTCAGCGCCGAACGAGCCCGGTCGCCGTGCCCCCAGCCGACGATCACGAAGTACATACCGACGATCGACAGGTCGAAGAAGACAAAGAACAGCAGGAGGTCCAGCGCGGCGAACAGGCCCGTGGAGACCGTCTGCAGGAACAGGAAGAGCGCGGCGTACGACTTCGGCCGCTCTTCCTGCTTCTGCGAGTAGATCGCGCAGGCCAGGAACAGCACCGCGGCGAGCGCGATCAGCGGCAGGGACAGGCCGTCAACGCCGACGTGGTAACCCGCGCCCACGGAGGGGATCCAGCGCAGCCGTTCCTCGTAGCCGATCCCCCCGCCGTATCCGAGCCACATGGCCACGACGAGCACCAGGTCGGCGACCGCGGCGGTCACCCAGATCCACCTGGCGGGCAGCCGCGGCACTACCAGCAGCGCGGCGGCCAGGAGCGGCAGGAAGATGGTCAGCGAGAGCACGGTCACCTCACCAGCACGATGACGATCGCCAAGAGGACGGCGGCCACCGTCGCTTGAGCGAGATAGGTGTGGACCTGGCCGGTCTGTGGCTTCCTCGCCAGCGCGCCGAGCCGCCCCACACCGCCGGCAGCGCCACGGATGACACCGTCCATGCCTGTCTCGAAGGGCGAGCGGGCGATCCTGGCCGTTGCTGTCGCGGCGCGCGCTACGGCATGGACGGCACCGTCGATCACGTGGTCATCGAAGCAGGCCAGTGCCCTGGCCACCGCCATCAAGGGCTGCCAGATGACCGTGACCGCGAGCGATTCCAGGCGTAGCCAGCCGGTCAGGAGGCTGACCTCGCCGGATGCCGCGGGCCGACGCAGACGGACCCAGGTGACCAGTAGCACCACGGCCAGCGCCAACAGCCCCGACACGGCCAGCTCGCCCGCCTCGGGAGCCGCTCCTGGCGCGTTGAGAAGGCGAGCCCACGCGCCGAACAAGGCTGGGAGACCGATGATCCCCAGGATCGTGGCGAGCAGGGCGAGCGGAGGCAGCGGAAGACGTTCGAGGAGACCGAGCCGCGCCGTATCCCGCTGCTCAGGCCCAGGTAGCCAGACGGCGATCACTGCCTTCGCCGCGTACGCGGCGGCGAGCACGCCCGCTGCCAGCGACACCATGTACAGAACGGGATCGTTGACGGCGGCCAGCACTGCGTCCTTGGTCACCCACAGCGACAGCGGCGGCAGCCCGGCCAGCGCCAACGCGCCGATCCCGAAGGTGACCCCCACAAGCGGATATCGCCGTGCGGCACCCCGCAGCTCGGGAAGTTGCTGGGTGCCGAGCGTGGTCAGCCACGCTCCCGCTCCGAGGAAGAGCAGGCTCTTCACCGCTGCATGCGCGACGAGCTGCGCCGTGCCGCCGGCGACTGCCGAGACACCCGCCGCCAGCACCATGAATCCGATCTGCGCGCACGTGGAGGCGGCGAGGAGCTGCTTGAGATCACGTTGCGCGAAGGCGACCGCGCCGAGCAGCAGCGCGGTCAACGCTCCCACCCAGGCCACCAGAGGCGCTGCCCAGCCGGTCGCCGCCAGCACGGGTGAGGTCCGCAGGAGCAGGTAGGCGCCTGCGGCGACCATCGTGGCCGAGTGCAACAGCGCCGAAACCGGGCTCGGGCCGGCCATCGCCCGCGAGAGCCAGAAGGAGAAGGGCAGTTGCGCCGATTTCCCCAGTGCGGCGGCGACGAGACCGGCCGCGACAAGGTGCAACCATGGAGCGCTCAAACCGCTCAGGCTCGCCAGGGTCAGTGCGTGGGCTCCGGCGACGGCGCAGCCAGCGGCCAGGTAGAGCCCCATGTCGCCGGCACGGGTGGTGACGAAGGCAATGGTCGCCGACCGCACCCGGTCCGGGTCGCGCCACCAGAAGCCGATCAGCGCGTACGACATGGCGCCCATGACCTCCCACGCCATGAGCAGCAGCACGAGATCCGTGGCGGTGACGGTGACCAGCATCGCGCCAATGAAGATGAGCATCAGGCCGAAGAAGCGGTCCTCGGACTCGTGGATCTCCCCCGCCGCGAAGACGAGCACGGCCAGCGCGATCACCGCCACGGTGACGACCATGACCGCCGACAGCCCGTCGACCGCGAGCCCTGCCTCGAAGCCGGCGAACACCTCGAAGGTCATGGCGGGACGCACGACCGCGGCCAGCACGGCTTGGACCACGGTCACCACAGCGACGAGCAGGGCGACCAGCGGCGCGGCGCGGCGCAGGATGAGCAGGGCGCCGCCCGCCACGATGGGCAGCGCCGGCAGCAGCGGCGCGAGCAGGCTCATCCCTTCAGGTCCTGGGCGTCGTCGGTCATGTCCACCTCCCGCGCCCGGAACAGCGCGGTGACGACGGCGAAGCCCATCGCCATCTCCAGGGCCATCACCGTGACCGCCACCAGCACCAGAACCTGACCATCGGCGTTCTGCGGAGCGAGGAAGTACCAGAACGCCCCACCGGCCACGATCAACCCGTTGATCATCAGCTCCAGGCCCATCATCAGCATCACGATCGACTGCTGCGACAGCGCGCCGTACAGGCCGACGGCGAACAGCGCGGCGGCCAGCACGAGGAAAGCTTCGAGCGACATCAGGTCTCCTCACCGGGACCGGCCGCGCCGCACGAAGCATGCCCGCCGTGGTGCTCGGGAGCGGCCGGGGCAGATATCCCGGAGCCCGGCCCAGGATCGAGCGGACGGCTTCTCCTCAGGTCCTCCCCGTAGCGGTCGTAGCGTCCGCGATGAGTGGCGAGCACTACGGTTGAGATCATCGTGGCCAGGATGGCCACGCCGATGACGATCATGACGAGCATCTTCGGCCCCATGATGGCGAGTCCGAGCTGGTGGGTGGGATCAGCAGGCGGCTCACCCCTACGCTGCGGCCAGGAGGTGAGGAAGATTCCCGCCACCAGGAGCACGAAGACCACAGCCGAGATGATCATGGCTCCACGGTTGTTGTGGACCATCTTCATCGGCATGAGGCCCGCCGGGTTCATCATGTACATGATCATGAAGACCGCCATGATCAGCATTTCCATGACCATCATCAGGATGATGAGGACACCGAGATACTCCAGGTCGATGAGCAGGAACGCGAGCCCGACTGCCAGCAGAGAGGCGAGCAGAGCGAACGTCGCCCGCGCCATCGAGTCGACCACGAACACCGCGATCCCGGCGGCCACGGAGACGACGGCCAGGATCCAGAAGGCGACGACCATCACACCACCACGATTCCGACGACGAGCAGCTGAACGAGCGAGAGCGGGATCAGCACCAGCCACGACACCTGGGTGAAGCGATCCATCCGGACGGCCGGTACGCGATGCCGTACCCAGACCAGCAACCCCAGCACCGCCATCGTCTTGACCAGCACCCACAGCCAGCTCGGCAGCACCGGCCCCCCGCCGCCCCCGAGGAACAGCGGTACGGCCGCCGCCGCGGCCACCACCAGCAGCGCATACCGTCCCGCCTGGAACAGCAACCGATCGGGCCCCGACAGCTCGGCCCGCACGCCACCCGCCAGATCACTACCCAGGGGCTGGCTCATCGGTCCCCAGAACGCCATCGCCAGCGCAGACACCAGGTAGATCAGGAAGGCGATCGGCATCCAGATTACGAACCAGAGCCCCTGCTGGGCCTGCACCGCATCGCTCATCCGCAATGACCCCGCGCCCAGCGCCACGGTGATGAGCGCGAACATGTGCGGCAGCTCGTAGGCCAGTCCCTGAGCCACGAACCGGTAGGCGCCAACCAGCGGATACACCGAGTTAGCCGACCATCCGGTGAGCCAGAGCGAGCCCCAGACGCACACCTCCATGGCGTTGAACCAGACGATGCCCACGGCCAGGTCCGCCACGGGGACGTCCCCCAGTGGGACCACGACCCCCGCCAGTACCGGCGCGGCGACCAGGCTGATGACGCCGATCCGCATGAGAAGCGCGTCGTGCAGCAACGTGCGCCGGCGCTGCTGCACGAGCAGCCGGGCCACCTCGCCGAACGGCGCACTCGCCCGGCCCCCGCCCAGGACGGCATTGAGACTGGCGGCGGCCAGCCCCAGCACCACCAGCGCCAGGGGAAGGGACACCACCGCGACCTCAGGCATGGGTGACCGCCGGATCCGGATCCAAGCTCGCAATGATCAGCCGTGCGGCGGCCAGCTCGGCACCGACGAGCAGTTCGGGGTTCAGGATCTTCCCGACAGGGCGCTCCTCATTGAGCGGCGCCTCGTCCTCGATCGAGTCGATGGCCGCCTGCGTCACGGTGAGCCATGCCTCCAGCCTTGCCATCGCATCGCCATCCTCGGCCGATCCGACGTCGCGCAACATCCAGCGCAGCGTTCTTGAACGACGTACCTGCCTGGCGAAGCCTTCGTACGGCGCCGTCAGCACGTCGCGGGGCGCATCCGCGAGCAAGCGATCCCGCAACCTCCTGGCGCCGCCGGCGGCGGTGGACCATCCCGCGACCGACAGCAACCGGCCGAGACCGTCGAGATGAGCCGCGGCCCGCCGCCGCCCGGCCTCGCCACGCGTCACGAACCGGCCGGACGCCGCCCTGTCCCAGGGCTCAGTCCAAAACGACTCACCGTCCCCCAGCCACCTGACCGTGGCCTCCTGGATCACGTCTCCCTGCAAAACGGTCTCCACCACCAGCCCGCACGGCCAGTCCGGCAGGATGGGGCCGAGAGGCACGTGCAGGCGATCCAGGCTCAGCCCGTCACGATCAGGGCCCCGGCCAGCCATCGGCAGGCCGCCCGGATTGCCCATGTGGTGGCCGTGGTGACCGCCTTCATGGCCGTCATGGCCCTGGCTGTGCATACCGTGGGCATCATGCCCCTCGTAGGATGTGCCCGATCCATGCGCATCAGGTGACTTCGGTCTACCCGCCCGGCTCGCCGCGTCTCGCCATTGTGCCTCCCCATCGGCCAATTGCACGACTGCACGGTCCAGGGAGTGGACCACCAGGTCCTTCGAGGCGTCACCGGGCAGGTCGACTCGCGCGCGAGGGCTCGGCAGACCGTCCCAGACCGTCCGGGTGGCCTCGTCGAACTCCTCGTTCGGAGCACCACAAACGACGAGCAGGTCGGCCTCTGCCGGGGGCATCGCAGACCGCCATCGTCGCCGCGCGATCTCAGCCTCGCACAGCAGCCGGGCCCGAGTCCCGTCCGCGGCACTGATGACGAACGGCCGCGGATGATGCGCGGCCCGCTTCAGCATCCACTTGATCAGGACCACCGGAACGCCCCCTCCCGCCAGGCATAGACCACGCCCACCATCAGCAGGCCGAGGAAGACGAACATCTCCACCAAGGCCATGGTGCCCACCTCGCCGACGACGACCGCCCAGGGGTACATGAAGACCATCTCCATGTCGAAGGCCAGGAAGACCAGGGTCACCGCGTACCACCGCACGTGGTAGCGAGAGAGGGCGTGCTCCCGAGGGGGACTCCCAGACATGAATGGGCGCGCGTCGAGCGTCTCATGAGGTCTGATGACGAGTGAGACCAGATAGATCCCCAGCACGCCGAAAGCGAGCACGGCGACCAGGCCGAGAACAGCCGTCCAAGGTGACATGAACCTTCCCCTGGCAGAACCTACTAAGATCCATAGTCCCCGGGCTTCATCTCGGTAATCATCTTGGCGCGCAACGCTTCACCTGCCATGCTGCATGCCTGACGGGGCTCACGCTCGTGCCCCTCCAAAGCGCAGCGGGAGACACGGTCGTTACACCGCACTCGGCTTCGCCTCTGGAAGAAAGTGGAGCCCTACCATCATCGGCCCAGCGTGGCTCAACTGGTACCTGCTCGTACTGTTGTGCTGGCTGCCGTTCTCGGAGAATAGTCCGAACTAGGCAGGCAGGGTTCGATGCCTGCCGCCCGCCCTGCGATGCCGCCCGACCACCACGACGATACGGCGCGCTCTTGCTCGCTTGATGATCAAGGTCGCGTCGATCAGCGCGGCGAGAACGCCTGCCGGAACAGCCATCGTGTCGATGAAAGACATGGTGTCGGGCGAGGCAGAGATCACGGATGCTGTGGCGGCTTTGGGAGGCCCTGCCTTGCCGAAGGCGGCCGGCTGCACCGGAGGGGAACCGCACACGCGGCGGATTCACCCCGTACGTGGATCGCTCCACGCGGTTGGTTCCCCGGTTCCCGGACGCGCCGGGATTGAGCGGCTGGCCGATCGACTTCGGGGGAAGCCAGGCCACCCGACCATTACGATGCACTGTAGTAGATGAGATAACCTCCTTGTGCCGGTATGCCAACAGGATCTACCCCAAGGGGGAAGCATGGCTTCGGCCCTACATTGCTCCATCCCCAGGGAGCCAGCGCAGCTCGCCACTGTGCGCGCTTCGACTCCAAGCCGTGCGCAGAGTTCGGCATAGCCCTCCGCTTCCCCACCCGACGGCAGCCCGGGCCTGATCAGCGCCACTCCACCAAGTCCGATCTTCGGTTTCTCCGTCAGGCAGCCGTCACCATCGAAGTGATAATGCCGAATCGACCGGGCGAGCTCGTTCACCGCGCGTTGCAACGGCGTCGCGCCATCAGGCTCAGGCGCGTAACTGAGCCACTCCTCGTCGCTGGCACACCCGACCAGCTCCCGAGCAAGCAACTCGACACGACGCAGATAGTCCAACTCGTCAAGCTCAGCCGTCACGCGTGGATTCTGCCATCCGCAACCTCGGATCGCTCCTGGGTTTCTGAGTGAAGCCTGCGAACCTAACCCTCTGCTACCGCTCCACAACCTTTGATCCAGAACCGAGTTCTGGTACCCAGCTCGGTGACCGGTAGTGCCACCCGGATGAGGCGGATTCATGTTCAGCGAGCGCTGGTACCACCTCATCGAGGCTGCCTGGTCATTGATCCCCGCTGGCGTTCTCCCTCAAGAAGCCGGGGCTCGTCTCTGGCCGCTCCGCCACCGGGTCAAGGCAGCCGCGGCGGTGAAGACCAGGCCCGCGCACCCGAGTTGGGCAAGAGCCGTGGACGTGGGCACCGACTGCACGTCGCCGAGGTCGCCCAGGGCTGCCGCCGGCAGGAACAGCAGCAGCGCCGCCCGCCGCCCCGCAACCGACCGGCATGCGTATCCGGCCGCCAGCGCCACCACGACGAGCCACGGCACGGGTTGCCAGTGCAGGATCACGATGTCGTGGTGGACGGTCATGTTGAGCCAGCGCTCGATGGCCTTGTCGGCGGTCAGTCCGATCAGCGCGAGCGGCCCCCACAGCAGGAACGCTCCCCGAGGGATGAGCGTGATCGCACGGTGCGCCGCGGGGATGAAGGCGATGACGACCGCGGATAGCTCGGCCAGCAAGATGGGGCCGGGGTCCGGCTGCATCAGCTTGTCCAGCTCCAGCAGGTACGGGTGACCGGCCTGATACAGATAGGACGCGAAGGCGACCGTACCGAGCACGGCGATCCACCGGCGGGCGAGGAGCACGGCGAGCATAGGCAGGGCCGCGACGACGACCGTATCGGCCACGAACGGGATCCAGGTCGGCCGGTGCAGCAAGGCAGCGACGCCGTGGTTGTGCAGGGACTCGGCGACTAACACTATCTCGGTCGCTAAGACGCTGGCCAGGATCAGGATCGGCCACAGTGCGATGGCGAGGGCCAGTCCGTCCCGCCAGGCGGGCGCGGAGACGGGCCCAAAGGTCCGTCGGCTGTGCACGCGCAGCGCGCCCCACAGCAGGTCGGCAATGTCTGCCAGGTGCGGGCGGGTCTGACCGGGACGTGCCCCGGCCAGCAGCACACCGATCATCTCCTCCTCATGCCGCACCCGGTGGTCACGCGGATAACAGGCCAGAAGGCGCCGGTAGCGGGCTTCGAGCGGGCTCATGCCACGCCTCCCGAGCCCGCGGCGCGCAGGCGTGCGGTGGCCGCTCTCGCATGCCTGCTCATTCGCTCGACCTCCGCTGCCAGCCGGGTCGCCCCGTCGCCAGTCAGCCTGTAGTAGCGCCGCACCCTTCCGTCCACGATCTCCTCCCGATCCTCGGCGATGAGACCTTCCGCCTGAAGG
Source organism: Nonomuraea insulae (assembly GCF_042656245.1). Classification (NCBI taxonomy): domain Bacteria; kingdom Bacillati; phylum Actinomycetota; class Actinomycetes; order Streptosporangiales; family Streptosporangiaceae; genus Nonomuraea; species Nonomuraea insulae. The sequence continues at coordinate 70,672 of NZ_JBHSPA010000041.1, forward strand.
CGGTCGAAAGCGGCGTACAGGGTGCCGGCACGCAGGTGGACCTGGCCGCCTGAGATGTGTTCCACGTCGGTGATGACGCCGTACCCATGCTGTGGACCGGCGGCGAGTGCGGTCAGGATCAGAAAGGTGGGCTCCTGCATGTGCCTCATACGATCAATATATACCGATAATCGGTACATGGCCGTTCAACTGGACACCGACCCGGAAACGTGGCGCGGATGCCGTTCCCCGATTACTCTGCCGCACGCCCGGGCCAGCCGAAATCGCTCCCAGGAGTGGATGGGTCGGCCGGGAATGTCGGATGCGATCCCGGACTTGCCGGACGGGTGGCGCGGCCCCATAGGCTGAGCACCCGTCCGCACTGCCTGGGGGAGCAATGACCAGTAGGTTCACCGAATTGGTCGTCGACTGCCGCGATCCAGAGCGCCTCGCGGCCTTCTGGTGCGCGGTTCTGGACTTCAAGGTGATCGACCGGAGCGAGGGCAAGGTCGAGATCGGCTCCTGGGAGCCGACCGTCGAGGAGGTCCGGGCCCGCCAGATGGCGCCCACTTTGGTGTTCATCCGGGTGCCCGAGGGCAAGACTGTGAAGAACCGGCTCCACCTCGACGTCAGCCCGATCGACGGCAGTACTGACGATGAGGTGGTCAGGCTGCTCGGCCTCGGCGCCGCCAAGGTGGACGTGGGCCAGGGCCCCGGCGGGAGCTGGGTGGTCATGGCCGATCCCGAGGGCAACGAGTTCTGCGTCCTGCGCACCCTGGCACCGTCCATCTAGATGATCGGTCCCAAGGGTTAGTGGTCGTAGGCGGTCAGTGAGCGCAGGACGGGCTGTCCGATCTGGTCGTTCGGAGTGTGGCTGTGGGATGTCGCCGAAGGACGGCAAGGCTCTGGCTACTGTGTGGATGGCTGCCTGATCTTGCACTATGCCCTGGCCGAGTACGGCATCGCCGCGCAGGTGGAAGCGGTGATCATGAAGGTGGAGGGGCGACGGTTCGCCCACCTTGTACGGCGGCGATGGCCTCAACTACCACGCTGACGGCACCTTTAATGGCCATGCCGTGCTCGGGTGGTTTGGGCCATCCGCTTCGTAGTGCCTTGAGAACGCCCTTCACCCCTGGTGAACGCTGTGTCCACCTCTATCGGCTGCGTTCGCCCTCGGCGGGGGCGGGGGTGGTGAGGTCGTTGTGGTCGAGGGTGGCGTACCAGGTGGCCAGCAGCTTCAGCGCGTCGTGGGCGGGGGTGGCGGGTTCGGCGCTCAGTGCGGTGAGGGTCAGGCCCGGGTCGGTGGGGATGGGCAGGGCCTCGAAGGCGAGGGTCAGGTCGCCGACGGCGGGGTGGTGGAAGCGTTTGATGCCGGTGTGGTGCAGGCGCACGTTGTGTGCGGCCCACAGCGTGCGGAAGGCTTCGCTGCGGGTGGACAGCTCTCCGATCAGGTCACTCAGGTCGCGGTTGTAAGGATCTTGTCCGGCTTCGGTGCGCAGGAGGGCGGCGGCGGTGGCACGCTGGGCGTCCAGTTCGGTCATGTATTCGGCGGCGCTGGGGTTGAGGAACTGGTAGCGGGCGAGGTTGACCGGCCGGGCGGGGTCTTGGAAAAGGGGCCAGTACAGGGCTTTGCCGAGTCGGTTGGTGGCCAGGATGTCGAGGCGGCCGTTGCGGATGAAGGCAGGCGCGTCGGTCATCGCGTCGAGGAGCTGTTGCAGGGCGGGCCGGATGGGCTGCGCGCTGCGGCGGCGTGCGGGGCGGCGGGTGGTGCCGGCGGTGCGGGCCAGGTCCATGAGGTGGGCGCGCTCGGAGTCGTCCAGTTGGAGGGCGCGGGCAAGAGAGTCCAGGACGGCTTCGGATGTGCCGGAGAGGTTGCCGCGTTCCATCCGGGCGTAGTACTCGGCGCTGACCCCGGCGAGCATCGCGACCTCCTCACGGCGCAGCCCTTTGACGCGCCGATGCCCGGAGGCGGGAAGACCGGCCTGCTGCGGGGTGATCTTCGCGCGGCGGCTGGTGAGGAACTCGCGGACCTCGCTTCGGTTGTCCATGCCTTCGAGGCTACGACGATCCACGACTGTCCCGACGAGCAAGGGGTGTACTGCCAATACACGTAACAAGGGGTCCTTTCATACGCCTCTGAACTGCTGTTTCATTGATCACAGGCCAACTCTTGGCCGCCCGCCCGCTCCCGTGGCGCCCATGGTGAGCGCAGGGCGGAATGAAGCAGATGCCGATGCCCCGCCGCTGCGGGACGTGCCGGGTATCCATGCGGAAAGGGAGCCGTCGATGCCGGAGAACAAGCAGACCGGGGGTGGGCGTGAGCAGTTCGGGGATATCGCCCCCGCGTTGGCCGGATACAGCGAGGACGTGCTGTTCGGGCAGGTGTGGGAGAACCGGGACCTGTCTGGACGGGACCGGAGCCTGGTCACGGTGGCGAGCCTGATCACCAGCGGCAGCACCGAGCAACTCGCCTTCCACCTCGGCAGGGCCCGTGAGAACGGGGTGAGCGACAAGGAGCTGATCGAGACGATCACGCACCTGGCGTTCTACGCCGGATGGCCCAGGGCCATGTCCGCGCTCACGGTCGCCCGCAGCGTCCTGACCGGCTCCTGACCTGGTCCGCTCCCTCTCCCCCTCACCTGTGCGCGGCCGCGACAAGATGTATGCAAGGAGCACGATCATGGAGATTGTCCAGCCTCCGGCGACGGCGAAGCTGCCGGCGGAGATGTTCACCGGGGATGCGTGGGCGGATGTGATCTACCGCGGTGAGGGCCCCTCCCGCGCGCGGGCCAACATGGTGCGCTTCGCGCCGGGCGCCCGCACCGCCTGGCATTCCCACGGCCTGGGCCAGGCCCTCTACATCGTGGAGGGCATTGCCCTGATCCAGTCCCGTGGCGGCGACATCGTCGAGGCCCGCCCCGGGGATGTGATCTTCACTCCGGCCGGTGAGGAGCACTGGCACGGCGCGGCCCCGGACCGGTTCATGGCGCACATCGCGCTGTGGGAGGGCGACGAGGTCGACTGGCTGGAGCACGTCACGGATGACGAGTACGCCGGCTCCCGCCGCCCCGCCCGCACCTTTTGATCTCTGCGAGCGCCCCGCGCCCGTCCGCGCCTTCCTGCCCGACCTCATCAACCGCGTCCTGGCCGCCCGGATCAACCCGGGCAGGGTCTTCGACCTGGAGCTGCCCCTGGGCCAGGTAGCCGAGGGCTTCCAGGCCATGGACGAGCGCCGCGTCATCCAAGGCCCTGCTGCGACTCTGGCACACCGCGCAGCACGTCATACCGCGCCCGGGTGGTACCCGCACCAGCGCGGAGATTGGAACCCACCCATGAACCCGCAGTACAACTTCGAAGGCCAGGTCGCCCTGGTCACCGGCGCGGCCTCCGGCATGGGCCTGGCCGCCGCCCGCGCCTTCGCCCAGGCCGGTGCCGCCGTCGTGCTGACCGACCTCAACAAGGACGCCGTTCAGAACGCCGCCAAGGACCTCACCGATGCCGGCCACCAGGCCATCGGCGTGGTGTGCGACGTCACCGACGAGGACCAGGCCGCCGCCATGGTCGGCAGCGCGGTGGACACCTACGGCCGCCTGGACATGGCGTTCAACAACGCCGGGATCCAGGCCCCGCCCTCGGACGCCGCCGACGAGAGCGCCGAGGAGTTCGACCGCGTCAACGCCGTCAACCTGCGCGGCGTCTGGGCTGCCCAGAAGCATGAGCTGCGCCAGATGCGCACCCAGGGCTCCGGAGCCATCGTCAACTGCTCCTCCCTGGGCGGGCTGGTCGGTCTGCCCGAGCGGGCCGCCTACCACGCCTCCAAGCACGGCGTGATCGGCCTGACCAAGAGCGCCGCGGTCGAGTACGCCCCCAAGGGCATCCGCATCAACGCCATCTGCCCCGGCGTGATCGACACCCCGATGGTCTCCGACATGCTCGAAGGCCAGGCCGACGCCATGGCCGAGATCCTCAAGCAGCAGCCCATCGGACGGCTCGGCCAGGCCGAAGAGGTCGCCGAAGCCGTCCTGTGGCTGTGCAGCCCGGGTGCCGGCTTCGTCGTCGGTGTCGCCCTGCCCGTTGACGGCGGCTTCACCGCGCACTGACCGGGCCGCCGCTTCTCAAGGCCCGCCACCATCGAACACCTTCACCACCCACCGACCACCAGGAGCTCCACGTGCACAAGCGCACCCTCGGCACCAGCGGCCTGCAAGTCTCCGCCCTCGGCCTCGGCTGCATGACCATGACCGGCGGCTACGGCGGCCGCCCCGAGCGGCAGCAGATGATCTCGCTGCTGCACGCCGCCGTCGATCGCGGTGTCACCTTCTTCGACACCGCCGAGGTCTACGGCCCGCACGCGAACGAGGAACTCCTCGGGCAGGCGCTGGCCCCCTTCGGCGACCGGGTCGTCATCGCGACGAAGTTCGCCCAGGACATCGACCCCCTCGAGCGCAAGCCCCGCGGCCGGATGCTGACCCCCGACGAGCTGCCCCGCGCCGTCGAGGGCTCCCTGCAGAGGCTCGGCGTCGAGGCGATCGACCTGTACTACCAGCACCGCGTCAATCCGGAGGCGCCGATCGAGGAGTTCGCCGGAGCCGTCAAGAAGCTCATCGAGGCCGGCAAGGTCAAGCACTACGGCATGTCCGAGGCCGCCGCCGCAACCATCCGCCGCGCCCACGCCGTGCAGCCGGTCACCGCGATCCAGAGCGAATACTCCCTGTGGTGGCGCCGCCCCGAAGACGAAGTGCTGAGCGTGTGCGAAGAGCTCGGCATCGGCTTCGTCCCCTACAGCCCGCTCGGCAAAGGCTTCCTGACCGGCACGATCGACGCCTCCACTCGATTCGAGCAGGGCAACGACCTGCGCGCCCAGATCCCCCGCTTCGGCACCGAAGCCCTGCGGCACAACACCGCCATGGTCGACCTGGTGAGGTCCCTCGCCGCGGACAAGGGCCTCACCCCAGGGCAGGTGGCCCTCGCCTGGCTGCTGGCCCGCAAGCCCTGGATCGTCCCGATCCCGGGAACCACGAAACTTCACCGGCTGGAGGAGAACCTCGCCGCCGCCGACGTCACCCTGACCGCAGACGAATTGACCCACCTGACTCGGGCATCCGCCGACATCGACATCAAGGGCGGCCGCTATCCCGATTTCCTGGAGGCTCAGACCAACCTGTGACCACGCCAGGCCCTGGGACCGCGGACGAGAGCACCGCCGTTCTCCGGCTACGGCGCTCCTGCGCTCGGCCCTGCCCCGCCCCTGCATCTCAGGAGAGCGCCGGCCCATGACCACCACACACTCGCCTCGTCCCAGCGCGCACCACCGCTGAGCGTGGCAAGCCGCACGGCCCCGCCGCCGTACTCGGGTTCTTCGTCTCCCCCACAGCCCAGACCCACACATGACTCGTCAGGAGCCGCACCATGAAGCACACCCGTCTCGGCACGACCGGTCTGAAGGTGAGCCGGCTCGCCCTGGGGTGCATGAGCTACGGCGACCCGACCGTCCCCGGTGCCCACCCCTGGGCGCTGACCGAGGACAAGGCCGCACCGTTCGTCCGGCAGGCCGTCGAGCTGGGCATCACCTTCTGGGACACCGCCAACGTCTACCAGGCCGGCACCAGCGAGGAGATCGTCGGCCGCGCCATCACCGAGTACTCCCGGCGCGAGGACATCGTGCTCGCCACCAAGGTCCGCGGCAGGATGCACGACGGCCCCGGCGGTGAGGGACTATGCGGCCGGAATTGAACGATAAGGCTCCGTCGCAGGTCAGGCAGGGTTGCGTTGCGGGGGTTGGGAGCGCCCACGATGCGACACGCCTGTCCTATCTGTAGGCCATCGGCCTGGAAACGACCGCTACGATCGGGAGAAGATCACGAGCTGTCGCGTGGGCGTGGCCTGGGGAGACCGGTTGAGCGACAGCGGAGCCGCCGATGCTGAAGACAAGGCTGGTGAGCCATCTGCGCCGCCTTCTTTCGAGCCGGTACGGGTGCGGATGGCTGGCCGGACTGGCTCGGTCGTAGGCCGATCAGCTCGGTCGACCGGGACAGGATCCTGAAGGGTCTGAGTGCTGATCAGGAAGAGCTGGACGCCGTCAAACGGCAGGACGGTCTGCGTCCTGCCCCGCTGTTCTCGTCCGTGACGATCGAATGGTTCGGCGGGGACGGTGAACCACGAAGGTGGCTCGGCTTCGAGAAGCCATCAACGCGGCGTGCCGGGTCGCGGCAGGCGATCGGCGGACTAGCTATCACGCGACCGATGAGCGGATCACGATCGGGATCGCGGGACCGGACGCGCGTGAGCGGATCGCGGTGCTACGCCGGCAGCTCGCCAAGATCGGCGGTAGCCGCGGCTGGAGGATCACCGATGATCTGAACTGACCTAGTGCCGCACACGTGTATCACGAGGTCAGGTGGCCTGGGCCTCTGGGGGCTCCTGGCCTGAGGGGCATGGGCGTCTGGAGGCAAGGCGCGTGAGGTGGGGGTGAGTGTCGCGGTGGTGTCCGTCGAGGACCAGCCGCAGACCTCGGTGGGGACGGGCGAGGTGCCCGCAAGGCGGTCTTGACGCGCGCCAGGGGCCAGTCCAAGACGTCGGCGCCACGTGGTGTCAAGGAGGTTCAGTCGCGCCGTGACCGCGTCGCCGTCGTGTGTGAGGTCGGCACCGAGTGTGGTGAGTAGTCGCTGAGCGGCCCTGTTGCCGGCGGTGGTGCTCGCGAGCAGATGCTGGGCGCCGTCGGCGCGGGCGAGGTCGATGAGTTGCCGGACAACGGCACTGCCGACTCCGCTGCCGCGGTGTGTGCGTCCGATCCAGATGCCGGTTTCGGCCGTATGCCCGGCAGCCGCGTCCGTCAGGGGAAAGAGCCGGGCGGCTCCGACCACTTTGTCGGTCACGAGGATGGCGTAGGTGATCCCCACGGGGTTGGCCGACAGCGACCTCGATCGATGGAATTGCACGAATGCTTCCTGCCGCGCGGTCGTCCACCCTTCGGGTCCCTCGACCGGTGGCATCACCTCAAGCGGATCCGCGTCGGCGACTGCGGCATCGAGCAGACCCTGCAACAGGCTCTCATCGAGGCGTCGCAACGTGACATCGGAACGCATACGGATACCCAGTCTTTCATGGCGAGATTGATCTCAAGATGCTCGAGCCCGGAACCTGCCGCGCTTGACATCACGTCTGCGCCGGGCCTTGATACAGGCTCCGCCGTGGCCCACGCAAGAGCCGATCTTCTGGACCAGTCCTTGCGTGCGCCGAATCTGCTACGCCTCGCAGGCCACCTCGGTTTCGGCATGGCAGAGGTCGAAGCCGGGACCGCCGTCGGCGGCGTCGTTGTTGCCCCCCTGGCCGCGCAGGTCGTCGTTGCCGTCCCCGCCGCGGACCTCGTCTGCGGCCGGCCCGCCGAGGAAGATGTCCTTGCCGTGGTCCATGTCCACCCTGGATGGCAGGGCGGTCCGGTTGCGGAAGGTGTCGTCGCCGTTCCCCGTGGCTGCCCTGATCCGGGCGATGGCCCCGGGCGGGCATTCCACCTCGTTGGCGTTCACCGCCACGCACGGCGCGACCGCCGGGACCACGTCGGCGGCGTTGCTGACGTGCAGCCAGCCGTTGGCGGCGACGGACACGGTGATGTCGTCCGACACACCGCTCCCGGTGATCTCCAGCACCGTGTTGCCGGCGCCGGTCACGGCCACGCCGGTGGCCGCATGGGCCGGCCCGGCGACGGCCAGCAGCGCGCCGGTCAGCGCGGCCCCCGCGGCCAGCGCACGCACACCGTACCTGCGCACGATGGTGGCTCTTGAGCGTCTATCGTTCCCGCGTGTACTCATCTATCCCCTTGCAGGGTGGGCGATCGGGCTCCGAAGCCGGTGCCCGATACCCCCAGTACAGCGCCGCCACGTCCGCGCCTCAGTGCCGCAGCACATCCAGCTTCCGTGCCCTTTGGCGTAGACAGCCCGGGGCCGGAGGGGAATGCTGTCCATCTGTCCGCTTCCGCCTGGTATGAGCGCCGCCGCAACCGCCACCCAGGAGCTGACCGGCCGCCGGGTGACCGGATGGGAGCCGGACGTTTCCAGCCGCTCCATCTACGGCGAGTCCGTCCTGGTATCCCTGAGAGTCGCACAGCTCAACATCCGCGAAGACGGCCAGGGCAAGCGCCGCGAGACCGAACGCATCCTGTACGGTCCTTCCGCACCGATCTGCACAGCTGGGCGGTCGCCGAACCCGAGAAGCGGGCGTCCAAGCCCTGCGACCAAGATCGTTTGGTTCAGACCACGCTCGTGTGCATCGACACCGCAGGAGGATACGTCGGGCCCCGGTCACGCCGGGGTCACAGGATCGCGAACCGTGTTGTGACCGCGGGATCCGTACAACAGGTGCGGAGATCCTGAGGAGACGAACCATGACACACCATGATCGGCGTAGATTCATCGCCGTATCGGCCGCCGGGGTGACCGCGTCGCTGCTGGGAACACCTCCGGCCGCCGCCACCCGCGGCGATCTGGCGGACGTGGTTCACACCGCGTTCAGGAAACACCGTCTCGTCGCCATCGGCGAGGTGCACGGCCTGCAGGATCACCACGACGCGCTGCGGGCGCTGCTGGCCGACCCCCGCCTGCCCAGCGTGGTAGACGACGTGGTCGTCGAGTTCGGCAACGCCCGCCATCAGGCGACGATGGACCGGTTCATCGCGGGCATGCCGGTGGAGAACGCCGAGTTGCGGAAGGCGTGGCGCGACACCACACAGTCACCGCTCGGCACCTGGGACGCCCCGGTGTACGAGCAGTTCTTCCACACGATCCGAGCGATCAACCAGACGCTGCCGGCGGCCGGACGCGTCCGGGTGCTGCTCGGCGATCCGCCCATCGACTGGTCGGCTGTCACGTCGAGGGAGGAGCTCACGCCGTTCCTGGTGCGGCGCGACAGCCACGCGGCCTCGGTGGTGGAGAAGGAAGTGATCAGGAAGGGCCGCAGGGCCCTGATCTGTTACGGCACGGACCACGTGCTCCGCACGTCCGCGATCGTCTCGGCCGCCGAGAAGCTGGGCGCGAAGACGTACGTGATCGCCGGCCTGGCCCCTCTGGCCGGCGATCCGGGTGGCCTGGGCAAGCGCCTGTCCCGGTACGAGCGGCGCAGCGTCATCCCTGCCTCGGGCACCTGGCTCGGGCGGTTCGACGCGGGAATGGTCCTCCCCACTCCGGTCAAGAGTCCGTCGGGAATGTCCAACAAGAACTGCGGCGTGCCGCTGCGCTCCCTCATCGACGCCGGCCTCTACCTGGGCGAGGCGAACGAGCTGACGATGTCGCGAGAGAACCCGGCCATCTACCTCGACGACGCGTACTGGGAGGAGTTGCGACGCCGCGACACTCTGTACGGCGGCATCGTCGAGCTGGACGGCCTCAGGAAGGAGCAGTCCGTACGCTTCGCCCCGCAGGAACTGCCCGCCTCGCTGCGGTGCGAGTGACGAACCGGCAAGATCATGATCGCGCCGCGCAACGGCGGCAGGGCGGCATCGCCGTGGATACGCCGCTCAGATCCGGTACCCGCTGCGGGGGACGGTCTCGATCACCGGTGGATCGCCGAGCTTGGCCCGCAGCCGGTTGATCGTCGCCTTGACGGTCGTGGTGAACGGATCGGCCGCCTCGTCCCACACCCGTTCGAGAAGTTCCTCGGCGGACACGACGCGACCCTGCGCGGCCAGGAGGTATTCGAGCACCGCCAGCTCCTTGGGAGTGAGCGCCAGCCGCATCCCGGCACGGCCGGCCGTGCGCTGCCCGGGATCGAGCCGGAGATCGCCGTGCGTCAGGATGGGCGGCACCGGCGGCTGCAGCCGCCGGCCGAGCGCCCGGATCCGGGCCACCAGCTCCGCATACGCGAAGGGCTTGGCCAGATAGTCGTCGGCGCCCAGGCTGAGGCCTTCGACACGGTCGGCGAGTGTGCCAGACGCGGTCAGCATGAGCACGCGCGTGGGCGTCCTGCGGGAGATCACCCGGGCGCACACCTCGTCACCGTGGGTTCCCGGCAGGTCGCGGTCGAGCACGACGACGTCGTACGCGGTCAGCTCGATACGTTCGAGCGCGGTGTCGCCGTCGTGGACGACGTCGATCGCCATCCCCTCACGACGCAACACCCGGGCCAGCGACTCCGCCAGTTCGAGATGGTCCTCCACGACCAGCACTCTCATAGATGGGGAGCATATGCGCCGCCCCGGTCACACCCGCGTCACAAGCGGCTCGCTACCTCCGGAGTGGGAACGCGATCTCCACGAGAAGACCTCCTGAAGGCGCGGCGTGCGTGGTGATGACGGCGTTGTGGGCGGTGGCGATGGCCTGGACGATGGACAGGCCGAGCCCGTGGTGCCCGTCGTCGTGTGTCGTCCGCTCGGTTCTGAGCCGCTGGAACGGCGCGAACAGCCGCTCGATCTCTCCCGGGGGGATCACGGGCCCGGTGTTGGAGACCGACAGCAGCGCCCGCCCGTCCTGGACCCCGGTCACGACGTCCGCCCGGCCGCCCGGCACGTTGTGCCGCACGGCGTTGTCCACCAGGTTGGCGATCAGCCGTTCAACCTGGGCCGGGTCGCCTGAGACCGGCGCGGCGGCCAGCGCCGCCCCGATCGGGGAAGGTTCGGTGTCCAGCACCCGCTGGGCGACGGCGGCCAGGTCGAAGGGCTCCTGCCGGTCCGGGCCTCGCTCGCTGTTGGCCAGCGTGAGCAGCGCGGCCAGCCGGCGGTCCTGGTCGATGCTGAGCGTGAGCAGCCGTTCGGCCAGCGCGCGGAGCGATGCCCGGGTGGCCTCGCCGTCGGTCAGCGCCTCCTCCAGCAAGGCGCGTTCGAGGGTCAGCGGGGTGCGGAGTTCGTGCGCGGCGTTGGCGACGAAGTGCTTCTGGGCGTCGAAGGCCGACTCCAGCCGGGCCAGCAGTTCGTCCACCGTGTCGGCCAGGTCCTTCAGCTCGTCGTGCGGCGTCTGGACGGCCAGCCGTTCGTGCAGGTTCCCGGCGGAGATCTCCCGTACGGTGACCGCCATCGCCCCCATCGGCCGCAGGGCGCGCCCCGCGACCAGCCAGCCCAGCGCGACCGAGACGACCATCATGATGCCCAGCGCGATCCCCGACTGGACCAGCAGCTCGTGCAGGATCGCCTCGCGATGGCGGTCCACCAGTGCGCGCACTTGGACGAGCTCCGGCAGCGATGGTTTGCCGTAGAAGGAGATGTCGGCGCTCTGCGAGCCGCCGAAGTCCCCTGTGACATGGAAGATTCCCGCGGCATGGCTGACCAGCAGGTACGTGATGCCCAGCAGGATGATGCCGGAGCCGGCGAACACCGAGCTGTACAGCAGGGTCAGGCGCAGGCGCATGGTACGGGCGGGCAGGCGCATGACGTCAGTCCCGCCCCCGTTCGAGACGATCCTCCATAGACGGGGAGCATATGCGGCGCCCCGGTCACACCCGCGTCACAATCTCGCGGACCGGGCCGTGACCGCCCCTTCCGTACAAATCAGGTCCTGAAACGAAAGGACCTGACATGAGGAAACACATCATCGTGATCGCGCTCCTCGGGCTCGGGCTCGCGGCCTGCGGCGCTCCGCAGGCCGCGACGACGCCGAGCGGATCGCCCTCGGTGGAGGAGAACACGGCCAAGCTGGTGAAGTACGCGCAGTGCATGCGCGAGAACGGCGTCAAGGACTTCCCCGACCCGGTCAACGGCCAGGCCGATCTCAAGGTCGGCGGCGACAGCAAGGTGGACCTCGACTCGCCGGAGTTCAAGAGCGCCCAGGAGGCCTGCAAGTCGCTCGCCCCGGCCGGCACGCAGGACTCGCCGGCCGACGGCGAGGCGGTGCAGGCACAGCTGAAGTTCGCCGCCTGCATGCGCGAGAACGGGGTCAAGGACTTCCCCGACCCGAAGGACGGCAACCTCCTGATCGGCGGCGTCGACACCAGCACCCCCCAGTTCAAGGCCGCGATGCAGAAGTGCCGGCAGTTCATGCCGGGCGGCGGGCCCGGGGGTGGTCAGTGAGCCGGCGCGGACGGCTGCTGACCGGGGCGCTCGTCCTGGCCGCGGTGATCGCCGGGGCGGTGACCGTCGTCGTCACCGGGCCGTTCGAGGCCGAGGAGGCGCCGCGGGCCGCCGCGGGGCCCAAGACGGCGTTCGCGGAGGTGCGCAAAGGACGGTTGTCGTCACAGATCAACCAGAGCGGCACGCTGTCCTACCTGGCGCAGGCCGACGGCTCGCCGTACCCGGTCGTCAACCACGTCGCCGGCATCTACACCTGGTTGCCGCGGCCCGGCCGGCGGATCGCCTGCGGCGCGATGATCTACCGCGTGGGCGACACCCCGGTGGTACTGCTCTGCGGCAAGGTGCCGCCCTACCGGGACCTGGCGAGCGGGCACAGCGGGCGCGACGTGCGCGAGCTCAACAAGAACCTGGTCGAACTCGGGTACGCCGACGGCAACGGCCCGCGGGCGTCCTCCGACGACTTCGACTGGCGGACCGGAGCCGCGTTGCGACGGTTGCAGGACCACCTGGGCGCCGAGGAGAGCGGCACGCTGGACCTGGGCGAGGCCGTGACCCTGCCAGGACCGCTGCGCATCGGGAAGGTGACGGCCAAGCTGGGCGCCGATGCGAGGATGGGCGCGCCCGTCGCGGAGGCGACCTCGAACGACCACCAGGTGACGATCAACCTCAACCCCTCGCAGCAGTCCGAGGTCAAGGCCGGCGACGCGGCCCAGATCACCCTGCCCGGCAACCGCACCACCACCGGCGTGGTGCGCGGCATCGGCACGGTGGCGACCGCGGGCACGGGTGCGAGCGGCGGCTCCGGCGCCTCGAACGCCACGATCCCCGTCTACATCAGGCTCAAGCGCCCGAAGGACGCCCGCGGCCTGGACCACGCGCCGGTCCAGGTGCAGATCACCACGGCCGGGGTCAAGAACGCGCTGATCGTGCCGGTCACCGCGCTGGTGGCCCGGGCGGGCGGCGGGTACGCGGTGGAGACGCGCGACCCGGCGGGAGCCCCGGAGCTGGTGCCGATCACGCTCGGCCTGTTCGACGACGCCAACGGCCTGGTGCAGGTGAAGGGCGACCTCACACCCGGTCAGCGAGTGGTGGTGCCCTCGACATGAGCACCAGTCAGCAAACCGGGCCGGCGGTCCTGACCGGCGGCGACGCGCCCGCCGTACTCGAACTGGAGGCGGTGACCAAGACCTACGGCGAGCAGCCACCCGTGTCGGCGCTGCGGGGCGTGAGCTTCACGGTGCGGCAGGGCGAACTCGTGGCGATCGTGGGACCCTCCGGATCGGGGAAGACCACGCTCCTGCACGTCATGGGCACACTCGAACGGCCCAGCGGCGGCGTCGTAAAGATCAACGGGGTCGACGTCGCGGACCTGGACGACCGGCGGCTCGCCCGGTTGCGTGCCCGCGAGATCGGGTTCGTGTTCCAGCAGTTCTTCCTGGCCGAGCACTCGACGGCGCTGGAGAACGTGGCGGACGGGCTGCTCTACGCCGGGGTGAACGTCCGCGAGCGGCGCGAGCTGGCGGCGGAGGCGCTGGCCCGGGTGGGGCTCGCCGACCGGACCGGGTTCCGGCCGGGGAAGATGTCGGGCGGGCAGCGGCAGCGGGTGGCGATCGCCCGGGCGCTGGTCGGGCGGCCCGCGATCGTGCTGGCCGACGAGCCCACCGGGAACCTCGACAGCCACACGGGTGCCTCGATCATGGATTTGCTGCGGGAGCTCAACGCGGAAGGGGCCACGATCATCATGATCACGCACGATGCCGGGCTGGCCGCCGGGCTGCCGCGCCGCGTACAGGTCCTGGACGGCCAGATCGTCTCGGACGGCGGCGGGAGGTGGGGAGCGTGAGCCGTACCCGCCTCGCGCTGGGCGACCAGGCGCGGGTGGCGAGCGTCGGGCTGCGGTCCCGCCCCATGCGCGCCGCGCTCTCGGCGCTCGGGATCGCCATCGGCGTGGCCGCCATCGTGGCCGTGCTCGGGCTCTCCTCCTCGTCCCAGGCGGGGCTGCTGGCGGAGATCGACCGATTGGGCACCAACCTGCTGACCGCCGAGACGGGCAGCACGCTTTCCGGGCAGGACTCACGGCTGCCGCTGGAGGCCCCGGCGCGGGTCTCCAGGATCGACGCGGTCGAGCAGGTGGCCCACACGGGCACGGTCGGCGGCGTCAAGGTCTACCGCAGCCCGCTGATCCCTCCGGTGAACACCAACGCGCTGCAGGTCAAGGCGGTCAGCCTGAACCTGCTGCCGGTGGTGGCCACGAGCGTGGCCCAGGGCGCCTGGCTGAACCCCGCCACCGCCGCCCAGCCCGTCGCGGTGCTCGGCGCGCTGGCCGCCCAGCGCCTGGGGATCGACCACGTCTATCCGGGACAGCGGATCTGGACCGGTGGCCAGTGGTTCTACGTCGGCGGCATCCTGGGTCCCGCCACGCTCGCGCCGGAGATCGACGCGGGCGTCCTCATCGGGTACGCGGCGGCCCAGCGGTATCTGGACCACACCAGCATCGTCGGCGGCGAGGCGAAGGCGGGACCACCGACCACCATCTACGTGCGGGCCGAGACCAGCCAGGTGCGCGCCGTGCAGTCGGTCCTCGCCCGCAGCGTGAACCCGGCGGCTCCGAACGAGGTCGACGTCAGCCAGCCGTCGGTCGCCCTCACCGTCCGGGCCGCCGCCGCTGGGGCCTTCAACAACCTGTTCCTGGGGCTCGGGGCGGTCGCCCTGGTGGTGGGCGCCGTGGGCGTGGCCAACATCATGATCATCTCGGTCCTGGAACGCCGGTCGGAGATCGGCCTGCGCAGGGCGCTCGGCGCGACAAGAGGGCAGATCCGCAGCCAGTTCCTGGCCGAATCGATCATGCTGGCGGCCGTCGGCGGCGCGGTCGGCGTGGCGGCCGGGGTCGGGGCCACGGTCGTCTACGCCGGCGCCAGGCACTGGGCGGTGGTGGTGCCGGTGGAGGCGTGGGCGGGCGGCATCGGCGCGGCGATCCTGATCGGGGCCGTCGCGGGACTGGTGCCCGCCGTACGCGCCGCCCGCCTGTCACCCACCGAAGCCCTGCGAACGGTCTGACCACGCACCACGGTTCCTGACACGATTCGCCTGGCCGAGGAGACCGATCGGGAAGGCATCACCGGGCGGGCGGGAATCGATCGGGTGAAGAACAAGCACCGCCGGCGACTGCGCGAACACGTGGAATCCGTGCTCGCCCAGGGCGTCGGCGAGATCTCCGCCAGGCACCGCATCGGCAAGACGACCACGGTCGCGACGTCCAGGACCTTCTTCCAGCTCGCCCGCCTGTGCGGGGCGCCGAAGGCCAAGGACGGCCCCCAGGTCTCCCGCGAGCTCCGCCGAGACGACCTGCGCGAAGCCATCGAACTGCTGGCCGGCAGGACTTCCGCGCAGCGGGCGCAGCTCCCCGGCGTCTCGGCCGCCCGCGCCCGGCAGATCCTCGCCGGGGCCATCGTCGCCGACGCCACGATGGCCGCCTTAAACCTGGCAGGCGTGCGCATCTGCCCCTGGGCGCTGTGCGAGGGCATCATGCTGGACCGGCTCCACTACTCAGCTGGACCCGCCCGGCATCTGTTCGCGATCAGGAATGAAAGCGCCTGAGCCGTCAGCAAGCTCCCGCAAGCCGCAGCCTCTTTCCCGCTCACCAGAGGGCGCCAACGGCTGTTCTGACACGGTCGCGGCACCACGTCGTTCAACTGCCGAGTTCGGCACGCAGAGAAATGCCGGCACGCACAGGGAAGGTCTGCGCACCGGGTGTCGGCACGCCCGAGCATGGGCGATCTCCGGAACGAGCCGTACGCCAAGCAGCGACTCGACGTGCCCCGGGCCGTGGTGTGGGCCGGCCTCTGTCATCCGTACGACGAGGACATCACTGAGGTGGAACAGGCACAGGTTTGGCGGCGAGCGCTTCCGCGACCGCGAACAGGTTCGCCGCCATGGCGCGGCCGGTCTTGCCGGACCAGTCGCGGCCCTTGTCGGAGTCGAGATAGTCGGGGCCCGGTCCGGGGCCGAGGTGCCAGTAGGTCCAGGATTGGCCGGGAATGGTGTAGCCGATATCGCCCAGCGCGCCGGCGATTTCGCTGATCACATGATGGGCGCCGTCCTCGTTGCCGGTGACCACGACCCCGGCCACCCGGTTGTAGGCCACCGGCCGTCCTTCGTCATCGGTCTCGGAGATCATCGCGTCCATCCGTTCGATCACCCGCTGCGCCAGCGACGAGGGGTGGCCCACCCACGTCGGCGTGGCGACGATGAGGATCTGCGCGTCCAGCAGGCTGCGATGAATACGGGGCCACCCGTCCCCCTCCCCCATGTCGGACTGGACACCCGCCAAAATGTTGTGATCAACAGCACGGAAGGACTCGACCTCGACCCCGCGCTCGCGCAACTCCCCCGCGACGACCTCGGCCAATGCTTCGGTGTTGGACGGTTGAGGGGCGGGCTTCAAGGTGCAGTTGATGACGACGGCTCGCATACGGCGACCTCCGGATCAGCGGACGAGCGGAAGAACCTGTTCGGCGTAGAAGTCGAAGAAGGCCTCCTGTTCGGGGCCGATCTGGCACACGTAGATCTCATCGAAACCCGCGTCCACGTATTCCCGCAGCGCGCGGGCGTGCACCTCGGGATCGGGTCCGCAGGGCACCGAACGAGTGGCCTCCTCCTCGCTCACCATCCCGGCGAGCTGCTCGAAGTGCCGGGGCAGCGGCAGCAGTTGGGAGGCCTCCCCCTGAATGCCCTCGGTGGGCCAGATGCGGTGGGCGGTCTTGCGGGCGCTCGCCTCGTCGGCGGCGTAACACACCTTGATCCCGCCCTGGACGACCTTGCCCTGGCCGCCCGATTCATGAAACGTGCGTACCAGGTCGGCCGCCGGGCCCGTGCAGATGTAGCCGTCGCCGATCCGCCCGGCGAGCGCGAGTTCGTTCAGCGCCTCGCCCGTGCCCACACCCAATCGGAACCTCCCACGCGACAGGACGGCCGCGGTGGCCGCCGCCTGCGCGACGACGGCCGGATGGATCCTGACCAGAGGGCACGTCACCGCCGTCGTGATGGGCAGCCTGGTCGCCTCCGCCAGCGCTCCGATCACCGTCCACACGAACGGGCTCTGCCCCTGCGTGTCCGTCCACGGATGGTAGTGATCAGAGATCCAGAGCCCTTCGAAGCCCGCCTGTTCGGCCAGCTTGGCCTGCCGAACCAGCTCATTCGGGCCGTGCTCCTCGCACGCGAGGAAATATCCGAACCGGGCCATCATGTCTCCCCTCTCACGTCTCTGGCGGCCCACTACCCCCGATCATGGTCTTCATCGGCCTCGTCCCGAGACGGCATGTCGAGGCCGTGATGGGAGGCTCCGCACCCGGCATGGATCCCACGTCATCCACACGACAGGCTCAGCCGTACAGCTGGACGTTGCCGCCGGACGGGTGGACGGCTTGGCCCTGCGATTTTGGTGTCCTGCGCGCGCTGCACCGTCATGCATTCCCACAGTGCCCCGTCCACCTGCACGGTGAAATCCACGAGATCATTCGGCGGGGCCTGCCGCCCGGCTCCGTTCATGCGCAGTCCGTAACAGTGATCTAAACGCTTCCCGTCCTACTCCAACCCGGACATGGTGAGAGCGCCGTCTTGAACCTGTGAAAGACCCAACCGGGGTTTGGATCGGCCTTCGCATGTCCACGCAAAGCGTCCTTGGATCAGATCTCGTGCCGTTGTGGCCTGCGGCACCATCCAGGTGGCGATCCTGGTGTAGTCAGGACGAATCCGGCACATCCGGGGAGCGTTCACATGGGAACAATCTCACACCACCAATTTCTGGCCCTGGTGACAGCAGCAACCGTCGCCGGCGTACTCGGCACTGATACGTCGGCAACCGGTGACAGCCGGCGCGTCCAGGGCTACGACTGCGGAACGGGACTCGCCGGGGCAGCACTCACCGCACAGAGCGCCAGAGAGCAGGCCATCGCCTGCGACACCGCCCACGAAGTCTCCAACGCGATCGCCAACTCCGGGCAGCTCGCCACCCAGGATGAGCCACTCACCATCGAGGCCGGCGGTGTGGCTTGGTCATGCCTGAACCGCCTGACCAAGGACAAGGAGAGCGAATACACCCAGTGCGCCAACGGAGCCGAGCAGGTAACGCTGGGCCGGCCCTGAAAGCGCCGCCCGGCACCAACCGACCGCGAGAACAGCCGGAGGCCATGCCCATGACAGCGATCACCTCTCGCCCGTTCCTTGCTCTGACCATCTCCTGTGTGCTCGCCGGCTGCGCGGGCACGCTCGCAGCGACGTCGGCCACGGCGAGCTCAGCCGAAGTCATCGAGTGCGTGTCAGGAGGGGCCGGACTGGCCCTCACCGTGGTCACCGACAAGGACAGGAAAACCGCGTGCGCCACCGGCCGGCAAGTGGCCGACGCCTACGCCGCACAAGGGTTCAGCGAAAAGCTCGTCACCGTGTCGGCCGGCAGCGAGGAATGGACCTGCCAGGAGAAGCAGGGCGGACCGAACACCTACCAGGAGTGCGTCAACGGGATGGAGATGGTCCACCTGAGCTCCTGACCCCGTCAGCCCGGGCGGCAGGCCACCGGCCTGCCGCCCGATGCCGATCAGCCTGGACTCCCATCACCTCAACGGGGGTGGGCCAAGTCACCTTCGCCAGTGGGCCGTCCCGGTTGACTTCCTGGCGGTGCGCCCGGGTGTCGGCGGGTGGCGATGACGGTACGTGAACAGCCTGTTGCGAAGCGTGATGCCACGCACTGTGTGGCCGAGCTGGCGTGGCTGTCAGCCATCCAGACCAGCTGGCCGAGCGGTGAATGGCCGTCCTGGCTTGCATGTGCGGGAACCATAGATGAGATCGCGGTGGTCGGTATCTGATGTCCTGCGATCGCCGGAACCGACGGATATCTTCGCAGGTCACGAGTAAGGCATGTGTATCGAGCAGGCAGCGGGGGCACAAGTGGTAACAAGTTCGCCGATGGCGGGCCTCGCTGGTGAAAGGTGGCGATCGCCGTGCATTTGGGATTCCGGTTGGAATGGCCGATCACCGACGACCTCGTCACGCTGCGGGAGTGTGTGCGGGCCTTCGGCACGGGCGCGGGCTTGACCGGCGGGCGGTTGATGGATCTGGTGATCGCGGCGAGCGAGGCCGCCACCACGGTGCTGGAACACGGCGCGGGCGGCACGCTGATCGCCTGGAGCGACGCCGATGGGGTGAGCCTGGAAGTCGTCGACACCGCCGGCGCGCTGACCAAGGCGGTGCTGGTCGGTGATCCCGCCCCGGACGCGTTCACCTGGCGAGGAGTCGGGATCTGGCTGATGCGCCGGCTGAGCGACGAGGTCAGTGTCGACCTCAGCGACGGCGCCACCCGGTTGCACCTGCGCTTTCATAAGACGCCCAGCGCCTTGCCGGCATAACCGGAAACAGGAAATCTAGCTTCTGCTACATGTCGCGGCGATAACCGTCGTTGACGGTGGCCCGGCCCCTGCAAGTGAGGAGACAGCCGAAGTAGCGGGACTACCGTTCGGATGCTCGCCACCCCCGCTTGGGCCAGAGGCAATACCCAAGATCGGCGTCCATGAATGACTTGGTGATCTCAGCGACGTTCATAACTGATCGACCAGCGAGAGCACACACCTCGCCGTCAGCATGAACATCAAGCCCCCGGCGACGCGCGTTGCCGAGGTCTTCTCGCTTCGACCGCGTCTTCATGTCGACAGAACGACAAGGTGTGGGTGATCTACTGAGACGCTTGGGCCCCGTCCCCGGCTCGCTCGCGCCTCCCCGACGGTGGCCCGATCCCGACAGACTGCCAAGATCTCGGACTGGATCACCTGCGACTTCCTCGTCCGGCCCGGCACCGAGCCCCTGCATCTCCGACGCCCGCCGAAGCCGGGCCGGAGTCGATCAGTTGCCGCCTCCCCAGGTGGGAGCGCATGTGCGACAGGCTGCTGAACTTGAGATTCCAGCCGAGTATGACCAGGCGGGCGAGCGACTCAGCCCACCCTGCTGGCGGGTGACGACCGTGTACAGCTTGCCGCGCTCGACGGCAGCCGTCGAGCCGGGCAGGACAGCCCTCTGCCCGGCCCGGCATCATGCGGCGCTGTCGCTGCTCCCCCCGATACAGCGACCGGCCTGGCCGTTGCCCATCGGTTCCCCGACCTGAGGCTCCGACCTACCCGTGTAACTATCCGAATGAGAGTAATGCGGCCCTCTACCGGGGTCGCGTCCTCGGAGGACACTGTTGGCGAATCTAGTAGTGATCTAGGGCGGTCGTAGCC
>NZ_JBHSPA010000042.1:0-29478 GCF_042656245.1 Nonomuraea insulae
TCCTCCGGCGCCCTGCTCCAGCAGAACTCCTGCGACTCCGTGGCCACCAAGCAGTGGACGCTGAGCCCGGCGGGCGGCGGCGGCACGCCCGACCCCACCCCCACTCCCACCCCCACCGTGACGCCGACCAGCGGCGGCGGTGACGGCAGCGGCGCGTGGCCGTCGGACACGGGCAGCGTGCACATCACCGAGACGCGCAACGCCGGCACCTTCTTCGACGGCGGCATGAAGCGCTACTACGGCATCGGCGACGGCGGCCAGGGCGAGAGCCAGGACCCGATGTTCGAGGTGGCCAACGGCGGCACGATCCAGAACGTCGTCATCGACGCCCCGGCCGGCGACGGCATCCACTGCCTGGGCTCCTGCACGATCCGCAACGTCTGGTGGAACGACGTCGGCGAGGACGCCGCCACGTTCCTCAACTCCAGCTCCTCGGCCACGTACCTGGTGGACGGCGGCGGCGCCAAGTCCGCCTCCGACAAGGTCTTCCAGCACAACGGGGCCGGCACGCTGACCATCAGGAACTTCCAGGTGCACAGTTCCGGCAAGCTGTACCGGGCCTGCGGCAACTGCTCCTCCTCCTACCAGCGTCACGTCGTGATGGACGGCGTCACCGTCCGCTCCACCAAGGTGCTGGCCGGCATCAACACCAACTGGGGCGACACCGCCCGCTTCCGCCGGATCAACGTCTACGGCAGCGCCACCATCTGCGAGAAGTACAAGGGCGTGCCCAAGGGCAGCGAGCCCACCAAGATCGGTGAAGGCGCGGACGGCGTGAACTGCATCTACTCCTCCTCCGACATCACCTACAAGTAGCCTTCTCCGGGCAGGCGGGCCTTCCGCCTGCCCGGCCTCCGGAGATCCGCTCGGCCGAAGGTGATCGTGGCCGTCACCGCGCTCGCGCCCCTGGCCGCCCTCGCCCTGCTCGCCTGCCTGTCTATGGCCGGCGCCCGGCGTACCAGGCGCTCGCGAAGTCCAGTGTGCGGGCCTGGTCCTGCTCGTCGCTGGCCGGGCTGAGCAGGAAGTCCGTCGTGCCCGCGTCCGCGAACCTGGCCAGCTCCTTCTCCACCGCCCGCTCGTCACCGGCGATGACCGTCTCATGCAGGCCCGACATGCCCTGACGCGCCAGCATCGAGCGGTAGCTGGCGAACCCGGCCGCGAAGCCCAGCCGCTCGGCCACCTCGCCGCGCACGCGGTCCGGGTCGTTCGTGACCGCCACGAGGGCGGAGGCCACGACGCGCGGGGCCGGGCGGCCGGCCGCCCGCGCCGCCTCGGTGATGCGCGGCGCGATGTGCTCGGCGATGGCGGCGGCGCCGGTCCAGGTGGTGACTGTGCCGTCGGCCAGCTCGCCCGCGATGCGCAACATCGCGGGACCGAGCGCCGACAGCAGGACCGGCGGCGGGGTGGCGCCCGGCACCTCGACCCGGCCGGCGGCCGACAACGTCTCGCCGCGGTACTCGATCGCCTCCCCGCGCAGCAGCGGCATCAGCGCGGAGAGGTATTCGCGGGTGTGCCGGGCCGGGCGGTCGTAGGACAGGCCGTAGGAGTCCTCGATGATCTGCCGGTGGCTGGGCCCGATGCCGAGGGTGAACCTGTTGCCGCTGATCGCCTGGGCGGTCTTGGCCTGCACGGCCAGCGCGAGCGGATGCCGCGGGTAGGTCTGGACGACGGCGGTGCCGACCTCGAGGCCGAGGGCTTGCCTGGCGCCGAGCGCCGCCACGGTGATCGCGTCCAGCGAGGTGAGCTGGGTGAGGAAGGCGCTGCTGAATCCGGCGGCGGCGCCGGCGCGCATCCTGGCCAGCACGGAGTCCACGTCCGTTCCCATGGTGTTGAGGTAGAGACCGACTCTCATGACCCTCCTAAGGTGAAGCGGACCTTCCGCTTCAGGTTAGGCAGGCTACAGTAACGTGAATCCCGGATTCCGGTTAGGGGGTGCACGATGCGAGCCGACGCCCGGCGCAACCGCGAGCGCATCGTCGCGGCGGCGCTCGACCTGTTCGCCGAGCACGGGGCGGGCGTGTCGATGGAGGAGATCGCCCAGGAGGCGGGCCTCGGCGTGGGCACGCTCTACCGCCATTTCCCCGACCGCCGGGCCCTGGTGGAGGACATCGCGACCGGCACGCTGACGGCCCTGCGCGACCACGTCAGGGCCGGCGCCGATGAGGCCGTGTCGCGGTGGGAGGTGCTGGTCGGCGTGGTGCGTTACTGCGCCGGGCAGCCCCTGGCGCTGATCACGAGGTTCAGCGACGCCTCGCCCAAGTCGGAGACCAGGTCGCGGCTCGTGCACGAGATCGACGCGCTGCTGGCGGACATCGTCGAGCAGGCCCAGCGCGAGGGCTCCGTACGCGATGACCTCACGCCCGGGCAGATCGTCGGGCTGATCAACGTGGCGGTCTGCCGCCCCGGCGCCCGCGCCGACGACCCCCTCGCCACCGTCATCCTCGACGGTCTGTCCACGGCCTCCACCCGTCGTGGATCATGACGCCCGGCCTGGGGCCGGCTTGTGCGGGGGCGTCTGATCTGCCGTGAGATGCTGGCATTCGTGACGACGACCGAGCCCGCCGAGCCGACTCCGCGCCGTGGTCGTGGCCGTCCGGGCTACGATCAGGCCGCGATTCTGCGCGCCGCGGTCGAGCTGTTCAACCGCAAGGGTTACGACGCCACCAGCATGGGCGACGTGGCCAAGGAGCTCGGGCTGACCAAGCCGGCCATCTACCACCACATCACGAGCAAGGAACAACTGCTCAGCCAGGCCCTGGACGACGCACTCGGCGAGCTCATCGCCGCCGTGACCGCGGCCTCCCGCGACCGGGCCGGCACGACCGCGTACGACCGGCTGCGCGAGGTCGTGCGTCGCAGCGTCGAGGTCCTCGTCGCCCACCAGCCCTCCGTCACGCTCCTCCTGCGGGTGCGCGGCAACAGCGAGGTCGAACTGGCCGCCCTGGAGCGCCGCCGCTGGCTCGACGACCGCCTCGCCGCGCTGGTCGCCGACGCCGTCGCCGAGGGCGCCCTGCGCGACGACGTGCCGCCGGCGCTCGTGAGCCGGCTGCTGTTCGGCATGGTGAACTCGCTGGTCGAGTGGTATCGCCCGGACGGCGTCTACGACCGATCGACGGTCGCCGACGTCATCACCGTCATCGCCTTCGACGGCCTGGCCCGCCACCGGCCCTGAACCCCGCGTCAGGCGTCGTAGTCGACGGTGACCTCCTCGCCGACCGGGAACGACTGGCAGGTGAGGACGAACCCGTCGGCCACCTCTGACGGTTCGAGCGCGTAATTGCGGCGCATGTCCACCGTGCCCTCGCGGACGACGGCGCGGCACGTCCCGCAGACGCCGCCCTTGCAGGCGAACGGCAGATCCGAGCGGGTCGCCTGGGCGCCTTCCAGGATCGTCGTCTCCCGGGAGACGGCAGAGGTCGTGCGCAGGCCGTCGAGCACCGTCGTCAGCTCGGTCGTCGCGCCGGTCGGCGCCCCGTCGGCCCGCCGCGGCCGAGGCGGGGGAGCATCGACGTAGAAGAGCTCGACGTGGACGTTCCCGGCGGGGACGCCGAGGCCGGTGAGGACCTCGCGGGCGTCCTCGACCAGCCGCAGGGGCCCGCACAGCCAGACGTGGTCGAACGCCTCGATCGGCACCAGGTCGGTCAGCAGGCGGCGCAGCCGGTCGGCGTCCAGCCTGCCCGAGAACAGCTCGACGTCGCGCGGCTCCCGTGACAACACGTGGACGATCTGGACCCGGGCGCCGTAGCGGTTCTTCAGGTCGCCGAGCTCCTCGGTGAACATCACGGTACGGCTCGTGCGGTTGCCGTACAGGAGCGAGACCTGCGCCCCCGGGTGGGTCAGCACCGTCGAGGCGACCGACAACATCGGGGTGATGCCCGAGCCCGCCGCGACGCACAGGTGGCGCTCGCCGCGCGCCGGGTCGGCCTGCCAGGAACCGGTGGGGGTCTGCACCTCGATGCGGGTGCCCGGCCGCACCTCGTTGATGAGCCACGAGGAGAACAGGCCGCCGGGGATCTCGCGGACCCCGATGCGGGGGGCGGCGCCGGCGGGCGCGCAGATGGAGTAGGAGCGCCGGTGGTCCTGGCCGTCGATGACGCGGCGGAGGGTGAGGGACTGCCCGGCCCGGAAGGCGTAGGCGTCGCGCAGCTCGTCGGGCACGGCGAACGTGATCGCGGCGGCGTCCTCGCACAGGTGGTCCACCGCCGCCACGGTCAGAGGATGGAAGGCGGCGGCGGTCCTGGCCCGTGCGGGGCCGGGCGCGAGCGTGGTCATCTCATATCTCCTTGACGTGCTCGAACGGCTCAAGGCAGTCGGTGCAGGTGTAGAGGGCCTTGCAGGCGGTGCCGCCGAACTCGGAGGCCAGGCGCGTGGCCGCCGAACCGCACCGGGGACAGGCCGGGGCTCGCCGTGGCGGCCCGAGGGTGAGCGCCACCGGCCCGGCCGTACGCCGTGCGGGGCCCGGTGGCGACATCCCGGCCGCGCGCAGAGCCGCATGGCCGCGTTCGGAGATCCAGTCGCTCGACCAGGGCGGATCGAGCACGACGCGCACCTCGACGTGGGGGAAGCCGGCGTCGTTCAGCCGGTGGACGAGGTCGTCGCGCATGGTCGCCATGGCCGGGCAGCCGGTGTAGGTCGGGGTGATCGAGGCGACGACGATCTCACCGCCGTCCTGCCTCCGTTCGACGTCCACGGCGCGCAGCACACCGAGGTCGGCGAGGGTGAGCATCGGCATCTCGGGATCGCGCACCTGCCCGGCCGCCTCGGCCGCGCGCTCGCGGCCGCTCACCAGCGCCCGCCCGGATGCTCGCGCGCGACCACCTGCATCTCGGCCAGCAGGGGGACGAGGGCCTCGGTGTGCCGGCCAGACCGGCCACCGCCGGTCAGGGGCGGCCGATCCGGCCGGGGGACGCCGCTCATGCCGAACATCTGGTCGAGGACGGTGTCCAGCTCACCACGGGTGGTGGCCGGGTCCACGCCGACGCCGGCCCGCGCGAGCGACGACTCGACGGGATGCGCGGTGACCAGTTCCGGCTGGTACGGCCACAGGGCGCCGAGGGCCGTGAGCAGCCTGCGGCGTGACTCCTCGGTGCCCTGCGCCAGGGTGAGGAACCAGCGCGCCGCCCAGTCCCGGTGGTAGGTGAGCTCCTTGACCCCCTTGGCCGCCACCGCCGCCAGCACCGCGTCCGTGCTGGCCCGCAACCCTTCGAGCAGCGCCAGCCGGGCCGCGGAGAACAGCAGCAGCCGGACCACCACATGCGCGAAGTCGCCGTTCGGCACCTCGGCGAGCCGGACGTTACGGAACTGCCCGGCGTCACGGAAGTACGCCAGCGCGTCCTCCGCCGGCACCGGCGAGCCCGGAGGGAGCACGGGCACGACGCCGGGGTCGGCGGCGGCCGCCCGCGCCAGCAGCAGGCGAGCCTGTCCGAGCAGGTCGAGGGCCATGTTCGCCAGCGCGATGTCCTCTTCCAGATCCGGCGCGCGGCTGCACCACTCCGACAGGCGCTGCGCCATGATCAGGGCGTCGTCGCCGAGCATGAGACAGTATGCGGCCAGCTCCGCGTGGTTCACCCCGTCGGGCACCGTCGTGTCCACGCCCGCCAGCGGGTCCTCGAAGTCGGTGCCGAAGGCCCACTGGGAGGAGTCGCCGCCGAGCAGGCCGTCGAAGACGTTGCCGTGGTCGTCACTCATGGGTCGCTCCTCCTCACATGTGCGGGACGTCGTCGGGGATCTCGTAGAACGTCGGGTGCCGATAGACCTTGTCGTTGTTCGGCCCGAACAGCGGGTCCTTCTCGTCCGGGCTGGAGGCCGCGATGGCGTCGGCCCGCACCACCCAGATGCTGACCCCCTCGTTGCGCCGCGTGTACACATCCCGCGCGTGCCGCAGCGCCATGGCGTCGTCCGGGGCGTGCAACGACCCCACGTGGACGTGGTTGAGCCCGCGCTTGCCACGGACGAACACCTCGTACAGCGGCCATTCCCGCCGGTCGGCGCTCATCGGGCACCGGCCCGGGCGGCGAAGGCGGTGGCGGCCTCGCGTACCCAGGCGCCGTCGTCGTGGGCGGCCTGCCGGTGACGCAACCTCTGGGCGTTGCACGGCCCGTCCCCGCGGACGACCGCGGCGAACTCCTCCCAGTCCGGCTCGCCGAAGTCATGCTGGCCGCGTTCCTCGTTCCAGCGCAGGTCGGGGTCGGGCAGCGTCACGCCGAGCGCGTCGGCCTGCGGGACCGTCATGTCCACGAACTTCTGCCGCAGCTCGTCGTTGGAGTTGCGCTTGATGCCCCACGCCATCGACCGCGCGCTGTTGGGCGACTGGACGTCCGGCGGGCCGAACATCATCAGCACCGGCCACCAGAACCGGTTCACCGACTCCTGCACCATGGCGCGCTGGGCCTCGGTGCCGCGCATCATCGTCATCAGCAGTTCGTACCCCTGCCGCTGGTGGAAGGACTCCTCCTTGCAGATGCGGATCATGGCCCGCCCGTAGGGCCCGTAGGAGGTGCGGCAGAGCGGCACCTGGTTGCAGATGGCGGCCCCGTCCACGAGCCAGCCGATCGTCCCGACGTCGGCGTAGGACGGCGTCGGATAGTTGAAGATCGAGGAGTATTTCTGTCTTCCGGCCAGCAGCAGATCGGTCAGTTCGGCGCGGGAGACGCCCAGGGTCTCGCACGCCGCGTACAAATAGAGTCCGTGGCCCGCCTCGTCCTGCACCTTGGCCAGCAGGATCGCCTTGCGGCGCAGGGACGGCGCGCTGCCGATCCAGGCGCCCTCGGGCTGCATGCCGATGATCTCGGAATGCGCGTGCTGGGCGATCTGGCGCACCAGCGTCTTCCTGTAGGCGTCGGGCATCCAGTCCCGGGGCTCGATCCGGTCGCGGCGCGCGATGGTCGCGTCGAAGGCGGCCTGCGGCTCCGGGTCTTCCGAAGTCGTCATCTTTACCTCCCGCGGCAGGCGTTCTTATTTACTTATCGCTCGGTCAGTAATACGGTTGCACGGGTCGGGGCTCCTGTGCAAGAGGTGCCCGCGGAGAGGAGACGACGTGAGCGCGCTTCTGGAGAGCTACGCCGCCGGACGATGGTTCAGGGCGGCCGACGACGGGGAACCCTTGCTCGACGCCGCCACGGAGGAGGAGGTCGCCCGCATCTCCAGCCGGGGGCTGGACGTCGCCGCCATGGTCAGGCACGCCAAGGACACCGGCGGGCCCGCGCTGCGGTCCCTGACCTTCCACGAGCGGGCGGGCCTGCTCAAGACGCTGGCCAAGCACCTGCTGGAGCACAAGGACGAGCTGTACGCGCTGTCCGCACGCACCGGCGCCACCTCCCGTGACACGTGGGTCGACGTGGACGGCGGCATCGGCACCCTGTTCAGCTACGCGAGCAAGGGCGTGCGCGAGCTGCCGAACGACACCGTCATCCTGGACGGCGGCCTGGAGCACCTGGGCAAGGGCGGCACCTTCCTCGGCCAGCACCTCTACACCTCCAAGCCGGGCGTCGCGGTGCAGATCAACGCCTTCAACTTCCCCGTCTGGGGCATGCTGGAGAAGCTCGCGCCGGCCTTCCTCGCCGGGCTGCCCACGATCGTCAAGCCCGCCAGCCAGACCGCCTACCTCACCGAACTCGCCGTCCGGCGGATCATCGAGTCGGGCATCCTCCCCGAAGGCACGCTCCAGCTCGTCGCCGGCAGCGCGGGCGGGCTGCTGGACGAGCTGACCGTCCAGGACTCCGTCGACTTCACCGGCTCCGCGCACACCGCGGGCATCCTGCGCCGCCACCCCAACGTGCTCGACGGCGGCGTCGTCCTCGGCGTCGAGGCCGACTCGCTCAACTGCTCGATCCTCGGCCCCGACGTGCGGCCGGACGATCCGGAGTTCGGCCTGTTCGTCAAGGGCGTCGTCACCGAGATGACGGTCAAGGCCGGGCAGAAGTGCACGGCCATCCGCCGGGTGATCGTGCCCTCGGCGACGGCCGGTCAGGTGGTGGAGGCGCTGGCCGCCCGCCTGGCCGAGGTGACCGTCGGCGACCCGCGCGACCCGGACGTGCGGATGGGGCCGCTGGCCAGCCTGAGCCAGCGTGACGAGGTGCGCAAGGCCGTCGAGGCGCTGCGGGCGGGCACCGAGGTGGTCGTCGGCGACCCGGGGAAGGCCTCCCCGTTCGAGCGCGGCGCGTTCATGGCCCCGCTCGTGCTGCGCGCCCGTCCGGGCGTCACCGAGCCGCACGAGGTGGAGCCGTTCGGCCCGGTGGCCACCGTGCTCGGCTACGACGGCGTCGAGGAGGCGGTCGCCCTGGCCGCCCGGGGCAGGGGCAGCCTCGTCGCCTCCGTCGCCACCCACGACCCGCGGGTCGCGCGGTCGATCGTGCTCGGGCTGGCGCCGTGGCACGGCCGCGTCCTCGTCCTGGACAGGGACGACGCCAAGGAGTCCACCGGGCACGGCTCGCCGCTGCCCGTCCTCGTGCACGGCGGTCCCGGGCGGGCCGGCGGCGGGGAGGAGCTCGGGGGTGTCCGCGGGGTTATGCACCACATGCAGCGCACGGCCGTACAGGGCTCTCCCGACCAGCTCACCGCGATCACCGGACGCTGGACGACGGGCGCCGCGCGCGCCGAGTCCGGCGTGCACCCCTTCCGCAAGTCCCTGGCCGAGCTGCGGATCGGCGACACGATCGCCTCCGAGAAGCGCACGGTGTCGCGAGCCGACATCGACCACTTCTCCGAGTTCACCGGCGACACCTTCTACGCCCACACCGACGAGGAGGCGGCCGCGCGCAACCCGCTGTTCGGCGGCATCGTCGCCCACGGCTACCTCGTCGTCTCGCTGGCCGCCGGGCTCTTCGTGGACCCCGACCCGGGGCCGGTCCTGGCGAACTTCGGCGTGGACGCGCTGCGCTTCCTCACCCCCGTCAAGGCCGGCGACGCCATCGACGTGACGCTGACGGTCAAGCAGATCACCCCGCGCGTCGGGGCCGACTACGGCGAGGTGCGCTGGGACGCGGTGGTGAGCAACCAGGAGGGCAAGCCGGTCGCCACGTACGACGTGCTGACCCTCGTGGCGAAGACCTGGTAGCTCAGCCCTCCCGCGCCCGCCACTCCACACCCCGGCCCCGGGCCTCGTCGAACACCAGCCAGGTGCGCGTGGCCCGGACGCCGGGGATGTCCTGGATGAGCTCCAGCACCACGTGCCTGAGCACCTCGTTGTCCGGCGTCCTGACCAGGACCAGGAGGTCGTAGTCGCCGCCGACCATGGCGAAGTGCTCGACGTAGGGGGTGTCGCGGAGCCTGGCCGACACCGTGCGCCAGGAGTTCTGCTCGATCGTGACCGAGACGTACGCGCTGGTGCCCAGGCCCGCCCGGTGCGGCGCGAGCTCGGCCGTGAAGCCCGTGATCACCCCGTCCTCCATCAGCCGGGTGAGCCGGGCGTAGGCGTTGGCGCGGGAGATGTGCACGCGCTCGGCCAGGGCCCGCATCGAGATCCGGCCGTCACGCAGCAGCTCCGCGATGATCGCGCGGTCCACCGCGTCCAGCTGACTGGCAGAACGTCCCGCCAAGCCGTTCGCAACGTCCTCTTCCGTCGACATTTGGCCCTCCTGGCACCCGCTTGAAGGTCATATGTCGCCCATCATGCCTGATGTCTTGAACAAATGGCGCTCCGGGCGGACGCTTTGCTTGTCAAACGTCCAGAGAAAGCGAGGGTCGTCATGTCTGTGAGGACGAACCTTCTCCCCTCACCCGTGCCGGTGCGCTTCGTCGCCGAGGACGGCACCGCCGTCGGCCCGCCCGCCGGTTACCGGCCGCCCGCGGACGAGCAACTGGCAGAGGGCTACCGCAGGATGGTGCTGGGCCGCCGCTTCGACCGGCAGGCGACCGCGCTGACCAAGCAGGGCCGGCTCGCCGTCTACCCCTCCAGCCGCGGGCAGGAGGCCTGCCAGATCGGCGGCGTGCTCGCGCTGCGCGCGGACGACTGGCTGTTCCCCACCTACCGCGACTCGATGGCCCTGGTCGCGCGCGGCCTCGACCCCGTCGAGGTGCTCACGCTGCTGCGGGGCGCCTGGCACTGCGGGTACGACCCCGCCGCCACCCGCGTCGCGCCCCAGTGCACGCCGCTGGCCACCCAGACCATCCACGCGGTCGGCATGGCCGACGCCCTGCGCCGCAAGGGCGAGGACGGCGTCGTGATGGCCTTCGTCGGCGACGGCGGCACCAGCGAGGGCGACTTCCACGAGGCGCTCAACTACGCCGCCGTGCTGCGCGCGCCCGTCGTGTTCTTCGTGCAGAACAACGGGTACGCGATCTCCGTGCCGCTGGCCAGGCAGAGTGCGGCTCCGGCGCTGGCGTACAAGGGGATCGGGTACGGCATGCGGTCCGAGCAGGTGGACGGCAACGACCTCGTCGCGGTGTTGTCGGTGCTGACGGCTGCCGTCGGGCATGCGCGGGCGGGTGATGGACCGTTCCTGGTGGAGGCGCACACGTACCGGATGGATCCGCACACCAACGCCGACGACGCCACCCGGTACCGGGAGGCGTCGGAGGTGACGCGGTGGGAGGCGGCCGATCCGCTCGCCCGGCTGGAGGCGTACCTGCGGGGGCGCGGCCTGCTCGATGCCGAGGGGGTCGCCTCGGCGCACAAGGCCGCGGAGGAGTTCGCCGCCCGCGTGCGCGACGAACTGAACGCCGACCCCGCGGCGGACCCGTTCGAGCTGTTCGACCACGTCTTCGCCGAGCCCACGCCCCAACTGCGCGAGCAGCGGGCGCTGCTGGCGTCCGAGCTGGGGTCCGAGCTGGGGTCCGAGGCGGCGTCCGGACTGGGGGCCGGGTCGGTGTCCGGGCCGGTGCCTGGGGCGGCGGCCGGGATTCGGGAGGGCTGAGGGATGACCGCGATGACGATGACGATGACGATGGCGCAGGCGCTCAACGCCGCGCTGAGGGACGCGCTGCGCGACGATTCACGCGTGCTCGTCTTCGGTGAGGACGTCGGCAGGCTGGGCGGCGTCTTCCGCGTCACCGACGGCTTGACGGCGGAGTTCGGCGAGGAGCGGTGCTTCGACACCCCGCTGGCCGAGGCCGGGATCGTCGGCCTGGCCGTGGGGCAGGCCATGGGCGGGTTCCGGCCGGTGGTCGAGATGCAGTTCGACGCGTTCGCGTACCCGGCCTTCGAGCAGATCGTCTCGCACGTGGCCAAGCTGCGCAACCGCACCCGGGGGCGGCTGGCGCTGCCGATGGTGATCAGGATTCCGTACGCGGGGGGCATCGGCGGGGTCGAGCACCACTGCGACTCCAGCGAGGCGTACTACGCGCACACCCCCGGGCTGAAGGTCGTGACCCCCGCGACTCCCGACGACGCGTACTGGCTGCTCCGCGACGCCATCGCCGACCCCGACCCGGTGATCTTCATGGAACCCAAGCGGCTCTACTGGACAAAGGGCGAGACCACGCCCGGCGACCGGCGGGCCGGGGGGTTCGGGCAGGCGGTGGTACGGCGCGAGGGCCGCGACGCGACCCTGATCGCCTACGGGCCGAGCGTCCAGGTGGCGCTCCAGGCCGCCGAGGCCGCCGACGGGCTTTCCCTGGAGGTGGTGGACCTGCGCACGATCGTCCCGTTCGACGACGCGACCGTCATGGCGTCGGTGCGTAAGACGGGGCGTTGCGTGGTGATCCAGGAGGCTCAGGGGTTCGCGGGGGTGGGGGCGGAGATCGCGGCCCGCGTACAGGAACGGTGCTTCCACTCGCTGGCCGCCCCCGTGCTGCGTGTCTCGGGGTTCGACATCCCTTACCCGCCCCCGATCCTCGAACACTCCCACCTGCCGGACGCCGACCGCGTCCTCGACGCAGTGGAACGGCTCCAGTTCGACGACCAGCCCGATCTCCTGCACCTGACCGGGGAGACGTCATGACCGCCACACGCCAGGTGTTCCGCCTGCCGGACCTCGGCGAGGGCCTGACGGAGGCCGAGGTCCTGGACTGGAAGGTAGCGGTCGGGGACACGGTCGAGATCGACCAGATCGTGGTGGAGGTCGAGACCGCCAAGGCCGCCGTAGAAGTGCCGATCCCCTACGCCGGTACGGTGCTCCGCCTCCACGCCGACCCGGGCACCGTCCTCCCGGTAGGCGCCCCCCTCATCGAAGTCGGCCCACCCACAACCAGGACCCCCACCCCGAACGCACATTCCGCCCCGAACACATCTCCCGTCCCGAACGCATCTCCCGCCTCGGATGCTCCTCTCGCCACGCTGGCACCTCCCGCCACGCTGGCGACTCCGGTCCCGGATGCGCCTCCCGCCCCGAACGCGTCCCGTGCCTCGAACGCGCCTCGTGCCTCGAACGCGCCTCGTGCCTCGAACGCGCCTCACGTCCCGAACACATCTCCCGCCTCGAACGCGCCTCCCGCCTCGAATGCTCCTCTCGCCACGCTGGCGACTCCGGTCCCGGATGCACCTCCAGCCACGGACGTGTCTCCCGCCACGCTCGCGCCTCCCGCCACGAACGTGCATTCCGCCGTGGGCGAGGACCCCGCCACGGACCCGTATCCCCCTGCGGGCGAGGATCCCGCTGTGGCCCGCTACCGCGAGGAGGAACAGGCGGGCTCTGGGAACGTCCTGATCGGCTACGGCACCGGCCGCGCCCGCAGCTCCCGTCGCCGCCCCTCCCGCGCCACCGCCCGCACAGCCCCGGCACTCGCGCCGCAGCCCGCCCCAATCGCGCGGCAGGCCGCCCTACCTGCGCCGCAGATCCCCGTACCCGCGTCGCAGGGATCGGCGGTCGTGTCGCGGGATCCGGAGGTCGCGCCGCAGGTCGCCGTGATGTCCGCCGCCCGGTTCGAGGCCGGGCCGCAACGGGCGTACGCGCCTCGTGTGATCTCCCCGCTCGTCCGCAGGTTCGCTCGCGAGCACGGGGTGGACCTCGCCACCATCACCCCCACCGGCCCTCACGACGTGATCCTTCGCCGCGACGTCGAGCAGGCCATCGCCGACAAGCCGCGCGAAGCCCCCACGGCACCGCTCACGGCACCGCCCACGACATCGCCCACGACACCGCCCACGACCGGGACGGTGCCGGCGGCGGAGCGCGTCCCCCTGCGCGGCCTGCGACGGGCGGTGGCCGACAAGATGAGCAGGAGCCGCAGGGAGATCCCCGACGCCACCACCTGGGTGGACGCCGACGCCACCGGCCTGCTCGCCGTCAAGGACGCCCTGAGACGAGCCCGCCCCGACCTCGGCATCGGCCTGCTCGCACTCCTGGCCCGCATCTGTGTGGCCGGCCTGCGCCGCCATCCCGAGCTGAACTCCTCGGTCGACACAGAACGAGCCGAGATCGTCCGGCACGGTCACATCAACCTGGGCTTCGCCGCCCAGACCGATCGCGGCCTCGTCGTCCCGGTGGTCAGGGACGCGCACCTGATGACGACCGGACAACTCGCCGCCGAGCTGACCCGCCTCACCACCCTCGCCCGCGAAGGGGGGCTGCCCCCCACCGCACTGACCGGCGGCACGTTCACGCTCAACAACTACGGCGTCTTCGGCGTGGACGGATCCACCCCGATCATCAACCACCCGGAGGCCGCGCTCCTCGGCGTCGGCCGCATCATCGACCGCCCCTGGGTGAGCGACGGCGCGGTCGTGCCCCGCAAGGTTACCCAGCTCTCCTTCACCTTCGACCACCGGGTCTGCGACGGCGGCACAGCGGGCGGCTTCCTGCGCTTCGTGGCCGACTGCGTGGAGAACCCGTCGATCCTGCTCGCCCACGTATAACCGCCCGACCCCGCGGAGAACCGTCCACGAGGAACGACTGTAGACGATCCGATCGATGCGCTTGAGACATATACTCTTGCCCATGGCGCAAGACGACCTTGACCTTGACACCGTGATCCGGCAGCGTATCCGTGGCCTGCGGTTGGCGCGCGGCTGGTCACTGGACGCCCTCGCGGCGCGCTGCCACCTCAGCCCGTCCAACCTGAGCCGCATCGAGACCGGCCACCGCAGGATCGCCCTCGACCAGCTCGTCCCGATCGCCCGCGCCCTCGACACCACCCTCGACCAGCTCGTCGAGTCCGCCGCCGACGAGGACGTGGTGATCCGGCCCGAGCCCTGCCACGCTCTCGGGATGACGAGCTGGCTCCTGTCCAGCGAACGTTCGCTCAACGGCGTGACCGTGGCGAAGATGCGCATCACCCCCGACCGGCCCACCGGCGCCGAGCACCTGAAGGTGCACCCCGGCCGTGAGTGGTTCACCGTGTTGTCCGGCATCGCCCGCCTGCACCTGGGAGAACGTACGATCTTGGTACGGACGGGCGACGCGGCCGAGTTCTCCACCATGACCCCGCACGCCATAGGCGCTCACGAGGGCCCCGCGGAGCTGCTCACCATCCTCGACCACCACGGCGAACGCACCCACCTGGCCGAGTGAGGTCCGCTCAAACGCGCCCAGGCGTCAGCGACACGGCTCCGGAGGGATCGCCGGGACGGCGGCGGTCATCGGCGGGACGACCTCTACCCGCGCCGACCCGATGTCGAAGAAGAGCCCGACCAGCTTCAGCCGCCCGGCCCTGACCTGCTCATCGACCCTGTCGTAGGTCATCAGGTTCCTGAGTTGCTGCTGGACGTTCAGCCGGCACAGCGTGTCCAGCGAGCTCTGGTCGCGGATCCCGCCGAGCCCGGCCAGGCTGGGGTCGCCATGGCGGAGCCAGCGTTCGAGCTGCGGCAGGCCCGCGGTGGTCGCCGGGCCGTTGAGCAGCGCACCCATCGCGCCGCAGCCGGAGTGCCCGCAGACCGTGATGGTGTGCACGTTGAGGACGCGCGTGGCGTATTCGATGGCGGCGGCCACCGAGTCGTCGCCTGGCTCGGAGCCCGCGCAGGGCACGAGGTTGCCGATGTTGCGCACCGTGAACAGGTCGCCGGGGCCGCTGGAGGTGATCAGGCTCGGCATGATGCGGGAGTCGGCGCAGGTGATGAACAGGTGCGTGGGCTGCTGCTTGACGGCCAGTTCCGTGAAGATGGAGCGCAGGAGCGGCGCCGTGCGCCGGTGGAACTCGTCGGCCCCCCGGGTGAGCCGGCACTCGACCGCCGTGGCGGAACTACGGCGGTGGGTCCAGGGTAGCCACCAGTGCCCGGCCGCCTTGGGCGGGCTCTTGGCGGGGAACATTCGGGCGCCGCTGGCCGCCAGCGCGTACCACTCGTCGTGCAGCTCGTCGATGCTGACCGTGCCGCCCAGCCGCTCGTGGTCCAGCCGCCAGGAGTGGATCGCCTCGAAGGCGGCGTGGTCCATGAAGTCGATGTTCAGGTCCAGGTCCACGGTGGCGCCGGGCGGGATCGTACGCAGCTCCTGGGTCAGGCCGGGCACGCCGAGAAAGGTGAGCGAGCCGGAGACCGTGGCGTGCAGGCGCCCGTTGGGCTCCTGGCGCTTGTCCACCGTCACCCGCGTCAGCCGCCGCAACGCCAGCAGTGCCGCCAGCGCCAGCCCGGCCAGGACGCCCTCGGCCAGCCCCACCAGGATCACGCCTGTCATGGTGACCAGGTAGAGGGGCACCTCGTTGTGGCCGTGCACCTTCCTGACGTGGCCGAGGCTGATCGTCCTGATGCCGATGAAGACCAGCAGCGCCGCCAGCGCCTCCATCGGGATCAGCCTGATCGTCCAGCCCAGGCAGAGCGCGAACAGCAGCACCCACACGCCGTGCAGGACGGCCGACCACTGGGTGCGCGCGCCCGCCCGGATGTTGGTGGTGCTGCGGACGATCACCCCGGCCACCGGCAGCCCGCCGAGGGCCCCGCTGACCATGTTCGCCACGCCCTGCCCGGACAGCTCCTTGTCCAGGTCGGAGCGGGGACCGGCGTGCATGCCCTCGGTGGCCACGCAGCACAGGAGCGACTCCGCCCCGGCCAGCAGCGCCACCAGCAGCACCGCGCCGGCGATGTACTGCCAGTCGCCGTGCGGCAGCTCCGGTGGCGCCCACGCGGTGATCGCGCCGGACAGGTCGATGCGGGTGACGTTCCAGTTGAAAAGCCAGGCCGTGCCGGCGGCCATGAGCAGCGCCGCCAGCGGCGCCGGGACCGCCTTGATGTGCTTGGGCAGCCGTTCCCAGACCAGCAGCACCGTGACGGTGAGCACGCCGACCATGACCTTGTGGCCGTGCATGTTCATGATCTGGCCGGGGAGCTGGACCAGGTTCGCCCAGGCGGAGTGTTGCGGGCTGCCGCCCAGCACCACGTGGAGCTGGGCGAGGGCGATGATGATGCCGACTCCGGCCAGCATGCCGTGGACGACCGCGGGGGAGACGGCCAGCGCGGCGCGCGCCGCCTTGAACGCTCCGAGCAGCACCTGCACGCCGCCGGCCATGATGGTGATCAGGCACGTGGCCCGCCAGCCGTGGGTCTGCACCAAACCGGCGATCACCAGGGTCAGGCTCGCCGTCGGGCCGCTCACCTGAACGGGCGAGCCGCCCAGCAGGCCGGCGACGATCCCGCCCGCCGCGGCGGCGATGAGACCGGCCGCCAGGGGCGCCCCGGCGGCCAGGGCTATGCCCAGTGACAGGGGCACCGCGACCAGGAACACGACCAGCGATGCCGGTAGGTCGTATCTGAGAGTGCGCATGATGCTACTCTCCGTAATGGTATTCATGCGGCAAACCCTAGTGCCCGAGCCAGGCACTGTCCGACGTCTGGAGAGCGCGCCGGACGATGTTCGCTGCCAGCGTCGCGACCGCCCTCACGCGTCCTCGGACCGAGAGACGGCCCCAGGCTCCCGTCGCCGGGAACGCTACATATCCGGACCATGACGTCACCCTATGTAACACTTCATAAGACCGGGGGCATCGATGCTGGGCCGTGAGCGAACACCCCCTTGGCGCGGGTGGGCGGTGCTGACCCTGTGGCTGGTGCTCACGGCCGGATCCGCGATCTGCCTGCCCAGCCTGATGCGGACGCTCGCGACACCGTCGCTGCGGGTGGAGGGCTCGCCGTCGGCGCAGGCCGCGGAGCTGGTCGCGCGGAGGTTCCCGCGGTTCGGGGCCGAGCAACTGGTGCTGGTCTTCGACTCCGACACCTACCGCTCGTCCGAGGAGCCCTATCAGCGGGCGATGAGCGCGACCATCGCGGCGCTGGACACCCGTCCCGAGATCGCGTCCGTGCAGCCGCTGCCCGCGCCCGAGGGGCTGGACCCGCACCACGCGTATGTGCTGGTCGGCGTCGACGGCGAGGAGGCCGACCGGCAGCGGTGGCTGCCCGGCCAGCTGCGATCCGCGCAGCAGGCCTGCGGCGAGGCCGTGCGCGTGTCGATCGCCGGTGTCACTCCGGCGTTCAGCCAGGTCACCCGCACGGACGTGGCGGACCTGCGGGTGATCGAGGTCATCACGGCGTCGGTGGTGGCGCTGCTGCTGCTGGCGGGGCTCGGCGCGGCCGGCGCCGCCGCCGTCCCGATGCTGGTCGCCGGCGTGTCCATCCTCGTCAGCACCGGCGTCCTGGCGGCGCTCCGGCCGCTGATGCGGGTCGATTCGAGCCTGCTGACCGTGACGGCCACCATCTGCCTGGGCCTGGGCCTGGACTACGCCCTCCTGATCCTGCTGCGTTACCGGCGGGCCCGCGCGCTCGGGCGCCCGCCTGACGCCGCCGCCGCGTTCGCCTCCGCCACCGCGGGCAGGACCGTGACGTGGTGCGCGCTGGCCGTCGCCGGCATGGCCGCGTGCCTGCTGGTCGTACCGGCGCCGCTCATCCGCGCCATGGCGGTCGCGGGCATCCTGGCGGCCGTGGTGTCCGCCGCCGCCACGCTGACCCTGCTGCCTGTGCTGCTCGTACGGTTCGA
Organism: Nonomuraea insulae; assembly: GCF_042656245.1. Classification (NCBI taxonomy): domain Bacteria; kingdom Bacillati; phylum Actinomycetota; class Actinomycetes; order Streptosporangiales; family Streptosporangiaceae; genus Nonomuraea; species Nonomuraea insulae. The sequence goes on from NZ_JBHSPA010000042.1 coordinate 17,775, forward strand.
CGCGCTGCTGGAACGAGGGCGCCTGCCCTGGCATCCCACGCGCCGCGGAGCCCCCGAGGGGCAGGCGGCCGGTTGGCTGGGCTGGGCCGGGCACCTGATGCGCCACCCCTGGCCGTACGTGGTGGGCGTGACCGCGCTGCTGCTGCTCGCCGCGACCCCCGCCCTGGAGCTGCGGCCGGCCATCACCTACGACCGCGCGGCCCTGGCGGGCAGCGACGTCGGGCGCGCCATGGCGCAGATGGAGGCCGACCGGATGGCGGGCATCAGCCTGCTCGCGCTGCCGCACCCGCGAGGAGCGGCGCCGGTGGACACCACCGCCATGGCCGCCGAGCTCGACGCCGATCCCCGCGTGGCGCTGACCGCCGCGATGGACAACGGCCGCGACCTGACCCTGCTGCTGCTCCTCGAACGGCCCGCCCCGGACAGCGCCGCCTCCGCCGCCCTCACCCGGCACGTACGCGAGGTCGCCGCCCGGCTGCTGCCACCCGGCCAGCAGATGTACGCCACCGGCCCCGCCGCCTTCGTCTCCGAGCTGACCGCGGAGCTGCTGACCCGGTTGTGGCAGGTCATGGCCCTGGTCCTGGCCTGCTCCTTCGTCCTGCTGCTGATCGTCTTCCGTAGCGTGCTCGTCCCCCTCAAGGCCATCGCCATGAACGTCCTGTCCATCGCGGCCGCCTTCGGCCTGCTCACCGCCCTCTTCCAGCAGGACGGCGAGCAGATCAACGCCCTGATGCCGCTGCTGACCTTCTCCATGGTGTTCGCGCTGTCCATCGACTACGAGGTGTTCCTGGTCCACCGCATCGCCGCGCGCTACCGGGCGACCGGCGACAACGACGCCGCCATCGTGTACGGCCTGCGCCACACCGCCCGCCCCATCACCCTGGCCGCCGCGGCGATGGCCGTCACCTTCACCGGGCTCATGCTGAGCCATCGCGAGGACCTCAGGCAGCTCGGGTTCGCCGTCGCGGCGGCCATCACGATCGACGCCACCCTGATCCGCATGGTCCTCGTACCGGCGCTGATGCGGCTGCTGGGGCGGCGCAACTGGTGGCTGCCGCGCCCCCTGGCCCGCCTGCTGCCGCCTACCGCGATGTCACCGTCCGAACCGTCGTCCGGTCCGGCAGGCAGACAGGGACCAGAGCCACTCCCAGCTCGGTCCGCTTCAGCAGGCGCAGAAGCTTGGAGGTGAGCAGGCCAGGAGAGCAGTGGACCCTTACTTACCAGCCCCATCGACGGTTATGGTGGCAGTGGTGAGATTCCAAGGTGCGGCGGTGACAGCCCGCCGGTTCCTCCTCTGGACGAACGATCCGGCGCGATCCCGGAGCCACGCGGTGACACCCCGCCCCCTCTCGGACCCGACTTGGGTCCCTGACGCCTCCGGACCGCGACGGGCGCGGCCATCGGCACGGCTGAAGGGGAGCTGGGCATGTACAGCGGAAGAATCCACGAGATCGGGCTCATCGAGTCCGTAAGCGGTGAGCAGATCATCATCAGGTCACCCAAAAGCGCCGGGCGGCTGGCATCGGGCGGGACGGTGAACGTCGCCGGGGTCCGGGTGATCGCCGAGCACGTGGACGAGGAGCGGGTGACCGCCTCGATCAGCGCGGAGACCCGCCGCAGGACCACCTTCGACCAGCTCCTGGAGCCCGGTCTCCGGGTGAACCTCGAAACCCCGCTGGCCCTCGGCGACCCGCTCGACGGCCACCTGGTGCAGGGCCACGTCGACGCGGTGGGGAAGGTCCTCGGCGCGGAGCGGCACGGCACGGGACGGCGGTTGTGGATCCGGCCTCCGGCGCGCTTCATGCTCAAGGTGGCCGCCAAGGGCTCCATCGCGGTCGACGGCGTCAGCCTGGCCGTCGCCGAGGTCGTCAAGGACCGGTTCTCGGTGGTGCTGGTCCCCTCCACGCTGACCGGCACGACACTGGCCGGCCTGGACGTGGGTGACCGGGTCAACCTGGAGTCCGACCTGGTGGCCAGGCTGGCCGCCGCCCGGCCGCCGGCGGCGGGGGCGGAGGTCGCCCGCGCGGTCTCGGCGCTGGGCTGGGCCGGCCACGTCGCGGGCCGGCTCGGCGTGGAGAAGGCGGTGACCCAGTTCGCCGCCGGTGGCGCGGTCATGGTGTGGGACCCCGACCGCGAGGTCGAGGGCGACGTCATCTTCGCCGGCACGGCCCTGCCACCCGCCGCGTTCACCTTCCTGCTGACCCAGGTGTACGGCTACCCGTGCGTGCCGTGCGCCCCGGAAATCCTCGACCGGCTGGAGATCCCGCCCATGCCCGGCGAAGGCGACCACCAGGGCACCGCCTTCCACGTGCCCGTGGACCTGGCGGCGAGCACGGGGACCGGCGTCAGCGCCGCGGAACGGGCCGCGACCGTCAGGCGGCTGGCCCACCCCGACGCCCGCGCGGCCGATTTCACCTCGCCGGGTCACGTCATCCCGCTCGGCGCCCGTTCCGGCCTGCTGAAGGAGCGCGCCGGGCACACCGAGGCCACCGTCGCGCTGTGCGTGGCGGCGGGCCTGCCACCGGTGGGGGTGTGCTGCGAGGTGATGAACGCCGACGGGACGATGGCCGACGCCGCCGACCTGGAGGCCGCCGCGCTGCGCTGGGGGCTGCCCCTGATCGACCTGCGCGACCTGAGCGCCTACCTGTGAGCGCGTGACCAGGCCCGCGGCGCCGGGCCCTGCCTGGAGGGCTGGCCCTACCATGTGATCGTGACCTCGACTCCTCGCCGCGTCTCCCGCGATACGGCCATGCCCAGCATCCGGGATGTCGCCGCCGCCGCCGGGGTCTCGTACCAGACCGTCTCGCGCGTGCTGAACGAGTCCCCCCGCGTGCGTCCCGAGACGCGCACGGCGGTGCTCGCGGCGATCGAGCGGCTCGGCTTCCGGCCGAGCCGGGCGGCGCGCGCCCTGAGCCTGGGGCGCGCCCGCGGCATCACCGCCGTGACCTCCAACACCGTCCTGTACGGTTACGCCGCCACCCTGCAGGGCCTGGAGGAGGCGGCCAGGGCCGAGGGCATGGCCATGGGCGTCAGGGTCGTGGAGTCGGCCGAGCCCGCCGAGGTGAAGCAGACGGTCGACTACGTCAGCGACGCCAGCGCGGGCGGTGTGGTGGTGATCGCGTTCGACGCCATGGGGGTCGGGGTGCTGGAGGCGCTGCCCGAGCACGTGCCCGCCGTCGCCGCCGCGGAGCCGAACGCGCCCGACCGGGGCCGGGTCGCGATCGCGCTTGACGAGCGCCGCGCCGCCGCCGACGCCACGCGGCACCTGCTGGAGCTGGGCCACCGCACCGTGCACCACGTCGCCATCCCGTCGGAAGGGCTGGCCGGCGGCCGGCAGGCGGGCTGGCGCGACGCGCTCACGGAGGCGCGGGCGCAGATCCCCGAGGCGCTGGCCTGCGGCTGGGACATCGCCTCCGCCTACACCGCCGGGCGGCGGCTGGCCGCCGAGCCTGACGTGACCGCGATCCTGTGCGGCAACGACGACATCGCCCAGGGGGTGCGACGGGCGCTGTACGACGCGGGCAAGGACGTGCCCGGCGACGTGAGCATCGTCGGCTTCGACGACATCCCTGGCTCCGCCTACTGGACGCCGGCGCTGACCACGGTGCGGATGGACTTCGTCGGCCTGGGCCGTGCCTGTTTCCGCGCGGCCGTGGCGGAGCTGACCGGGCAGGCGCAGCCCGAGCCCGCCCTCACCCCGCCGACACTGGTCCTGCGTGAGTCCACCGCGCCTCGTTCCTGAAACCCGCGCGTAACGATCCCGCAAAGAGGGCTTCCCCTTTCCGCGTGTGACCGCTCACACTAACTCGTACATGTGACCGGTCACACGCTTGGGAGAGTTGATGCTTGAACACCTGCGCTGGGGTCATTCGGGCCTCGCGGTCACCGTGGAGATCCATCCGGATGGCCCGGTGAGCCTGCGCGAGCTGGCGGCGGGCCGGGGTTCGACGCCGGCGCGGGTGTCGCAGCCGCTGGTGGAGGTGCTGGTGCCCGGCGAGGGCCGGGCCAGGGCCTCGCAGCGGTTGTCGGAGACGGCGGTGGGCTGCCGGCTGCGCTACACGGGCTCCGAGCAGTCGAGGGACGGCGGCTGGCACGAGTTGCGGGTGCGGATGCGGGACGAGGTGTCCGGGCTGGAGGCCGAGCTGAGGTTGCGTTCCCCCGACGGCGTGGCGGCGTTGCAGGCGAGGGTCCGGGTGCGCAACACCGGCGAGCTGCCGGTGCTGCTGCTGGCCGTCTCGTCCTTCGCCGCCGCCTTCCCCGCCGCCGGCCCGGAAGTCCTGTACGCCACCAGCGAATGGCTCGGCGAGAACCGCTGGACCGGCCGGCCGCTCGCCGACGACCTCGGCCTCGCCGGGCACGGCCAGCACGGCAAGGGCACGTTCGCGGTGACCAGTTCCGGCACGTGGTCGAGCGGTGAGCACGTGCCGATGGGCGCGCTGAGCGACCGCGCCACCGGCCGGACCTGGCTCTGGCAGATCGAGCACAACGGCCCGTGGCGGTGGGAGGCGGGGGAGCGGCTGGACGGCGCGTACGTCGCCCTGTCCGGCCCCACCGACCTCGACCACCAGTGGAACGAACTGCTGGCCCCCGGCGAGGAGTTCACCACCGTGCCGGTCGCGATCGCCGTCTCGGACGGGGGAGTGGAGGGCGCGGCGGCGGCGCTGACCGCGTACCGGCGGGCTCTGCTGCGTCCCCACCCGGACAGGGCCGCGCTGCCGGTGGTCTTCAACGACTACATGAACACGCTCATGGGCGACCCCACCACGGACAAGCTGCTGCCCCTCATCGACGCCGCCGCCGCGGCGGGCGCGGAGATCTTCTGCGTGGACGCCGGCTGGTACGACGACGGCGGCGACTGGTGGGACAGCGTCGGCGAGTGGCAGCCCTCCCAGAGCCGCTTCCCGAGGGGCCTCGCGGAGGTGCTGGCCCGCGTCACCGGCCACGGCATGACGCCGGGGTTGTGGCTGGAGCCGGAGGTGATCGGCGTACGCAGCCCGATGACCGACAAGCTGCCCGACGCCGCGTTCCTCCAGCGCGGCGGCACCAGGATCGCCGAGCACGGCCGACACCACCTGGACCTGCGCCACCCCGCCGCCGTCGCCCACCTCGACCAGGTCGTGGACCGCCTGGTCGAGGAGCTGGGCGTCGGCTTCTTCAAGCTCGACTACAACATCAACCCCGGCGCGGGCACCGACGTGGACGCCACGAGCGTCGGCGCAGGGCTGCTCGCGCACAACCGGGCCCACCTGGCCTGGCTGGAAGGCGTGCTGGACCGGCACCCGAACCTGGTGCTGGAGAACTGCGGCTCCGGCGCGATGCGCATGGACTACGCGATGCTCTCGCGCCTGCACCTGCAGTCCACCAGCGACCAGCAGGACTTCCTGCGCTACCCGCCGATCGCGGTCGCCGCGCCCCTGTCGGTGCTGCCCGAGCAGGCCGCCAACTGGGCCTACCCCCAGCCCGGGATGAGCGACGAGGAGATCGCGTTCACCATGTGCACCGGGATCCTCGGCCGCCTCTACCTGTCCGGCAACCTCCACCGGATGACCCCGGAACAGCTCGCCCTGGTCAGCGACGGCGTACGGCTCCACAAGAGCCTGCGCCCCGACCTGCTGCGCGCCACACCGTGCTGGCCGCTCGGCCTGCCCGGCTGGGACGACCCGTGGCTCGCCCTCGGCCTCCGCAGCGGCGAGGCCACCCACCTGGGGATCTGGCGCAGACCCGGAGCCCAGGACACCACCGTGCTCCCGCTCCCGCACCTGACCGGACGGGACCTGAGCGTGGAGATCGCCTACCCCTCGGCGGCGGACGGCTGGACGCACACCTGGAACCCCCGCACGGCCGAGCTCACCGTCACGGCCGTCCCCGCCCCCACCGCTCGCATCCTGCACCTTCGTCCCCGCTAAGGAAGCCACATCGTGAAGCTCGCACAGCGTCTCGCCACCGCTGCGGCCCTCGTCCTGGGCCTCGCGGCCTGCAGCGACCCCTCCGCCGGTCCCGCCGCCGTCCCCACCGCCGGCTCGCCGTCGGCCTGGCCCGATCCCGCCGCCCGGCTGGACGGGGTCACGCTCACCATCTGGGCCGCCCAGAACAGCAACACCGTGCCCAAGGCCGTCACCGACGCCTTCACCCAGGCCACCGGCGCCAAGGTCGAGATCGTCACCATCCCCGACCCGTACGAGCAGGGCGTGCAGACCAAGGTGGCCACCGGCGACAAGCCCGACCTGGCCTTCTGGCAGCCGACCGCGTCCATGCTCACCGCGCTCAACGCCCGCGCCAACCTCCAGCCCCTCGACGGCGCCCCCTGGATCCAGACGCTCTCGCCGGAGCTGCGCGACATCACGGGACTGCTGGACAAGACCCGCTACGCCGCCCTCGTCACCAGCCCGGCGGTCGAGGGCGTCTACTACAACAAGGAGGTCTTCGCGGCGAACGGTCTCAAGGAGACCCCGAAGACGTTCGAGGAGATGCTCCAGGCCGCCCGCACGCTCAAGGGCAAGGGCGTCACCCCGTTCTTCGAGATGGCCGCCGACAAGTGGGGCACCCAGTGGTGGGTTCAGGTCCAGCTCGCCGACGCCGCCAAGAACGGCCTGTGGGAGCGGGTCAACACCGGCAAGGAGACGTTCGAGGACAAGACGATCCTGGACGCGATCAAGACCTACAAGTCGCTGATCGACGAGGGCCTGTTCAACAAGGACATCAAGACCGCCACGTTCGAGGACCAGGGCGAGGCGCTGCTGTCCGGCCAGGCGGCCATGGCGGTGCAGGTGAACTCGTTCTTCGGCCAGCTCCAGGCCAAGGCGGACACCGCGGAACTGGACAAGAAGATCGGCTTCTTCCCCATCTCGCCGTCGGGGAACGTCGGCACGTTCATCCCTGACCAGTCCAACGCCCTGGTGGCCTTCCGCACGGGCGACGCCAAGCGGGAGTCGGCCGCCCGGCAGCTCCTGTCGTACTGGATGGGCACCGGCTACGCGGGCTTCGTCGCCGACCGCAAGACGGTGTCGCTGCGTACGGACGTGCCCACCCCTGACGGGGTGCCGCGGGCGCTGCTCGACGTGCACGCCTCGCTCGGGCAGGCGGTCGGGTCGATGCAGGCCCTCGCCGTGGCCAACCCCGACCTGTACCTCAACCTGGCCGACATGATCACCGGCAGCCTGACCCCCGAGCAGGTGGCCGCCGCCACCCAGAAGCAGTTCGCCCAGCTCGCCAAGGCGGCCGGCGCCACCGGCTTCTGACCCGACCCTCTTCCCCCGCCCAAGGAGCAGCCCCGTGCCGACCGGCCACGAGACGCTCACCCGGCACAATGGCACGCACCCGATGTGGTTCCTGGCGCCGGCGTTCGCGATCCTGTTCGTCTTCTTCTTCCTGCCGACCCTGTTCAACTTCGTCTACGCCTTCACCGACTGGTCCAGCTTCAAGAGCGAGATCCGCTACGCGGCCTTCGACAACTTCGTGTACCTGCTGTCGGACGGCACCCTGTTCAGCGCCCTGCGGATCACGGTGATCTACGCCGCGCTGGTGGCGCTGTTCCAGAACCTGTTCGGCTTCGGCCTGGCCGTGCTGCTGGAGAAGGACACCTGGCTCAACCGCGCCGCCCGCCTGGCCTTCCTCGTCCCGGTCCTGATGTCCGCCCTGGCCGTCGGGTACGTCTTCCAGGCGCTGCTCAAGCCGGATGGCAGCCTCAACGCCCTGCTCTCGGCCCTGACCGGCGGGCAGGTGGAGATCGCCTGGCTCGGCAGCACCACCTGGACGCTGGTCCTGGCCGCGGTCATCCACGCCTGGAAGTGGATGGGCCTGTCGATGCTCATCTACCTGGCCGGGCTCAAGACCGTCCCCGAGGACGTCTCGGAGGCCGCCCGCATCGACGGCGCCACGCCGTGGCAGGCGTTCTGGCAGGTCCGCTTCCCGCTGCTGGCCCCGGCCGTCACGTTCAACGTGGCGACCGCGCTGCTCGGCTCCATGAACGGCTTCGACATCGTCCAGGCCCTCACCGGCGGCGGCCCGGCCCGCAGCACCGAGATCCTCAACATCTTCATCTACCGCACCTTCGGGCAGGGCCTGTTCGCCCAGGCCACGACCATGAGCCTGGTGTTGGTCCTCATGGTCGCGCTGCTGGCCTTCCCGGTGATCCGCGTCCTGCGCAAGAGGGAGGAGATCCTGTGACCGTTACCGCCTATGGCGCGCCCACGGCCAGGCGCACGAGGCCGCCGGTGACGCGGGGGCTCGCCGCCCGGTTGCGGCCCTTCGCGGTGGTCGCGCTCGTCGTCCCCGTCATGGGCGTGCCGCTGTGGCTGATGGTCGTCACCGCCGCCAAGTCCCAGGCCGAGGCCCTGTCGCCGAACCTCTCCCTCCCGTCCCACTGGCGGTTGTGGGAGAACCTGGCCCAGGTCTGGCAGCAGGGCGAGATCCCGTCGGCGTTCCTGGGCAGCGTCCTGATCGTCGCCCCGTCGGTGGTGCTGGTGCTCACGTTCGGCTCGATGGCGTCCTGGATCCTGGCCCGCCGGGCCGGCCGGCTCAACGCCGTCCTGTACGCCCTGGCGATCAGCGGCATCGTGCTCCCGCCCGCCGTCGTCACCATCGTGCTCCTGCTGCGCCAACTCGGCCTGGCGGGCAGCGCGGCCGGCATGATCGGCGTCTACGTCGGCATCTACCTGTCCACCGTGATCTTCTTCGTCACCGGATTCGTCCGCACCGTGCCGCTGTCGCTGGAGGAGGCCGCGCGCATGGACGGCGCGGGCCCGGTGCGGGTGTTCGTCTCGGTCATCCTGCCCCTGCTGCGCCCAGTGCTGGCCACCGCGACCATCCTCATCTGCCTGTACGTCTGGAACGACGTCTTCTACGCCTTCTTCGTCGTCGGCGGCCGGCTCGACACCCTGCCGCTGAACCTGTTCCAGGTGGCCAACGCCGGCCTCTACCTCAACAACTGGCACCTGATCTTCGCCTACATCCTCCTCATGAGCCTGCCCCTGCTGGTGATCTTCGCCGTCGCCCAACGGAAGATCATCTCCGGCATCACCGGCGGCGCCGTCAAGTGAGAACCCTCAGGAGAGGACATCCATGCACCGGTTAACCCGGCCTGCCTCCATGCTGGCCGCCCTCGTTACCCTCACCGCCATGACCACCACGCCATCGGCCGCCGCCATCGCCACCGAGGTGGTCGCCGTGGACTTCGCCCAGCGCACCGGTCCCGTCCACGGCGGGGCGACCGGCATGTTGTACGGCCTGTCCGACCCGGGCGTGCCGGGAGGTCCCCTCCTCGCCGGAGCCCGGCCGCGTACCGTCGCGCAGAAGGCCCCGGACGGCGACCAGCACCCCAACGGCGACGCGCTCGTCGTCGCGGACGGCTTCTTCGCCGCGGGCGGCGGCGAGATCGTCGTCTACATGCAGGACGTCTACAGCCAATGGCCCTACGAGAACCGCGGCATCGACGACTACCTCGCCAAGGTCGACACGATGGTGCGCAAGGTCGTGCGCGACCGGCCACGGGACAAGGGCAAGTTCGTCTGGGTGCCGTTCAACGAGCCCGACGGGATCTGGTACCAGGACTGGGCCGCGCTGAAGCAGAAGTTCTTCGCCGACTGGAAGGCGGTGGTCGAACGCATCCGGTCCATCGACCCCGCCGCGAAGATTGTCGGCCCCAACGAGGCCGGGTACAACCCGGGCCGGCTGCGCGACTTCCTCACCTGGGCCAAGGGCGCCACCTGCGGTTCGAGGAACTGCCTGCCGGACATCATGGCCTGGCACGAACTGTCGCGCGGCAGCCTCGCCGCCTATCGCGGCCACCACGCGAACTACCGGGCGCTGGAGCGTGAGCTGGGCATCGGCCCGCTGCCGATCAACATCGACGAGTACGGCAACCGCCGCGACATGTCCGTGCCCGGCCAGATGATCCAGTGGATCTCCCTGTTCGAGGACACCAAGGTCGACGCCGACATGGCGTTCTGGACCTACGCCGGCAACCTCGACGACCACGCGGTCCGCACCCGGCAGGCCAACGGCGGCTGGTGGCTGCTCAAGTGGTACGCGGACCTGACCGGGCAGACCGTCAGGGCCACCCCGCCCCGGCTGAACGTCGCCGACACCGTCCAGGCCGTCGCGGCGATCGACGAGTCCGCGCGGCGCGGGACGATCCTCGTCGGCGGCGGCTCGGAGCCGGTCCGGCTCGACGTCGCAGGGCTCGCCTCCGGCGTCTTCGGCGGGCAGGTGGACGTCGTGGTGTCCAAGACGACCTGGTCCGGGTACGAAGGCGACGCGCTCAAGCCGCCGGTCGTCGCGGCCAGGCGCGCCACCGTCTCCGCCGGCCGCCTCCAGGTGGACCTGCCCGGCGGGGACGTCATGGCCGCCTACCGCGTCACCATCGTCCCCGCCAGTGGTGGCGCCCCGGTCACCGGCGCACCGTGGACCGTCTCGGTCGAGGCGGAGTCGGCCACGCTGACCTCGGCACAGTCGTTCCCCCAGGACACCACGGCCGACCCCCAGCTCTACGCCACCTCGGGCAAGCGTGACGTCGGCGGCCTGAACAAGACCGACTCGGCCGTGACGTTCCCCGTCACCGTGCCCCGCGCCGGCCGGTACCGGCTCGGTGTCTACCAGGGCGCGAACAAGATGCCGGGCAGGCACGCCCTCTTCGTGGACGGCGTGCTCAACCAGATCGTGCAGTACTCGGCCGACCTCGGCTGGACCTACCGGGGCCGTACCGACGTGGAGGTGCAGCTGAGCGCCGGGACCCACCAGCTGTCCCTGCGCACCAGCGCCGACGGGGCCACGCGGCTGCCCGGCAGCGACGTCACGCTCGACAAGTTCGACCTGACCGAGCTCGCCGGGACCGAGCGGAGCGCCTACCCCGTCGACGAGGCCCGGCTGTCCGGCGGCGCCACGATCACCCGTCAGGGGCAGGGCCCGGCCGTCGCCCTCGGCGGCGGCGCACGGGCCACGTTCTTCATCGCCGCTGGCCAGGACGGCTATCACGACCTGAACCTCGCCTACCGGGCGAGCGCCGCGGGCGGCCTCCAGGTCCGCGTCGACGGCCGTGAGATCCCGGGCCTGCGAGCCACCCGATCCGGCGAGGGCACCTCCCGGGCGCGGGTCTACCTCCCGGCCGGCATCTCCCGGGTCGAGGTGGGCGGGCCCGCCGGTCTGGAACTACGCGAACTCACCACCGTGCGGGCCGACGGCGCCGTCCACCGGGTCGAGGCGGAGAAGGCGGCCCTGGCCGGGACGGCGAAGGTGGTCACCGTCCCCGCCACGAGCGCGTCGAACGCCTCCGCGGGCGCCTACGTCGGTGACCTCGGCAACGGCGCGGCCAACACCCTCACCCTCACCCGCCCGGCCGGATACGGCCCCGGCGAGTATGTCCTGCTGGTTCACTACGCCAACGCCGACAGGAACACCGGGCACCCCTACAACACCGACGTGATCAGCCGTTTCGTCGACATCACCGAGACCGGCGGCACGACGACCAGGGGCGTGTTCCGGCACAACTACGCCTGGGACAACTTCTGGACCCAGGCCACGCCCCTCACCCTGACCACGGCGACGGGCAACCTGGTGCTCGGGAACGCCACGGCGTTCGCGCCCAACATCGACCGGATCGAACTCGCCCGGCTCGTGCTCGAAACCACCAACGGCTGACCCTCGCGAATTGCCCGCCGCCTCGGGTGAAGTCAAGAGGTCGTCGCAACACTGATTGATCAACTGGCTG
>NZ_JBHSPA010000043.1:0-73868 GCF_042656245.1 Nonomuraea insulae
GGCGGCCGTCGAGGAGGGCATCGTGCCCGGCGGTGGCGTGGCGCTGCTGCAGGCCGGCGCGAAGGCGTTCGACAAGCTGGAGCTGACGGGCGACGAGGCCACCGGGGCCGCGATCGTCAAGAAGGCGCTGGAGGAGCCGCTCAAGCAGATCGCGGTCAACGCCGGTCTTGAGGGCGGCGTCGTGGTCGAGCGGGTGCGCAACCTCACCCCGGGTGAGGGCCTCAACGCCGCGACCGGCGAGTACGTCAACATGTTCGAGGCCGGCATTCTCGACCCGGCCAAGGTGACGCGCTCGGCGCTGCAGAACGCCGCTTCCATCGCGGCGCTCTTCCTCACCACCGAGGCCGTCATCGCCGAGAAGCCCGAGAAGACCCCCGCCATGCCAAGTGGGGGAGACCTGGACTTCTAGTTCGGGGGAGCCCCGGTGAGATCTGCCGGGGCTCATAACAACAGTGCTTGTATGAGCTCGTGAGCGATCCCACCCACCACAGCCTCTGGCGCCCGCTGCGCCTGCTCCAGTCCTCGATGGACGACGACATCGCCCAGATCTACACCGAAGGAGAGATCGACGGACTCAAGCCGAGCTTCGTGATGGAGTTGCTCCGGCTGCACGACCACGGCCCGATGACCATCACCGAGCTGGCGGAGTCGGTCAACCGCACACATTCGGCCCTCAGTCAGAAGGTCGCCGCCATGCGCACGGCCGGGTGGGTCGAGACCGTCGCGGGTGATGACGCGCGCAGCAAGATGGTGACGCTCACCGACAAGGCGCGGGGCGTCGTGTCGCGGCTGGCGGCGGAGTGGCGGGCCACCGAGGCCGCCATCGCCGACCTCGAAGCCGAGATCCCCTACCCGCTGTCGCGGGTCGTCACCGACATCGAACAGGCCCTGCAGCGCAAGAGTTTCCACGACCGCATCGCCGAGAAACTCGCCCAGGATCCGGAGTGGGGTTGAGGCGGGTCCGCACGCCGCTTCAGATCGATCATCCTTTACGCGCTGCCGTGGCCCGCCACCCACCGCACTCCGGCTGACGGCCCTCCAGGAAACGCCCTCTGACCCCTTCAGTGGCGAGCCGCCGTTACGCGAGCCCACGTTGCCGGGCTCGGTGGTTCAGTGTTCGCTGGCCCGATCTTCACTGGATCCGCGCATATAAGCAACCGTAGTTGACTAGTTTCAAATTAGTCAACTACGGTTGCTTGCTATCGGACTTCACAGTGAGGAGACGAGGATGAACGAACGGGCCGTGGTGGACGTCGAGGGGCTGCGCATGAGGTACGGCGGCACCGACGTACTGAATGAGGTGACCTTCCAGGTCGGGCAGGGTGAGGTGCTGGCGTTGCTGGGGCCGAACGGCGCCGGCAAGACGACCACCGTAGAGATCCTCGAAGGCTTCCGCCTGCGCTCGGCCGGCCGCGTACAGGTGCTCGGCGCCGACCCCGCGAACGCCGGCGAGGAGTGGCGGGCCAGGATCGGCGTCGTGCTGCAGTCCTGGCGCGACCACGGCAAGTGGCGGGTCCGTGAGCTGCTGGCGCACCAGGCGTCCTTCTACGCCTGCTCCGCGCGCCGGCCGTGGGACGCCGACGAGCTCATCGAGGCGGTCGGCCTGACCGAGCACGCCGGGAAGAAGATCAGGGCGTTGTCAGGCGGGCAGCGCCGCCGCCTGGACGTGGCGATCGGCATCGTGGGCCGGCCGGAGGTGCTGTTCCTCGACGAGCCGACCACGGGGTTCGATCCGGTGGCGCGGCGGGAGTTCCACGAGCTGGTACGCGGCCTCGGCGTCACGATCCTGCTCACCACGCACGACCTGGACGAGGCGGAACGGCTCGCCGACCGCATCGCCGTGCTCGACCGGGGGCGGATCGTCGCCGACGGCACCCCGTACGAGCTGGCCCGGCAGATCGCCGGCCAGGACCGGGTGCGCTGGAAGCAGAGCGGCCGGCGGCTCAGCGAATCGACGCAGGACTCCACGGCGTTCGTCCGCGAGCTGTTCGCCACGCACGGCGAGGCGGTCAGCGAGCTGGAGGTGCACCGGGCGTCGCTGGAGCAGACGTACCTGGCGCTGGTGCACGAGGCGGAGGCGGCGCGATGACCACCTGTGCCATCCGGGCCGGCTTCCAACGCGGCCTGATCGAGTTGCGGCAGTCGTTCACCAACGGCGCGGAGCTGTTCAGCCACGTGTTCTGGCCGCTGCTGATGCTGGGCGCGCTGTGGTTCATGCGGGACAGGGAGTTCGGCGCGACCGGGTTGATGCTGGGCGCGCTCGCCCTGCCGAGCATCCTGGGGATGAACATCTCCTTCGGCATGGTCAGCATGAGCCAGATCCTCACCGCCGAACGCGAGGACGGCACCCTCCTGCGTGCCAAGGCCACGCCGAACGGCATGCTCGGCTACCTCATCGGAAAGATCGTCTCGGTCTCCGGCGGGCTGCTGGCGGACCTGGCGATCTTCCTGATCCCGGGCCTGTTCATCATCGACGGGCTGGCGGTCGGTGGGCAGACGTGGCCGGTGCTGGTGCTCGGCATGGTGGCCACGCTGCCCATCGGCGCGATCCTGGGCTCGTTGTTCCCCAGCTCACGCAGCCAGGGACTGGTCCAGCTCCTGGCGATCGGTATGATCGGGATCTCGGGCGTCTTCTACCCGATCACGGCGCTGCCGGAGTGGCTGCAGTGGGTCGCCCAGGTGTTCCCGATCTACTGGCTCGGCCTGGGCATGCGTTCGGCCCTGCTGCCGGCCGACGCGGTGAGCGTCGAGATCGGGGAGTCGTGGCGGCATGTGGAGACGTTCGGCGTGCTGGGCGCGTGGGCCGTGCTCGGGCTGGTCGTGGCGCCGATCGTGCTGCGCGGGATGGCGCGCGGGGAGTCGGGCTCCAGCGTCGCCGCCCGCCGCGAGCGCGCCCTGCGGAGGGTCGGGTGAGGACCCGGCTAGGAGGACGACACCGAGAAGCTGTTGGTGACGAAGTCCATCCCTCCGCTGGAGGAGGTGATCTCGTAGCCGAACTGCACGTCGCCGAGCGTCACATCGCCCATCCAGCCGTTGCCGCGCAGCCAGTTGAGCACGGCCTTGACGTCCACGGTGCCGGAGTTGGTGTTGGAGGTCCTGACGAACGAGAAGACCTGGTTCGCGCCGTTGCTGCCACGGTAGATGTCCCAGCTGTGGCCGCCCACTGAGGCGGTGGTCTGGCGTGAGCCGAGCGGTCCGACGGCGCCGCGCTTGTTCATCCAGAGCATGATCTCGTACGCGTGCCCCGTGTCCCAGACGTCGTACGTCGTCGCGTACGATCCGCCGCTCGGCACGGTCACGTTGAACCTGCTGGTGACGCTGCCGAGGGCGCTGATGCGCTTTCCGACGTACTTCGTGGCGTTCGGGTACGACTTGACCCCTCCCGTGTTGGGATGGTTGGCCCATACGCCCCAGTTGCTGTAGGAGTTCGCCCAGATCGTCTGGGGTCCGGAACCGCCGCCCCAGATGTTGTTGTACAGCGTGTAACCACCGTTGGACCAGGTACCCCATTGGGCGCTGGAGGACCAGGTGGCCGCCAGCGCCGGCGGGGCGAGGCCGACGACGATCGCGAGCACGCATACGGGCACGACTGAACGCGCGGTCCTGCGCATCTTTGATCCCTTCCGCCAATAGCCCTTAGTTTGGATGACATCCAAACTAAGGGAACTTTGCGCCTTCCGACTCAGCCAGTCAAGTCGCCATGAAACTTTCGCCCGCCGTCTTCGGGATCCCCTGACGGCCTCAGGAGTGAGCGCAGGCCGCGGGGCAGAACTCGGCCTCGGGGTAGCGTGCGGACGGCTTGTCCAGGAGGGACTGCGGCTGCGACTTCAGGTGCTGGTCGAGGAAGGCCGCCACGTATGTACGGGTGAGCTTTGCGGCGCGCGCCGCGGGCAGGACGCCGGCGAGCGGCTTGATGCCGAGGGCGTCCGCCAGCAGCGGGGTGTCGGTGAAGGACTGGTGCTCGGTGCCCGACAGCACGATCCAGCGCTTCCATCCGGTGAGCAGCTTCCAGTCGCGGTCCCACGTGGGGGCGGGGCCTCCGGGAACGTGCTGGGCCGAACCCAGGAACATGAACGGCCGGGAGAATCCGCTCTTGGGGATCCGGGAGTAGGCGGTGCCGTCCATGTCGATCCCGGCCCGCACCCGAGGGTCTTCGAGCATGGTCGCGATGGCGCTGGACCCGCCGATCGACTGCCCCACCATGGCGATGCGGGAGCGGTCGATCCGGTCGGAATCGTCCCACTTCGAGGGCAGCTGGTCGAGCACGAACGAGACGTCGGCGGCCCGTCCCTGGACCAATCCCGCGCCGAAGCCGGGGTCGGAGTTGCTGTCGCAGGCGAGGCATTCGGCGACCCGCCCGTCGGGGAAGGTCGTGGCGTAGCTCTCGTAGGTGTGGTCGATCTCGGCAACGACGTATCCGCGGCTGGCCAGGTCCTCGGCCAGGGAGGTGAGTGTGCTCATCGGCTTGGTGAAGCCGGGAGACATCACCACCAGCGCAAGCTTCCGCCCCGCCGGTTCGGCGTCTTTGATGGCGTTCGTACGGGTCTTGCTCAGCGTGTCGTACGGCGCGCTCGCAATCCCGGAGCCTTTCAGCAGGAGTTCCGATTCCTTGGGTGTCATGTACGGCGCCCGCTGCCCGTCCCGCTGCCCGGTCGGATACCACAGGGTGAGCTTGAGCTCGCGCGCGTCGGCGTCGAGGTTCCAGGAATCGGGGCGGGAGGTGTCCTTCAGATACAGGACGGTGGTGCCTACAGGGTGGGCGCCGGTGGGGGCGGGCAGACTGGCAGGCACGGGCGGCACGGCGGACACGGCGTCGGAGCGGGGCGGCGCGGGTGGGGAGCAGGCGGACGCGGCCAGGACGGCCAGTCCCGCGGCGGCTGCCAGGAGCTGTCTCATGGAGAGGTCCATCCTCATTCGTGCAGCAAGGTCAGGGCCTTGGCCAGGGCGGGGTCGCGCCCGGCGGCCGCGTCCTCGGGGGTCAGGGGCACGTGGTGGTCGGACGGCACGCCGATCCCGTCGACGACCTCGCGGCCGGGCCCCAAGTGGTGTTGGGCGGGAAAGCTCAGCAGGGTGTTGTCGCCGAGCAGGTACGCCTGCGCCGGTCCGGAAATCGCACCGGCGGTTCTGCATCCTCGCGCGCGGTGCCGAGGACACCCGCGTGCTGATCCTGACCACCTACGACCTCGACCACTACGTGTACGCCGCGCTCGCCGCAGGAGCGAGCGGATTCCTGCTCAAGGACGTCTCACCCGAACACCTGGTGGCCGCGGTACGTCTGGTGCGCTCCGGCGACGCCCTGCTCGCGCCCACCATCACCCGCCGCCTGGTCGAGCGTTTCGCCCGCCGCGACGACGCGAAGCCCACCCTCCACCGCGATCTGCACCAGCTGACGCCCCGGGAACTGGATGTGCTGCGCCTGCTCGCCACCGGCCTGAGCAACGCCGAACTCGCTGACCGGCTGACCCTCAGCGTGGCCACGGTGAAAACTCACGTCGCCAGCATTCTGTCCAAGCTCGACCTGCGCGACCGTGTCCAAGCCGTGGTGGTCGCCTACGAGACCGGCCTGATCTCTCCCGGTGGCACCGGCTGAGCGCCTCTTCGCCGCCTCCGCCAACGCGTCCACGTCCAGGTGGAGGAACCTTGGCCTGGCCACCTACTTCCGCCAGGCCAGGCCATCCACGCGACTTGTTCCCGCCGTAGCACCGGGTCTGCCGGGCACCCGTCACTGATGCGGGATGTCGATGCCGGCCGCGCGCAGGTTCGCCTCGATCAGCGCGTTCAGCCGGGCGATCGACGGTTCCTGGTCTTCCCGGTGGTGGTTGACCAGCCCGTAGCGGGAAGCGGCGTCGGACCGGTTCTGAAACCCGGCCGGCATCGCCAGCAGCGCGCGGTCGGCCAGCAGCTTGTCGGCCAGCGCGGACGCCAGTTCCTCGATCCGCGGGTCGTCGGGGTCCCAGGACCGTGCCTCCCAGCCGCGTTTGGTCAGCTCGACGGACTCGGGATCGTCGAGCGAACGTTCGAGCTGGGTCAGGAAGTTGTCGAAGATCTCCGGGATCAGCGCCCGGGCCAGCACCAGACCCTCCCGTTGACCGGCCACGTAGTCGGAACTGAAGCCGAGATCGGCGAATCGGTCCAGGACCGCGCAGGCCCGGTCGGGCAGCAGGGCCCGGTCGCCATGGGTGAGCCGGTGCAGCGTGTCGCGGCGCGCGATCAGATCCTCGATCCGTTCGGTGAGCCGATGACGGACGTCGTCCAGGGCGGTGGCGAACCGCTCGGGATCGGCGTCGAGCAGGTCGCCGACCTCGGCCAGCGGCACGCCCGCTCCGGCCAGGGTCCGGGCCTGGACCAGCCGCAGCAGGTCGTCCGACCGGTAACGCCGGTAGCCGGAACTGTCACGTTCCGGCTCGGCGACCAGGCCGAGCCGGTGATAGTGCCGCACTGTCTTGACCGTGACGCCGACGAACGCCGCCGCCTGACCGATCGTGAGCCCGTCTGCCATCGGCTCAGCGCACCCCCGGATCGTGGGCGGCCGCGCTCTGGCGAACCGCGGCGGCCACAGCACCCGAGCCCGAGCCGTGGTCGCCGGCGACCTTCGCGCTCACCTTGAGGTAGGGGTCGAGGGCGATCACAGGGGTGAGGATAGCGCGCATCGCCTGTGATTCGGCCATGTGCACGGTCGAGAACCGGTGGGAGACCAGCACGGTGATCGCCCCCCGCCCCGTGGAGTCGCGGGTCTGCTCGGCGAACAGCTCGAAGAGGTCGTGTTCCGCCTGCTGGTCGAGCGCCGCGGTGGGTTCGTCCAGGACGAGCAGCAACGGCGTCTCGCGCATGAGGCCACGGGCCAGGGCGATGCGCTGCCACTGGCCGTGGGAGAGCTCGGCCCCGCCGAAGGTCCGTCCAAGCTGGGTGCGCAGGCCCTGAGGGATGCCGACCAGCCGGTCAGTCCATGGTCGCGATCGGGGTTGACCTTGACCTCAGGTCAGGGTGCACGCTCATCGCATGGCCGCCTCGAAGGGGCCGGTAACAACACTGTGGACAAGGAGATTCATGATGGGAACAAGCAACAGCGGCTTCTCCGGAGCAGGGCTGCGCAGACTGAGCGACGTGCTGGCACGCCACGTCGAGTCCAAGAAGATTCCCGGGCTGGTCGCCATGGTCAGCCGCGGCGGTGAGCCGCACGTCGAGGCGCTCGGCACGATGCGGCACGACGGTGGCGCGCCGATGCGCCGGGACACGATCTTCCGGATGGCGTCCACGTCCAAGCCGGTCACGATGGCGGCGGCGATGATCCTGCTCGATGAGTGCAGGCTGCGGCTGGATGACCCGGTAGATCCGTGGCTGCCCGAACTCGCCGACCGGCAGGTGCTGAAGCGGCCCGACGGCCCGTTGGAGGACACCGTGCCGGCGCGGCGGCCGATCACCGTACGGGACCTGCTGACCTCCACGTTCGGGCTTGGAGTGGATTTCGCGTTGATGGACGCCCCGATCAGGGCCGCGATCTTCGAGCAGACCGACTACAGCGTGGCCTCCGGGCCGGCGCCGGGGCCGGATGAGTGGATGCGCCGTCTCGGCACGCTGCCGCTGTCGTACCAGCCAGGAGAGCGGTGGCAGTACGACCTCAGCAACGAGGTGGTCGGCGTGCTCGTCGCCAGGGTCACCGGCCGGCCGTTGGAGACGTTCCTGCGCGAACGCGTCCTCGATCCGCTGGGGATGACGGACACCGGTTTCCACGTGCCCGCCGGCAAGATCGACCGGCTGCCGCCCCTCTACGGGCCCGACCCGCAGACCGGAGAGTTCGTCGTGTGGGACGAGGCGGCGGGCGGCCGTCTCAGCCGGCCGCAGGCGTTCCAGGGCGGCGGCGGTGGGCTGGTCTCCACCGTCGACGACTACCACGCCTACTTCCGGATGTTGCTGAACCACGGGATGCACGGCGGCGAACGGATCCTGTCCCGGTCCGCCGTCGAGCTGATGACCACCAACCGCCTCACGCCCGAGCAGACAGCCGCCCGCGACGCCATGTACAGGAACATCGTCCACCTGTCGTTCGGCGGGGGGTTGCACGGCGGCTGGGGCTTCGGGATGGCGGTACGCACCTACCGCGGCGACTACGCCCCCATCGGCCAGTTCGGCTGGGACGGCGGCACCGGCACCACGGCCTACGCGGACAGGACCAACCAGCTCACCGGAGTCCTGCTCACCCAGGTCGGGATGTCCACCCCGGATTCGGTGTGCCTCATCCATGACTTCTGGACCACGCTCTACCAGGCCATCGACGACTGAACCGGTCGGCGATCCCGCTCCAGGATTATTGTGAGGCGGATGCGGGGCAGAACACCGACTTGAGGGCCTGGTCGACGCGCATCCCCACACCGGCGCGTTCGGCGTCGTCCATGGCCACCGTCACGGAGACCGCGAACTGCAGCCGCCCGTCCGGGGAGGTGTAGGTCACGGCGACGAAGCCGGGCGCGCTCCCGCCGCGTGCGTCGAAGCCGGGTTTGCCCGCGCACGGACCCCCCTGCGGATGCGGCGGCTGGCCGGGCACCGGATCCGTGATCACGTCGCGCAGGGAGTCCGGCAGCAGCCTGCCTTGACTGAACGCGCGCTGGAAGACGCTGACGTCGCGCGCGGTGGAGACCACGCCACCGGCGCCCAGCAGGGTAGTGGCGTTGAGCGTGTCGACATCGAGCAGCTTGCCCGTCTCATCCTTCAGGTAGCCGTGCCCATGCGGGCCCTTGATCCCCGCGGCGGCCTTGACCGGCAGGTAGGTGTCCCGCATACCCAGCGGGGCGAAGATCCTCCGGTTGAACTCGGTCGCCAGCGAACGCCCGGCCACCTTCTCGATGATCATGCCGAGCAGGATGTAGTTGGTGTTGGAGTAGTTGAAGGTCCCGATCTCCGACGGCCTTTCCCGCTTGCGGGAGGCGGCCACCAGGTCCACGGGACGATAGGTGACCGTGGGGTCAAACCCGCGGATGTCGGGGCCGAGATAGTCGGGGATGCCGGAGGTGAGCTGGATCAGGTTGCGTACCGTGATCTCGTCGGCCCGTTCCACCAGATCCTTCTCCGCCGTCTCGGGGAGCACCTCGCCGAGTGTGTCGTCCAGCTTCAGCTTTCCGCTCCGCACGAGTTGCAGGGCCACGGTGGCGGTCATGTTCTTGGTCTGCGAGCCGATCCGGTAGCGCGCGGTGGAGGGGATCGTGCCGCCCTTGCCGTCGAGCAGCCGGGATCCGGCCGATCCTTTCCCGGCCCGCCTGCCGTTCACGTACACCTCGCCGATGGCGCCCACCACGTGGCCTGTCTTCACCAAGGCCACCATCGCCTTCTGCACGTCCCCTACCTTGACGGGGGCGTTGTCCGCCGTGGCGATGGCGGGCGCGGACACGCTCAGAGCCAATGCCGCGCATGCCGCCGAGACGACGCGTGCGACTGCCGATTGCCGCGAAACCATGAAGCGCTCTCCTGGACGTCCGAAGCTCCGATGTGAACCTCCAGTTCTAGGGAGCGAGGTGTTTCCTCACGGTTTCCACGGCACAGCCGATATCAGACAGGCGCCACGATCCGGGCCAGCTCGTCCGGATGAGTGAGCTGGGGATAGTGCCCCGCCCCGTCGATCGTGGTCACGGGCCTGTCCACGGTCAGCGGATCAGCCGACCCGACAACGATCTCCACAGGCACGCTGACCCGGTCCAGCAACTCGCGCAGCTCCTGACGCATGGCGTGAGAGGCCCGCATGGCGGCGATCATGCGGCGGGCGGCACCGGGCCGGGCGAGGCTGGCCGCGGCGGCGGTCGTGGCAGGGGTCGTGGCAGGGGTCGTGGCAGGGCCTTCCGTCAAGCCGATCGTGCGCGCCAGCCGGGCCGCCGGCATCCGGCGCAGCAGGAGAGCGGCGAGTCGTGAGCGCGACAACCGCGAGGCCGGGGCCTGCAGGAAGGCGGGGGCGACCAGCACCAGGCGGGACAGCCGGTCCGGGTGGGCGGCCGCGTACTGGAGGGCGGGCAGGCAGGCCAGCGAGTGCGCGACGAGCACCGGGCGGGTCTCCACCGGGCGCAGGAGGTCCGTGAGCCAGCCGCCGATCGGCCCGGGGCCCGACCTGCCGAGCCCCGGCAGGTCGGCGGCCAGCACGGGCGCGCCGAGCCGGTCGATGACGTGCTCCCAGGAGCCGGAGTCCAGGGGCAGGCCGTGCAGCAACACGTACGCGGGCCGTTCGCGATCTCCGGCGACCCACGTACGGACGCCCGCGACCGTCTGGTACCCGTACGGCCCGGGCGGTGTGGGCGTCGCGCCGAAGCGGGCCGCCACCAGGTCGTCGGCCCAGGTCGTCAGGGCAGCCTCGATGGGCGGCATGCGGAGCCCGAGCCGTTTCGCGAAGATGTCGGCGGAGGCGGTGTCGTACCGGTCGGTGGACAGGAACGGCAGCGTCTCCGGATCGACCCCGGTCAGCGCGCGGGGCAGCCGCCGCAGCAGGCCGACCGGCACGCTGAGCCGGGGCGCCCGCACCCCCATGTGGGCGGCGAGCAGCCGGTCGAGGTGGGACAGGACGGGGGTGCGGTCGTCGAGGATCCAGTACGCGTTCTCCCGCTCGTCATCGTGCTCGGCCAGAGCGGCCAGGAAGGCCGCGAGGTAGCCGACGTCGACCACGGGCACGAACACGTCGCGGCCTCCCGGGAGGGCGGGCAGGCGGCCGTGCCACAGGTCGGACACGGTGTCGGCCAGGCCCAGGTACTGCCCTGGCCCGATCACCGTGGCGGGGTTGGCGATGCTCAGGGGGATGCCGAGCTCGCGGGCGCGCGCCCGCACCGCCGCGTCCGCCTCCTTCTTGGACGCCTCGTACGCCCCCAGCCGCTCGTCGGACGGGCCGGAATCGCTCACGCGGTAGCCGCTGATGTGCACCACCCGCCGCAGATCGGGCAGCGTGGCGGCCCAGTCGAGCACGTTCAGCGCCCCGGTCACGTTCGCGGCGCGCGCCTCCTCCAGGCCGAGGCCGAACGCGAAGCGGGCCGCGCAGTTGTAGACGTCACGCACGGAAGGGAGCCGGAGGTCGAGCCGGGTGATGTCGGACTGGACGACGGTCAGCCCGTCCAGGGGAACGCCCTGGCCGGTGAGCCACGAGGTGAGCCGCTCCCCGTCCGAGCGGACCGTCGCCGCGACCGCGTGGCCCTGGCGCAGCAGCTCGGCGACCAGGGAACGCCCGATGAAGCCCGCGCCGCCGAAGACGATCGAGTCGGGTTGCATGCCATCTCCTAATAGATCGGTCTACATATTTTTTGGGCAGGCTGAAACGCGGAAGCACCGAACGTCAGCCGCCGAGCAGCAGCGCGACCCTGCGCGCCACGCGGTCGATCGGCTCCCGGCTGCGATGGGCCCTGGCCAGCAGCAGCGCGCCCTCGATCAGGGCGAGAACGGTCGTGGCGAGGTCGTCGGCGTCGGGATGCCCGTCGGCGATCAGCCGGTCGCGCAGCGCCTGCTCCCACGAGCCGTACACCTCGGCGCAGACCTCCTGGAGCGGGTCGCTGGTGGCCGCCATCTCCAGCGCGACCGTGGCCACCGGGCATCCCTTGCGCCAGAGCGAGCCTTCGAGCCGGTCTGCGAGCAGCGCGAGGAGGCCGGTGACCAGGGTGAGCGTGTCAGGCGCGGCGTCGGACAGGTCGCGCACGATCTGGTCGATCTCCCGGCCGCCCCGCTTCAGGGCCTCGGCGACCATGTGGTCCTTGCCGCCGGGGAAGTGAAAATAGAGCGATCCCCTGGGCATCCCGCTGGCGGCGATCACCTGGTTCAGCCCGGCGCCGTAGTAGCCTCCGGCCTCGATCAGGTCTCGCGTCGCGTCGAGCAGGCGACCGCGCGTCTCATCACCTTTCCGTCCCACGCCAGAAAAAGTAGACCGGTCTGCCTATTTTGGCAAATCCTCGTACCAGTGCGTGAAGTTGTCCTCGGCCCGCCACGTGCCGTCGGGCCGGAGCTCGAAGGTGAACGCGCCGCGCCCGCGCAGCCCGGCCAGCTCGCCGGTGCCGGACCCGGGCACCACCGTCCAGTGACCCTGCCCCGCGCCGGGCCGGTCGCCGAAGCCGTAGCTGGTCAGGACGAACGTTCCCGACCTGCCGGCCACCGAGCCGACGACGCGCTCGACCCCGGCGAGGATCTGTGATCCGTCCGGCTGGACGACACGTACGTGATCGGCGTGCCCCAGCCCCTCGATCCCGCCGCTGAATCGCTCCTCCATGAGCGTCGCGAACACCATGGGACCGCCCTCGACCCGCGGACCGATGTCGAGCCTGTCCATGGAGAGCACCTCCACGGAACTCGCGTGCGTCACGGCGCCCGCGGGCGGTCGCTCCTCCTCGTACGCCGTGCGCCCCTCGGTCAGTCCACCCCAGTTGACGTTCATGTCACACTCCTCAGAAACAGCTCCACGATGCGTTCGACACGTTCGCGGGACGGCATGGTCACCGGCTCTTCGACCGCCACGATCCCGTCGGGCAGCACGTAGGTGAGGATGCCGCCCACGAACAGCCGGGTGGCCGCCTCCACGTCCTCGACGCAGATCACCCCGCGGTCGCGGGCCCGTTCGAGCAGTTCGGCCACCACGGTCCGGATGCCGCCCGTGATCGTCCGCGCCCACAACCGCCCGATCTCGGGCACGCGGGGGGAGTCGGCGATGATGACCCGCGCCAGCGCGAGATACTCGCCGTCGGACACCGCCGCCAGCACCTCGGCCGCCAGATCGGTCAACGTCTCGCGCAGCTCGGGCGGCGAGCCCACGGGCCGCTCGCGCTCCAGCACCGCGTGGTCGCGGTTCAGCCTCGACAGCAGGGTTTCGAGCACGTCCACCATGAGCGGCTCTTTGCCGCGGTAGTAGACGTACAACGTCTGCTTGGACACCCCCGCCGCCTTGGCGATGGCGTCCGTGGTCGCGCCGGCGAACCCCTCGGCCAGGAAGACCCGCGTGGCCCCCTGCCGGATCTGCGCGCGCTTGGCCCGGCTGCGCGGCGACTCCTGCTGGTCCATCTATCAAACTGTACTGTTCAGTTTGATAGATGGTCAAGAATTCGGGCGGCCGCCGCGGCGGCCGCCCGAATGAGAGCTACTTCAGCCCGTACGCGCGCACGATCGTCTGCTCGATCGTGTTCCCCTTCCTGTCCTGCGCGCCGGCCCGCAACGTCACGTACCGCGCGCCCGAAGGCGCCCGCAGCTCGGCCCGCCAGCCGTCGCCGCGCCTGCTCAGCCGCTCCTCGCGCCAGGTGACGCCGTCGTCGTAGGACACGTCGAGCGTGACCTGCTTGATCGTGTCCGAGCGGGGCCCGCCGGGCAGGTGCGAGGCCACCAGCGTCAGCGGCGCGCGCCGCGCGGCCCGCCCGTCGCCGTCGGTCTCCACCTCGTAGTCGAGCTGCACCAGCGGGAGCTGCTCGGCCGCCTGGGAGGCCGAGCGGGCGGTGGGGGAGGCGCCGGTCAGCGTCGCCCAGAACTGGGCTTCCTGGCCGGCCTCACGGGTGACGGCGGTGCCGCCGATGCTGGTCAGCGCGCGGCCCGCGAACGGCAGGGCCTGGCGGGCGGTGAGCCCGTCCTTGTAGGTGACGATGACCGGCAGGTCGCCGGTGTAGCCGTCCTCGATCAGTTGCGTGACGTTGAACAGCTCGTCGTCGAGCAGGCCCGAGGTCACGTACGGGGTGGCGGTGTCGGGGTAGACGTAGGTGCCGTCGCCGGTGGTGATGACGCGGGCCCCGATGGGGTCTCCGCCGGGGCCCGCGACGGTGATCCGGCCGGGGGCCACGGCGACCTTGTCGCCGGTGATAAGGGTGAGGGTGGTGGGCGCCTGCTCTTGTTCCGCGGGCGCGGGGGTGTCGGCGTAAGCCGGCGGGGTGACTGCGAGTAACGCCAGGACGGCCGCGACGATCAAGGTACGCGGCCTGCGGGGAGGCATGTTCGCCAAGTGAGGTCCTTGACTTTCGAACGACAGGGGTGCTCGTCCGGGGCGGCGGCCTCATGAGCCGGGGTCCCTTTCTGAGGGCGTGCGCGGGGTGCGCTTGACGCCACCGGACAATGTGTCGATCTTTACTTGATCTTGTCAATCGATGAAATGTTACATTTCGTATTTCAGCCTTTTCCGCCCTTACTGACCGCCTCGTGCCAGCCTGGCCTCGTCGTCCTGATATGATGATCTGCACCACGTAAGCCTTCTCGGCCGGAGACGCCTCCGCCCCGAGGAGGCTTTTTTTGTGCCCGGATTCGGATGACCGCGGCTCACTTCTCCCAGCAGATCAGAGGACTGAACCATGACCATGCAGACCTGCCCCGCCGCGGCCGCGGGCGCCTGGAAGCTCGGCGACCTGACCGTCAACCGGATCGGATTCGGCGCCATGCGCCTGACGGGCAGCGCCGCCTTCGACTCCGGGGCCCCGGCCGACCCCGGGCGCGCGATCGGGGTGCTGCGGCGGGCGGTCGAACTCGGGGTGAACCACATCGACACGGCCGCGTACTACTTCTCGAAGCAGCTGTCGGCCAACGAGTTGATCCGCCGGGCGCTGGCCCCGTACACCGATGACCTGGTGATCGCCACGAAGGTCTGGCCGTCGCGCGACCCGTCAGGGGAGTGGCACTGGGCCGCGCCGGAGGAGCTGCGCGGTCAGGTCGAGGCGAACCTGCGCGAGCTGGGACGTGACCACCTTGACGTGGTGAACCTGCGTATCCCGCCGAGCCGCAGGACCGGCTCGATCGCCGAGCACTTCGGCGCGCTGGCCGAGCTGCGTGACGCCGGGCTCATCCGGCACCTGGGGATCTCCAACGCCACACCCGGGCACCTGGCCGAGGCTCGGAACATCGCGCCGGTCGTCTGCGTGCAGAACTCCTTCGGCATCGGCGCGCCCGCCGGTGAGCGGGAGCTGTTGCGGAGTTGCGGCGAGCGGGGGATCGCCTTCGTGCCGTTCTTCGCGATCGCCGGCGCCGGTCGCGAGGCGGGACGGGTCGCGGCCGAGGACGAAAGCGTGCTGGCCGTCGCCCGCGCCCACGGGGCGTCGCCCGCGCAGGTCCGGCTGGCCTGGACGTTGCGGCAGGGACCGCATGTGCTGGCCATTCCGGGCACCGGCGACCCCGCCCACCTCGCCGAGAACGTGGCGGCCGGCGCGTTGCGGTTGTCCGGCGAGGAGGTGGCTCTCCTCGGTTCGTAGTGACGGCTCGGCCGCTCCAGCCTGTTGCGGAACTCATATTGTATGATTATCGTATTAGATGTTACGGTTCTCATATGATACGCCGGTCAAGCATTCAGGGGGAGCTGTCATGATCCTGGTCACCGGGGCGGGGGGCCTCGTCGGACGTCCGCTGGTCGATCTGCTCGTCGAGCGGGGGGCCAAGGTGCGGGCGGTGAGCCGTGATCCGCGGCTCACCGGCCTGCCCGCCGGGGTGGAAGTCGTCACCGGCGACCCGTCACGGCCCGACACGATCGCCGACGCGCTCGACGGAGTCACCGGCGTGTTCCTCAACCCGCGCGCCCTCGGCCAGTCGCCCGACCCCGAGGTGGTCGGCGCCGCCGCCACCCGGCTGCTGGGCCTGGCCCGCGAGCGGGGCGTCACGCGGGTGGTCGCCATGTCCGCGCTCAACGTGGACCACGACGTCGCCGACCAGCCCTCGCGGCTGCGCGGCGAGTACAACAAGGAGGTGGAGGCCGCCGCCGTGGCCTCGGGCCTGGAGTGGGCGGCCCTGCGCTCCGGCTACTACGCCGCTAACGCCGCCACCTCGTGGGCTCCGCAGATCCGGGCGGGTGACGTCGTGCGCTCCCCCTATCCGGAGTCGTCGTGGGCGCCGCTGCACGAACGCGACCTCGCGGAGGTCGCCGCCCACGCCCTGCTCACCGGCGGCCTGGCCGGCAGCGGCCCGGTCCTGACCGGGCCGCGCTCGCTCACCCAGCAGGAGATGATCGCGATCATCGGGGAGACGATCGGCCGGCCGCTGCACTTCGAGGAGGTGACGCCGGAGGCGGCGCTGCAGGGCATGACACGGGCTGGCATGCCCGAGACGCTCGCGGCCGGTTTCGTACGGTTGCAGGCGCGGTCGTACCTGCAACACGGCCTGGTCACCGGCGAGGTCGAGCGCATTCTCGGCCGTCCTGGGCACACCTTCGCCGAGTGGGCGGCCGAGCACGCCCCGGACTTCCAGGTTCAGGGGTAGGCGACACAACCGGGTCCGAGATCTTGACGGTGGGCGGTGTCCTGCCGACCATCGGTGGATGCGCCTTCCCCGGGTCAAGCCCGAGCACGCTCCCCACCGGCTCGGCGACGGCACCGTCCGGCTCGGCGGCGCCCTGTACGGCATCGCCTCGGAGATCACCGACACCGACGGCTGGGCCTGGACCGCCCTGACGCTCATGGACGGCACCCGCCCACCCGCCACGATCGCCGCCGAGCTCCGCGCCGCCTTCGCGGCCCTGACCCAGGAGGACGCCGACGACATCGTGGCGACCCTGCTGTCCTCCGGCCATGTCGAGGAGGCCGCCCCGAGCCCGTGCGAGGAGCTGAGCGAACGGGAGAAGGAGCGCTACGGGCGCACCCGTGACTACTTCCGCTGGGTCGACCTCACCCCGCGCGAGCACGGCTGGGAACCCCAGCTCCGCCTCAAGTCCGCCCGGGTGCTGGTGCTCGGCCTGGGCGGCACCGGCAGCCACACGGCCTGGACGCTGGCCGCCGCCGGCGTCGGCCGGCTGCACCTGGTGGACCCCGACGCCGTGGAGTTGTCGAACCTCAACCGGCAGATCCTCTACACCGAGGCCGACATCGGCCGGCCGAAGACCGAGGTGGCGCTCGACCGGCTGCGCCGGGTCAACTCCGACATCGAGATCACCGCGGAGCGGACGGCGGTGGACGGGCCCGAGGAGCTGGCCCGGCTGATCGACGGCTGGCACGTGCTGGCGTTGTGCGCCGATCGGCCGCGCGAGCCGTACGGGATCCAGACCTGGGCGAACCGCGCCTGCGCGCGGGCCGGGATCCCGTGGGTGAGCGGCGGCTACCACGGGCCGCTGGTCAGCGTGGGTGTCTTCGGGCCTGGCGGGCCGTGCTTCGAGTGCGTACGCGCCGGCATCGCACCGCAGCCCGGCGGCGGCTACGCCTGGCCCGGCGTGACCGGCGCGTCGGCCGGGTTGTCCGGGCAGCTCGTCGCGCATGACGTGCTGGCGCAGGTGACCGGGATGACGGCGGCGGCGCCAGGCTATTTCCACGGGGTGACGCTGCTGGATCCGGACGGGCACGTGTACGCCCGGCACCCCTCCAGGGACGGTTGCGAAATCTGTTCTTGATCAGATGCCGCAAAGATCATAATCTCTCGATTGCCGTTCTCCGACCTCGATCGGTAAGGAGTGTCATGCGCAACACCCTCGTACGGCAAGACCAGCCAGGCCCGAAGATCACCATCCGCCGGCTGGAGAAGACGACCGGATCGGCTCCGACGCCGCCCAGCCACGGCACGTCCAACTGAGCCCGCGGGCGGTCCGGGTCATCCCTGGGTAGCGGCGATGATCCGGACCGCCTGCCGCACCACCTCGGCCTGCGCCGGAGCCAGCCCCTCCAGGAACGGCTCCATGACCTGCGGATCCCACCCCGGCTCGACCTCCGTCAGCACGTGCTGCACGCTGAAGCCCGCCAGCAGTTCGGCCAGCGGCCGCACCCGGGGGTCGCCCGGCTCGGCCTCGGCCAGGTCGTCGAGCCTGCGGTAGAACTCCTGCCCGCGCGCCCTCGTCTCGGGGTCGCCGGCCAGCGCGTCCAGCATCGCCAAGGTCCGCCGCTGGTCGGGCGGCGCGGCCATGCTGTCCATCAGCACGAGCAGGTCGCGGTCCCAGTCCGCCGCCTTCGAGGCGGGCATGTGCACCTCCCGCAGGAAGGCCAGCAGGCCGGGCGAGGCGGTGTCGTCGGGGCCGAGCCTCCCGTCCTCGGCCCGCTGGAGCACCTCGGCCAGGCGGGCGCGCCTGAGCCGGATCTCCCGCTCCTGCGCGGCCAGGTCGGCGTCGATCTCGGCGAGGATCTCGGGCAACTCCCTGGAGCGGTCCTCGGCGATGACGTCGCGCGCCTCGTCCAGGCTCAGCCCCAGCGCGACCAGGCGGCGGACGCGGGCCAGGGCGATGGCGTCGCGCATGCCGTATTCGCGGTAGCCGTTGGTCAGGCGGGGCGGCTCCGGCAGCACGCCCTGGTGGTGGTAGTAACGCACCGTCCGGGTGGAGACCCCCAGCAGCGCGGCCAGCTCTCCGATCCGCATGCCTCCCAGTAAAGACCCTGACGCCACGTCAACGTCAAACCGGCCGCAGGGCTTTGAGCGTGAGGTCCACCAGGGGCCCGCCGGGTTCGGGGCTGAGATAAATAAGTGGCACGGCCCCGGCGCCGGCCATTACCGTCTACAACATAGAAACAACCGGGCGGGTCCGCCCCCGAAGAAAGGCCAGTCATGCGTATTGAGCGGGAACGGTGTCGCTATCGCCGTCTTGCGGCGCTCGGCTGTGCCCTGATCGGGCAGGCTTCGGGATAATCCACGGGATTCATCCGGAGGCCGCCAGGTAAACACCAGGCGGCTTTTTCTTTTCCTGGGCTGATGGTGAAAAGGCATCACACCTGCCTTGCAAGCAGGGGTTCGGGTTTCGAGATCCCGTCGGTCCACCACGCGTCCGTGGCCCAATGGCAGAGGCACCGGTCTAAGGAACCGGACGGTGCGGGTTCGAATCCCGCCGGGCGTACGAACAACATGCAAGGCCCCGTTGGTCCAGCGGTCAGGACGCCCGGCTTTCACCCGGGAAATCGCCGGTTCGAGTCCGGTACGGGGTACTACGGCCCTATAGCTCAATGGAGAGAGCGCCGGTCTACGAAGCCGGGTCAGTTGCAGGTTCAAATCCTGCTGGGGCCACTGATTTCCCCTTTGCGCGAGCTGGGCACACGGGGAGCCCACCCGGCTGTAAACCGGACGCTTCGGCTGTGGCGGTTCGACTCCGTCCTCGCGCACGATCCGCCTCCCGCGAAGAGGCGGCCTGGCGCAGTTCGCTGGTGCGGAGGCCGGCCTGCAAAGCCGGCTCGAGCGAGTTCGACTCTCGCCTGCGTCTCCACGACGGTGTTCCACTGGGGAGTTGACAGTTCTGCCGGGATATGTGCGTAATAACGGTCGCGTCGCGTGTCGCCGCCGGGAGGACGGACGGTGGCATGGAGGCGCCGAATCAAGGGGGATAACGCCGTGGACACTCACCACTTCGGTCGTGCCTGAGCGCACGACGCCCGCGCGTTGTCCCATGTCTCCGGCGGTGTGACGAACCCGCCGACGCCGGCATGCCGTGCGGGTTTCGCCTGTCATCGACACCCCATCCCGCCAGGAGTTTCACCTCAGCATGCCCATGAACTTCAATCAGCAGATCATTGACGAATTCCGCGCCAACAAGGGCCAGGTCGGCGGCCCCTTCCAAGGAGCCAGGCTGCTCCTGCTGACCACCGTCGGCGCCAGGACAGGCGCGGAGCACACGACGCCGCTCGGCTACCTGCCCGATGGCGACCGGCTCCTCATCATCGCCTCGGCCGGTGGCTCGCCCCGCCACCCCGCCTGGTATCACAACCTGCTCGCCAACCCGCAGGTCACCGTGGAGAACGGGCTGTACACCCACCAGGCCGAGGCAGTCGTGCTCGAAGGCGAGGAACGCGACCGCCTGTTCGCCCGCGCTCTCGAGACCGACCCGGGCTGGGGCGCCTACGAGGAACGCTCGGGCCGCATCCTGCCCGTGGTGGCGCTGCTGCCCATCTACGAGGGGCCGGGCGGCGGTTCCCTGGCCGAGGCGCTGATCAGCCTGCACAACGCCTTCCGCCGCGAGCTGGCCCTGATCCGCGGGGAAGTGGCAGCCTCCGGGCCGCGCGTGGCCGCGCAGCTCCGGGTCAACTGCCTGACCGTGTGCCAGAACCTGCACGGGCACCACTCGAAGGAGGACGAGTACATGTTCCCGGCGCTGGAGCGCCGCTACCCGGAGCTGGCGCTG
The DNA here is from genome assembly GCF_042656245.1 of Nonomuraea insulae. Taxonomy (NCBI): domain Bacteria; kingdom Bacillati; phylum Actinomycetota; class Actinomycetes; order Streptosporangiales; family Streptosporangiaceae; genus Nonomuraea; species Nonomuraea insulae. The sequence goes on from NZ_JBHSPA010000043.1 coordinate 19,976, forward strand.
GTGATGGAGCGGCTGCGCACCGAGCACGAGAAGATCGCCCGGCTGCTCGACGAGCTCAAGACGCTGCTGGCCGACGGCGACGTCGCCCCGGCGGACCTGCTCAGCGAGGTCGAACGACTCACCCACGAGCTGGAGGCCCACCTCGACTACGAGGAGGAGCAGCTCGTGCCGCTGCTGACCTGACCCTCAGCGGTTGAACAGGCGGGCCCCGCCGAACAGGCAGACCAGGGCCAGGACCAGGGTGACGGCGGCGCCGAGAACGAGGGTGGCGCCGCCGTAGTGGCCGAGGAACGCCTCCCGTACGGCGTCGACGGTGTAGCGCATCGGCACCACCCGCGAGGCCACGTCCAGCCAGCCGGGCGCCAGGGTCATCGGCAGCAGCAGACCGGACAGCAGCATGAGCGGCATGCCGGTGGTGTTGGCGATGGCGGCGAACTCGGGCGGCGTGGCGACGTTCATGGCCAGTCCGTACGACAGCGCCGACAACGCTCCCGCCAGCACCCCGACGAACACCAGCCCGATCACCACCCCCGCCAGCGGCGCGCGCAGCCCGAGCACCAGGCCCAGCAGGACGAGCAGGACCGACTGGGCCAGGAGCTGCACGACGTCGCGCAGCGTGCGGCCCAGCAGCAGCGCCAGCGGATGCACGGGCGTGACCCGCATGCGGTCGATGACGCCGAGGTTGCGGTCCATGAGCAGGCCGAGGCCGACGAACGAGCCGCCGAGCAGGGCGAGCTGGACGAGCACGCCGGGCACGAGCGACTGCCAGGAGGAGCCGTCCACGCCCAGGTCGAGCCGGGTCAACAGGGGCCCGAACAGGGCCAGGAACAACAGCGGCTGCAACATCCCGAACAACAGGTTCGTCTTGGAGCGCAGGGTGGCGCGCAGGTAGCGGCCGAAGATGACGGCGGTGTCGCGAAGCAGGATCATAGGGGGTTCCCGGTCAGATGGCGATGGGCTCGCCGGCCGTGGTGCGGCCGGTGATGGCGAGGAAGGCGTCCTGGAGGCTGGCGGCGGGGTCGCCGGTGAAGCGGTCCTTGAGGGCGGCGGGTGTGCCCTCGGCCACGACCGTTCCGGCGTCCACGACCACGACGCGGTCGGCGAGCGCGTCGGCCTCGTCCAGGTAGTGGGTGGTCAGGAAGACGGTGGTGCCGTGCTCGGCGCGGATGCGGCGCACCAGATCCCACAGGTCGGCGCGGGCGGCGGGGTCGAGTCCGGTGGTGGGCTCGTCGAGGAAGAGCACCTCTGGCCGGTTGACCAGGCCGAGCGCGATCTCCAGGCGGCGGCGCTGGCCGCCGGACAACGCCGCGGTCGGCCGGTCCATGAGGTCGCTCAGCGTCAGGTCGCGGGCCAGCTCCTCGGCGCGCTCGCGGGCCTCGGTCTTGGACAGCCGGTGCAGCCTGCCCTGCGTGACGAGCTCCTCCCGTACACCGCAGGCGGAGTCCAGGCCGCCGCGCCCCGTTGGGGCCGAGGAAGCCGAGGATCTCGCCGCGTTCGACGGTCAGGTCGATGCCGCGTACGGCATGCACGGGGCCGGTCTTCAAGGTGAACGTCAGGGTCAGGCCCCGGGCGCGGATGACGGGTTCAGACATGCCGGAGAGAAAACCACACTCCATGGCAAAAGTGCAATCGACTTAAAGTTTGCACTAGACTCCAATACATGATCGAAGGACTGCGGGAGCGCAAGAAGCGGCAGACCCGGGAGCGCATCTCCGAGGTGGCCCTCGGCCTGTTCGTGGAGCGCGGCTTCGACAACGTCACGATCGCCGAGGTCGCCGAGGCGGCCGAGGTGTCGGTGAACACCGTCTACAACTACTTCCAGGCCAAGGAGGACCTGGTGCTGCCACCCGACGAGGCCTCACCGCAGCGACTGGCCGACATCGTGCGCGAGCGGGCCCCGGGCGAGTCGGCGGCCGGGGCGGTGCTGGCGCGGCTGCGCAGGGAGGTGCGCGGGCGCGAGCGCCGGGTGGGCCTGACCTCGGGGTTCGGGCGTTTCCTTGAGATGATGCGGGCCGCCCCGACGCTGAGCGCCCGGCTGGAGGACCTCAGTTACCAAATGACCGGGGCGCTGGCCGTCCTGCTGGCCGAGGAGACCGGCGCGGCGGCCGGCGACCCGCTGCCGCGGGCGGTGGCCTGGCACATCGGGTCGCTGCACGCGCTGGTGCTGGCCGAGATCGGGCGGCGCGCGGCGGCCGGGGAGCGGCCCGACGCGATCGCCGAGGCCGTGCTGGAGTTGCTGGACGTCGTGGAGAGCCTGCTCAGCGAGAAAGTGCTCGCCTATGCGGTGCGGAAGGGGTGAGGCGCCCATGTTCAGGGTGACGATCAGAGGCAAGTTCAAGGGGCTCGACGACGCGGGCCGGGCCGCCGTGGTGGCGGTGGGAGGAGCCGCGTTCACCGAGGCGGGGACGTTCACGCACGATCAGAGCGTGTCGGTGTTCACGTTCCGGTGCCAGGTGCCGGCCGGGGAGGACGACGGGGAGGACGAGGCTTCTCTGGGAGCGATGGCGGCGCTGGAGGCGTACGAGTTGCCGTATGAGATCTTGCGGATCGCGGTGACGGACATGCGCGACATCAAAATCCGCAACCGTAAGAACCCGGGCAGATAACGCCGCCTCCCATATCTGGGATATAGTCCCGAATGTGAGACAGATCGAGGACATGGAGGCCCGCCTCGCCGACCGGCTGGCGCAGTTGCGCGTCGAGCGGGGCTGGTCGCTGGATGATCTGGCAAACCGGTCGGGGTTCAGCCGCTCGACGTTGTCCCGGCTGGAGCGCGGAGAGATCAGCCCGACCGCGGCCCTGCTCGGCAAGCTGTGTGAAGTCTACGGACGGACGATGTCGCGGCTGCTGGCCGAGGTGGAGTCCGAGGCGCCGCAGGTCGTGACCTCGGCGGCGCAGCCGGTGTGGCGGGACGAGACGTCGGGCTTCGTACGCCGCTCGGTGTCGCCGCCCCATCCCGGGCTGCGCGGCGAAGTCGTGGAGGCGACACTGCGGCCGGGGGCCGACATCTCCTACGACGCGCCCGCGGTGGCCGGGCTGGAGCAGCACATCTGGGCTCTGGATGGGACGGTGGAGATCACCGCCGACGGCCGCACCCACATCCTGGAGGCCGGCGACTGCCTGCGCTTCCGGCTGTGGGGCGCCTCCCGTTTCCGCTGCCCCGGCCCCGGCCCGGTCCGGTACGCGATCTTCGTCGTCCTCCCCTGACCCGAGAGCAGAAGGAAACACATTGCGCACCATCGACCGGCTGAGCGCTCCGGAATTCGAGCCCTGTGTCAAGGAACTGGCCGAGCTGCTGGTGGACGCCGTGGACGACGGCGCCTCGCTGGGCTTCGTGACGCCGTTCGACCACGAGGCCGCCGCCGCGTGGTGGCGGGCGCAGGCCCCCGCCGTGGCCGAGGGCGGCCTCATCGTGTGGGTCTGCCGCGAGGACGGGGCCATGACCGGCACCATCAGCCTGGTACGCGCGAGCAAGCCCAACGCCCGCCATCGCGCCGAGATCATCAAGCTCATGGTCCACCGCGACGCCCGCGGCCGGGGCCTGTCACGCGCCCTGCTGGCCACGGCCGAGCGGGCGGCGATCGAGGCGGGCGCCGAACTGCTGCTCCTGGACACCGAGACCGGCAGCACGGCCGAGCACGTCTACCTCACCGGGGGCTGGACCCGCTACGGCATCGTCCCCGACTATGCCGGCTCCCCAGACGGCACCCTGCTCGACTGCAGCTTCTTCTACAAGCGACTGCGGGTCAAGCGTCGCGACGGGTGATCGCCAGAGCTGCCGCGAACAGGGAGATCACGACATAACCCGCCAGGATGGTGCTGGCCGCGGAGGGACCGAAGGCACCGGAGTCGGGAACGCCGGCCAACTGCCTCGTCAGCGATGAGATCGTCAGGGAGCTCGTCCAGTCGTTCCAGGGCGCGGGCAGGAAACGCTCGGTCGCGGTCGGCGTCAGCATGAGGCCGACCAGCGCGATGAGCGCCCCTGGTGTCGAACGCAGAATCGTGGCCAGGCCCAATCCCGTCACCGCGGCGACGGCGGAGCCGGCGCCTGTCGCCAGTATCTCGGGCAGGGCGGCCGGGTCGGAGAGCGAGGCGCCGATCGGGCGCCCACCCACTACCGCCTGTGCGGTGAAATATGTGGCGAACGCCAGGGCCTGGCCCGTGACCGCGGCCACGGCGGCCACCACGGCGGCCTTGGCCACGAGGAGAATCCACGGGCGCCGGATCGTGGTCAACGTCAGCCTGATCATGCCGGTGCCGAACTCGCCGGAGATGGCGAGCACGCCCAGCATGCCGAAGAGCACGGGGGAAATGTCGGCGCTGAAGCTGAGCCCCGTGCCGATGTGCTCACCGCCAGGCCCCCTGGTGTCGAAGTAGTTGGAGATCGAGAAGGCGGCGAAGCCGGTGAGCGCCAGGGCCGAGAGCGTGGAGGCCAGGACGTAGTAGGTGGATCGGAGCGAGCGCAGCTTGAGCCATTCCGATGCGACGGCGTTGATCATTGGGTGATCTCCATGAATGCCTCCTCCAGTGATGTCCGACGCGACGCCAGCTCGTGAACGGCACAGCCGTTCGCCAGGGCGATGTCGCCGATGTCGGCTGCGCTCAGGCCGGTTACCAGCAGTTCCTCTCCGGCGTCGGCGTCCCGCACAGGGCGTGCGTTGGCTCCAGCCCCCGCGGTCCGACCGGGTGCCGGCTCCTCTCCGGTGCCGGTGTCCTGGGCGGGGCGTATGGTTGCTCCGGCCGCTTCGAGTGCCTTGGACAGGCGGGCCGTGTGGGGTGATCGGACGAGCACGCCGCTCTGGAAGCGGGCCAGTAGTTCCGCCATCGAGGTGTCCTCGATCAGCTGACCGTGCCCGATGATGATGAGCCGGTCGGCGGTGAGGGACATCTCGGTCATCAGATGGCTCGACAGCAGGACGGTCCGCCCCTCGGCCGCCAGAGATCGCAGCAGCGTCCTGAGCCAGCGGATGCCGTCGGGGTCGAGGCCGTTGACCGGCTCGTCGAGGATGAGCACTCCTGGGTCACCGAGCAGCGCCGCCGCGATGCCGAGCCGCTGGCGCATCCCTTGGGAGAACCCGGCGATCCGCTTGCGCGCCGCGCCGGCCAGCCCGACCTCCTCAAGCACCTGGACGACCCTGCGGCGCTCGATCCCGCCCGCGTACGCCAGCGCGTGGAGGTGATCGAACGCGCTGCGCCCACCCTGCACCTCGGCGGCGTCGAGCATGGCGCCGACCGCACGCATGGGGTCGCGAAGCTCGCGCTTGCGAACGCCGTTGATCAACGCCTGGCCCGACGTGGGCGCCTGAAGGCCGAGGATCACTCGCATGGTGGTGGACTTGCCGGCGCCGTTGTGCCCGAGAAATCCCGTGACCTGTCCGGGCTTGACGTCGAACGTCAGCCCCGAGACTGCCCGCGTGGAACCGTACAGCTTCGTCAGATCCACGACCTCGATCATTTGCCCACCTTCTGGATCCGTTCGGCCGGGCAGCGGGTGCCGCGTTCGGGCAGCGCGCCCGTTGTCAGGTAGGCGAAGACGTGCTGGCGCAGGCAGGTGTTGCCTCCCCACGACGCGTGGCCGTCGCCGTGCCACAGGACATGCGCGGAGGGAATCTGCTCGGCCACGTGCTGCTGCCCGAGATAGTTGGTGTTGTTGTCGAGCTCCCCGATCGCGAAGAGGACCGGTGGGACCTCCTTCACACGCAACGGGTGCGGCGCCCAGGACGCGCCTCCATTGCGGCCCCAGCACCGCCCGAGCTCGTAACGTCCCTCGAGCCAGCCGAACCTCGGTGCGATCTCACGGAGTCTGGCCTCGATGCCCTGAAACTCCTCGTAGGTTGGCAGCTTCGGCATGAAGTCGTCGCACAGCGAGTCTCCGCCCACGGACGAGCTGCCCTGATCCGGTGCGAGCTCTGTCAGGAAGTTCGCGGCGTCGCCGTCGAGGGCCTTTCTGATGGCGGTCGCCAATAGCGGCCATCTCGCCGGGTTCATGCCTTTGACCGCGCCTGCATACAGCTGTCCCTCGTGCACCGTCCTGCCGGCCGACGCCGGCAGTGGCGCGCGGCGCGCCCTCGCGACCAGCTCGTCCCACGCCTTGCCCGCGTCCCTGCCGTGCAGGGCGCACTCAGAAAGGCGGGCGCACCAATCGCGGAAGCGGGTGAGATGTCGCTCCTGCGTCCGCGCGTAGTTACGCAACCAGGGCTCGAACTCCTGCTGGGTGTGATCGGCGGTGCCGTCGAAATACATCCGGCTCACCCGCTGCGGGAACAGCTCCAGGTAGGCCTGGGCGTAGACGGTCCCGTAAGAGTTGCCCGCGTAGACGAGCTTCTCCTGGCCGAGCGCGGCGCGTAGCGCGTCGATGTCGTGTGCCACATTCCATGACGTCAGTCCGTACCACGCGGACTTGGCCGTCTTGCGGCAGCTCGCCTGATGGGCGGCGTTCTGGGCGGCGTGGGTGTCCCAGTCCTGCTTCGTCCGCGCACTGATCAATCCGAAGATGGAGGCCGCGGGCTCCGCGCAGCTCACCGTATTGCCGCTCTGGGGCTCGGACATCCCGCGCGGATCGAAGGCGATGACGTCGAACCGGGTCCGCAGTTCCTTGAGCACGATGGGCAGTTCCGGCGGGAAGTCGAGATCGGTCGACGGTCTGAGCATCGCCGTGCTGGTGCCCGGGCCTCCGAAGTTGACGATCAGTGGCCCCATGCTCTTGCCCGTCGCGGGTAGCTCGGCCACGTGCACCGAGGTCTTCGGCCCGCCCGGATCGGCCCAGTCAATGGGAACGACCAGCTCGGCGCATCGCAAACCGTCACCGCACTCCCGCCAGGCGAGGCGATGGGTCTGCGCTGACGCCAGCGCGATGCCGCCGAGTGACGCGGCGAGGCAGGCAGCGAGGCACAGAGCGATGAGTGTGCGTCGATTCATGCCGCCAACGATCCTGCACGGCGGTGGGTGCGCACATCGGAGCCAGATCCGATCTTGCGGATCAGACCAGGGTCATACAGTGAAGGTGTACGAGAGCAGACTACGACTCTGGTCTGACGGCTCGTGCTCCGATTCGCTTGCGGTCGATTGTCGATAGCGTCGGGATGTGAATCTGCTCGCCCGGCGGCTTCCGTACAGGCTGCTCATCTTCGTCGACACCGCTGTCGCGGTGCTGCTCGCGCTGGCGTCCATGACGGAACAGCCGGGCCTGCACTGGGGCGCTGCGTCGGTGCTGATCTGCTGCCTGCCTGTGGCGGTGCGGAGGGTCTGGCCGGTGCCCGCCTACTGCGCGGCGCTCCTGGCCATCCTCCTGGCGCTCACGCTGCAGGTGAACCGGCTGATGGTGATCGCGGTGCTGGCTCTGACCATTTACACGGTATCGGCCACCCGACCAGTGCGGCGATCGGCGATCGCCTTCGTGCTGGGCATGCTCGTCGCAGGAGGCGCTCTGCTGGCCGAGGTGATGGGCGTACCACGGCATCCGGGCGGCTGGCCCGACCCGGTCTTCATCGTCGGGACGGCCTGGCTGACCGTGGGAGCGAGCTGGAGCCTCGGCACGGCGGCGCGTGCGCGCCGTGAGTTCGCCGCGCGCGAGGCCGCGAGGCAGGCCGAGCAGGCGGTGGTCGACGAGCGCCTGCGGATCGTGCGCGAGTTGCACGATGTCGTCGCCCATTCCATGAGCATGATCACCGTGAAGGCGGGGGTGGCGGCCAAGGTCCTGGACAAGCATCCGGAGGAAGGGCGCGAGGCGTTGCGGGCCATCGAGGAGATCGGGCGCAGCTCGCTCGTGGAGATGCGCCAGTTCCTCGGCGCACTGCGTTCACCCGGCGGCGCACCCGAGAGCAGACCGCTCCCCGGCCTCGCCGACCTGCCATCTCTGGCGCGCCGGGCAGCGGAAGCCGGCGTGCAGGTCGACCTCTCGGTGAGCGGGACCGTGCCCGACAGCATGGGGCTGTCGGTCTATCGCATCGTTCAGGAGGCGATCACCAACGTCGTCAGGCACGCCGCCCCCGCTCATTGCCGGGCCAGGGTGTCGGTCACCGATGGGATGTTGAAGATCTCCGTGGTCGACGACGGGCCGGGGAAACGCGTGCTGCCGGGCGAGGCCGGCGGACACGGTCTCGCCGGGATGCGTGAACGAGCCATGATGTACGGCGGCGCCTTCGAGGCCGGGCCCCTGCCCGGGGGCGGGTTCGGCGTGCACGCAACCTGGGAGATCCCTTGACCCGGCCAAGCTCCCGCAGCGCTTCACGCGAGATCTCGGCACACGACCCCACCTCGCGTGAAGCCTGCGAGACCCACGCGGTGAACGGCGCCGGCCTTCGCCGCGAGGCCGAGCCTTCAGCAGGCCGGACCCTCACAGAGCCGGACCTTCAGCAGGCCGGACCCTCACAGGGCCGAGCCCTCCGTGGGCCGGATCCTCAGCAGGCCGGACCCTCCGTGGGCCGGACCCTCCGTGGGCCGGACCCTCCGTGGGCCGGACCCTCCGTGGGCCGGACCCTCCGTGGGCCGGACCCTTACGGGGCCGAGCCCTCAGTGGTGATCTAGGTAGGGTTGGTCAACCGCAAAGAGGTCCTCGAAAGGGCCTCTGAGCTGCATCTTCTGAGGGTGCAGGTGCAAGGTTCAAACTTGCGTAGGCCGAGCCGACCGTTCTACAGGGCGTCGCATCGCGGGCCGCTGACAGGCGACTCGCGCCGGCGGTCGACGTCTCGCCCCCGGCTCCACCGTGTCATGGTCGCCGGTGGTGAAGCCGTCCAGCGACACCGCTGCGCAGCCCATGATCGTCATGCGTTGGAGCCGGCCAGTGCAGCTCGTCCGGTGTAGCGCGAAAGGGCCTTGATCTCGGTACGGCGCGCCCAGGCGATCAGCGCGCTGACCATCAGCAGGCCGATGGGCAGCCATGGCGGGGCCGCGAGAAGGAAGACGTTGGTGATGGTGGCGCCGGCCATCAGGGCGGCCACGCCGAGTGCGGCCGGCCCGCACAGCCTGGGTAGCAGGAGGCCGATCGCGGCGACGATCTCCAGGACGCCGACGGTGTATCGGAGCCACTGCCCGGCTCCGATCGTGGCGAACATCTCCACCATCGCCGGATCGCTCGTGACCTTGAGGATTCCGGCCGGGGCGAGCTGGACGGCCAGGATGACCTGCGCCACCCATGGAGCGGCCGTTCTGACGTGTGCGCGCATGCGTGTCCGGGCAGGCGAGGCGGCGGTTACGGGCTGTGTGTGACTCATGGAGTCTCCTGTCGGAGGGTTGCGGAGTCGCGGCCGCCGCGGTGCGCGGAACGGCGGGCCGGGCAAAGGCGTCCGTGGCGGGTGCGGCGAGAGGGCGCGACGAGGTCGTCAGAGGATGTCGTAGGTCAGGTGCGTCGCGGTCGATGTCGAGGTCACACTCCGCTGCACCAGCGTGCGCGGCGCCGCACCGGTGAACAGCGGCGTCCCGGCGCCCAGCATGACGGGCGCGAGGTGCAGGGTCAGCATGTCGACCAGCCCGGCGTCGATGGCCGAGCCGATCGTGGCGCCGCCGCCCATCAGGACGACGTCCAGGTCTTGGCCGCGCTGTGCCGATGCCGCTTCGGCGCGCCTACGGGCGGTGGCGACGGCGTCGGGCAGGCCGGTGGTGACGAACGTCCAGTCGAGGCCGGTGAGCCGCACCGACTGCGGGGGCGAGTTCGTCACCACGATGAACGCGGGCTTGCCGACCTCGCCGGCGCCGTAGCCGGAGTCGTCGTTCCAGCCTTTCTGCCCGTCGACCACGTCGAAGAGCCGCCGGCCGAGGATGACGGCGCCGGAGCGGGCGGTCGCCTCGCGCAGGACCCGGCGGTCGTCGGGGTCGTCGGAGAACGCCCAGGTGTGCAGAGCCTCGCCGCCGGCGCCCAGGCCGTTGTCCGGGTCGGGATCGGGCCCGGTGACGAAGCCGTCGAGGGATACCGAGATGTCAGCGATGATGCGGGTCATGCCAGCTCCTTGGGGCCGCCTGGGCCGAGGTCGCCGTTCGTGTCGTTCATGCGGCCGTCGAGTGATGTGATCATCGAGTGGATGAGCCCATTCACGGCCGGCGGGATGTCCGCTGTCATTGTGGGGCCTTCCTGCTGGGGCGTGTGACGCGGGTTCGTGCGTCGGTGACGTTGTCGAAGCGTGGATCTCCGCCCCGGATCAAGATGAAGTGCCGCCGTACGTCGGCGCTGTAGGCCAGCAGCGGTCCGGACGGCGCGAGGTCGTCGCCGCTGAGTTCCTTGTCTGCAGGGAGACGGGCGTTGAGCATGGTCAGCGCCTCGACGAAATCGTCGGCGGGGCCCGCGGCCGCCTCTAGGTAAAGCGCCTCGGCGCCGCCTATGGGTGCGTGTGAGTCGAAGACCGTGATGGCCACGTCGGGGCGTTCGGCGAGGTTACGGGAATGTCTGCTGTCCGGTGCCGACACCCAGACGAGCCGGTCCTCATCACGGGCGGCGAAGAAGACGGGTGTGGCCCACGGTCGCCCTTGGCGATCGGCGGTGGCGAGCACGAGGTAGCGGCTGTCGGTGAGCAGCCGCGAAACCACCTCCCACATTTCGGTCATCGGCCGCGGGCCCGGTGGTCGGCGGCCGCCAGGTGCAGGACGGCCGGGCCGTGGATCGTGGACGGCACGGTGAACTTCACCAGACCGTCGCTCGGCACCGTCACCTCGTCGCCTGTCAGGGAGCTCCGCTCGTCGAGGCCGTACCAGTGGGCTGTGTAGCTGCCGCCCAGAAGTTCGGCGGTGAACGTCTCGCTCGTCGCGCTCGGCTGCAGGATGAGGTACTCCTTGCCGGGGTGTGCCAGCGCGTAGCCGGTGGAGCTGAGGTCGCCGCGAGGGGGCATGCGGACGAGCTCGATCTGCTCGGCGTAGCGCCTGGTGTCGCCCATCGCCTGGCGGGCCGGCTCGAAGGCGTCCGGTGCAGGCTGGATGCCATCGATGAGGCCGAAGTCCATCAAGATCGGGTTGTGGCCGCGCAGGAACGCCTTCCATACCCACAGCGCGTCGCCCTGGCCGGGGGCGAAGTGGTCGGTGTCGCTGATCAGGACCTTCCGGCCGTCGGCGGGTGGCGGGTTGTCCAGCCATCGCGACGGCGGGCTGCCGGCGGCACCGGGATGACCGCCCTCGCGGAAGATCTCATCATCGTAGCCAGGCGAGATCCAGTCGGCGGGCCCGTCGAACAGGGGCGCGTTGACCAGGGTCTGGTCGGCCACCGGGAACTGCATGGTCATCCCGATCGGGCGCGGATCATATGCGCGCCGCCGCTCGTACTGCCGGACGAACTCGATCACCCAGTACTGCCAGCCGGTCGAGTCACCCCAATCGGTCTGCGGCGGTACGCCGAGGACGTCGGCCATCTCCGCAGTGACCGCGCCACCTCCGGATGACTCGTTGGAGACCTCGTACAGGACGTTGGGCAGATCATGCACGGTGTCGAGAACCTGCTGGAGGTAGGCCTCCTGCAGTGCCCGCACCGCGGGGTCGAGCGGCAGGACCTGGTGGTCGAGGATCGAGGTGATCCCGATGCCGTTGACGTTGTTGGCGGCATGGAACGGGTGGCCCTCGACGTTGTCCGGCGCCGGGCTGAGGTGCAGCGCCCAGCCGTCGAACAGCATCACGGCCACGTACATGCCGCGCTCGCCGGCCGCTATGACCCGCTCGCGCAGCCGCCGGAAATACGCCGGGTCGAACTGGTCCAGGTCGAACTTCGGCTCGCCGTCCTTGGCCGCTCCCCGCCCCGTGCGCGGCCATGGCTGTGGGCTCATGTTCAGGTGGTACGCGCCGCCCGCGGCCTGCGACAGGAACTGTTCCCAACGCCACAACCGGATGAAGTTGTGCCCGTGAGCGGCGAGGAAATCCAGATAGGCGTCGTAGTCCAGCTTCTCGGGCGAAGGGGGTGCCGTCGCACCGGGCCCCATGCCGTCGTGGAAGTTGTTCCAGATGTGCGAGCCGGTGAGATAAACCGCCCGACCGTCCGTACGTACGCGGAAATAGCGCGGGTTGTCCGCGGACACCTCCAGCGGGCCGGGCATGCGATCACGATATGTAGATATATCCGACATGGCGTCTCCTTTCGAGCTGCGACTGCGTCAGTGGGCGACCGGGTAGCGCAAATGCGTGACGCCCTTGCCCTCGACGACCGTCGGCGTGCCCAGCTCAAGCGGTGCCTTCACGAGCCCGGCGAAGAACGGGATGCCCTCTCCCAGCAACACCGGTACGAGGTCCACTGCGATCACGTCGACCAGTCCGAGGGCGAGGCACTGCTGCGTGATGCTGGGGGTGGCGATGGCGACGTCGCGGCCACCGGCAAGATCCTTGGCCTGCCGCACCGCGCCGGCCACGCCGTCGGTCACGAAGGTGAACGGCGTGTCCCCGCGCGGCCAGCCGTCCGGCACACTGTGGGTGACGATGAAGACGTGCACACCCATCGGGTGTCTGCCTCCCCACGCATTGGTCAGCTCGAACAGCCTGCGGCCACAGACCAGCGAGCCCAGCGCGCCGGGTGGGAACACCTCGGCACGGTCCGTCCCGACCCTGGCCTGCCCGGCGTCGTACCAGGCGAACACGTGGTCCACCTCGTCGTTCGGACCCGCGACGAAGCCGTCGAGAGACATGGACATGCTGGCGATGACGGATCCCATCGCGTTGCTCCCTGGTCGTCGAGTTCGGGGTACGTGGAAAAGACTGCCTTCGGCCCCTGGGGAGAACATCGGCCAGGTGGCCGAGACCGGGACCCTCCGGTGGCCGATTCCGGCGCTTCGATGGCAGACTGAGCCGCACCATGACGCCTGCCGCGCCCCCTGACCTGCCCATCCAACCTGCCAGTTTCGTGGGCAGGCGCTCCGAGCTGGCCGCGGTGCGGGCCCTGCTGGACGCCGAGCGGCTGGTGACGCTGACCGGTACCGGCGGCGTCGGCAAGACCCGGCTCGCCGCGCAGATCGCCGCCGCCGAGGTCGCGCGCCGGCCGGATGGTGTCTGGTGGGTCGAGCTGGCGGCCGTCAGCGACCAGGCGCGACTCGCCGAACTGGTCGCGGCGAGGCTCGGCGTGCTCGTCGAACCCGTACAGGGCCCCGTACCGTCGATGACCGCGCAATTACGCGGCCGCCGCGCGCTGATCTGCCTGGACAACTGCGAGCACATCATCGACGGCGCCGCCGAGCTGACCAGCGCGCTGCTGTCCTCATGCCCCGAGGTGTCGGTGCTGATCACCAGCCGCGAGCCACTGGCGGTGCCGGGCGAGGTGGTCTGGCGGGTGCCGCCACTGGCCCCGGACGAGGCGTTGCGGCTGTTCGTCGAGAGGGGCCGGCAGGTCCGGCAGCTGTTCGGCCTGGACCAGGCGGGCGAGGCCGCCGCGCGGGTGTTGTGCTCCCGGCTCGACGGCATCCCGCTCGCCATCGAGCTCGCGGCCGCATGGTTGGGCTCACTCACCCCGCAACAGATCGAGCATGGCCTGGACGACCGGTTCGGCCTGCTCGTCCGCAGCCCGCGTGGCGTCGCCGCGCGCCAGCAGACCCTGGCGGCGTCCATCGCCTGGAGCCACGACCTGCTCGACGAGCCGGACCGTGCGGTGTTCCGCCGCCTCGCGGTGTTTCCTGCCGGGTTCGACCTGGATGCCGTACGAACGGTCTGTACGGGCGGGGTGGTCGCTCGCGGCGACATCCTGGGCAGCATCGGCCGGTTGGTGGACAAGTCGCTGATCGTCGCGGAGCCCCGCGGCAGCGCGTCCCGCTACCTGCTGCTGGAGACCATCCGCGAGTACGCCACCGACCGGTTGCGGGAAGCGGGGGAGAGCGACCTCATCCGCGACCAGCACCTCGGCCACTTCCTCGCCTTCGCCGCAGGTGGGCCCGAGCGGACCGCCGACCTCGACGGCTGGCGCGCCCGGCTGGAGGGTGAGTACGACAACCTGCGCGCCGCCTTGGAGTGGGGGCTGGCCGCCGCCGATCCCGGCAGAGGACGCCGCCTCGCCGCCGAACTGTCGTGGTTGTGGCATCTGCACCAGCACGGGCACGAGGGCATCGCCTTCCTGCGGCGCGCCCTCGACCGGGCGCCGACGGACCGCTCGCGGCTTCAGGCACGGCTGCTCAGCGGGTTGGCGCTGGTCGCCGACACCACGAGCCCACTCGACCTCGAATACGACGTGGCACTGCAGGCGCTCGAACTGGCCACTGCGCACGGTGACGAGAGCCTGCGCAGCCAGTGCCTCACGCTGGCCGCGGTCGGCCGGTTCTACACCGACTTCGGCGCCGCCTGGGACCTCACCGTCGAGGCGATCCGCTCCGCCGAAATCGCGGGCGACCAGTTGTTCAGGCATGCCCAGCTGGCGCTGCAGGGCATGATCCGGCAGATGCAGGACCGGCACGACGAGGCCCGGCCGCTGCTGGAAACGGCACTTGACGGCCTGCGCCACCGTCACCGCGGCATCGCGTCGACCGCGCTGGCGTACCTGTCGAGCGGAGCGCTCGCGAGCGGCCGCCTGGCCGAGGCCCGCCGCCTCGCCGAGCAGTCGCTCGAACTCGCCGAGCCGCTCGGCGACTACCTGCGCGTCGGCATGGCGCGCAGTGCCCTGGCGGCGGCACACACCGCGTCTGGAGACGTGAACGCGGCACTCGAGGCAATGCGGCCACTGCTGCTGCTCATGGAGAACGCCGAGGCAGCGGCCTTCGTACCGGGCATGGGTTCGGCACTGGCACACGTGCGGATGGCGAGCGGCGATCTCGAAGGGGCGCTGCGCTGGTTCGAGCACGATGTGCGGCAGACCGAGCACGTCGCGCCGACCTACCTCGCAGCGCAGGCGCACGCGGGCTACGCAGAAGCGTTACGACTCGCCGGCCGGTTCGACGACGCCCGCGACGAGCTCGACCGGGCGGCGGCCATCGCCGGCAAGCTCGGCATGCCCCGCGTCCTCGCGGACGTGCTGCAGCAACAAGCCCACCTCATCGGTGACCCTGGCCTGCACCACGAGGCGCTGACCATTCGCGTCGCCCACGGGCTACGCACGTTCTGGGTGGACAGCCTGGACGCCATCGCCGCGCGCCTGGCCCAGCCGAACGCGGTGCGGACGCTGGCCGCGAGCACCACGGCACGCGCCGCCATGGGATATCCCCGGCGCGTCGCCGAACGGAGCGAGTACGACGAGCTGGTCGCCCGGCTCCGGCATACGCTCGGTGACGAGTTCGCGACCGCGTGGGCGGCGGGCGCGGAGTTGTCCCTCGATGACGCGGTCGCCTACGTCCGCCGTAGCCGGGGTGCCCGCGACCGGCCGGCCGCCGGCTGGGACAGCCTCACCCCGACCGAGTTGAGCGTCGCACGGCTGGCCGCCGCGGGCCTCAACAACCCGCAGATCGGAGCGCGGCTCTTCATGAGCCGGGGCACCGTCAAGACCCACCTCTCCCATGTCTACGCCAAGCTCGGTGTCGCCAACCGCACCGAACTCGCCGCGCTCGCGACAAGTCCGTCCGCCGGAGTGTCGTCTTCAGTTCAGTCAACAGTTCAGTCAACAGTTCAGTCAACAGGGCTTCACAGAGACGCGACTCGAGGGAGGTGATCCTGAGTGACAGTGGCGCATCGACGCGTGAGGGCGCCGGGGTCCGTCACGATATGCGTACGGTCAACAGTCGCGGACGTGTTGTGGGAGATCTCTTGATTCGAGTGCTCGTCGCCGATGACCAGGCGCTGCTGCGGGGCAGCTTCCGCCTGCTGATCGACTCGGAGGACGATCTCACCGTGGTCGGGGAAGCGGCCGACGGGCGCCAGGCGGTGACACTCACGCGGAGGGAGTCACCTGATGTGGTGCTCATGGACGTCAGGATGCCGGAGATGGACGGCATCACCGCGACCCAGCAGATCTCCGGGGACACGAAGGTTCTCATCCTGACCACGTTCGACCTCGACGAGTACGTCTATTCGGCGCTGCGGGCGGGCGCCAGTGGCTTCCTGCTCAAGGACGCGCCCCCCGACGATCTCCTGAAGGCGATCCGGGTGGTCGCCTCGGGCGAGACGCTGCTCGCGCCGAGCGTCACCACACGATTGATCGCGGAGTTCGTACGCCGGCCGGCACAGCAGGTCTTCCACGGGCTCGACACGTTGACGGATCGGGAGCGCGAGGTGCTCACACTCATCGCCCACGGCCTGTCCAACGCCGAGCTCAGCGCTCAGCTCCAACTGAGTCCCGGGACCGTGAAGACGCATATCAGCCGCCTGCTGGCCAAGCTGCGGGCCCGGGACCGCGCCCAACTCGTCATCGCCGCCTACGAAGCCGGCCTGGTCACGCCGCGTTAGGGACGCGGCCGGAGTTCCGTGCCTCACCGCGACCCCCGGTCGGCGACGAAACGTGAAGATCGAGTACCGCTACCGCGGCTCCGACCAGCCCTACCCGAACGGCGTTCCCGCCGACAAGGTACAGCGTGGCCGGCATGTCCACGACGGGCTACGCGGGCCGGATGGGCCTGGCGTTCAGGTGTGTTCGGCGCGGCGGACGAGGGCGGCGATCCGGGCGCTGAGCTCGGGCCAGGTGTGGGGCGGGAAGTTGTGTCCCATACCCTCGACCAGCAGGAACTCGGCGCCAGGGACGGCCTCGGCGGTGGCCCGCCCGCCTCCGGCGTCGGCGGCGGTGTCGGCGGCACCGTGGATCACCAGGGTGAGCACGTCAAGCCGGCCGAGTTTCTCGGTACGGTCACCCGACCCGATGACCGAGGCCGCCTGCCGGAGCATGCTGGACAGGGACCAGCCCCGGTCCCAGGCGCGCTCGGCCACCGCGCGGACCGCCTCCAGGTCGCTTTCGACGGCGTTCGCCCTGGCCCCGCCGACCATCCGCTCGACGTACAGCTCGCGGGTGGTCGGCGGCGGGCCGGTCATGGCCTGCGCCCCTTCGGGACGGGGCGGGGGAACCATGCGGTCGCCGGTGGTGGACATGATGGACGTCAGCGTCCTGACCCGGCCGGGGTACTCGATCGCCACGGTCTGGGCGATCATCCCGCCGAGGGAGGCGCCGACGACGTGCGCGCTCGCCAGATCGAGGGCGTCGAGCAGGCCGATGGTGTCGGCGGCCAGGTCGGCGAGCGTGTAGGTGACCGTCGACAGGTCGCCGGCCAGGGCGGCCGGGATGTCCGGCACGGGTGCCTCGTCGAAGTGCGTGGAGTGGCCGCTGTCGCGGTTGTCGAAGCGGATGAGATGCAGGCCGCGCTGGACGAGCGCGGCGCAGAGCCCGTCGGGCCAGTTGATCAGCTGCCCTCCGGCTCCCATGATCATCAGTACGGGCGGCGCGCCGGGGTCGCCCAGACGTTCATAGGCCACCTCGATTCCCGACGGGCCGACGTTCAGCGCCTTCTTCTCGGTCACCGTCAGATCATCTCCTTCCGGAAGGGCCGGGGCCTCGACATGTGGCAGGTCCGCGCTGACATGTGTTCGCCTGCGCCGCCGTGGGTGTGGCGGCCGACGACATTCTTCCCGGCGTTCGCTGCGGCCCGTCAGCGACGGCGGATGATCACAACGTCTGGGTGAGCTCGTCCAGGTCGGCCAGGCGCTTGGCCGGGGCCAGGCGGGTGGCCGTGGCGACGAGCAGCAGTTCGGTGACGGCGATCTCGTGCGCCAGCGGCGCGATCGGCCCGGCGGCCTCGCGCGGCAACCGGATCAGCAGCTCCGCCTCGGCGGCCAGCGGCGACCCCCACGCGTCGGTGACCAGCACCAGGCGCGTGCCCCTGCCGCGCGCGGCGTGCACGAAGCGGGCGGTGTCGGGGGAGTAGCGGCGGAAGTCGTACGCCACGACCACGTCCGCCGGTGTCAGGTCGAGCACGGTACGGGCGCGGGCGGGCGCTGATTCCGGCACGCGGTGCGCGCGGGGGCGCAGGCTGGCGAGCTGGCGGATCAGGTACTCGGCGGCCAGCTCGCTCAGAGGGCCGCCCAGCGCCCACACGGTTCCGGCCCCGGCCAGCAGTTCCGCGGCCTTGTGGTAGATCGGCTCCGGTACGCCGGTCAGGGTGCCGTCGAGCCCCGCGCGCAGATCCTCGGCGGCCTGCCACACCTCCGACCCGGCCCGCACCCCCTCGCCCTCGCCCTCGCCCTCGCCCGAAGCCTCGGCCTTGGCACGCGCTGCCGCGCCCGGATGGGCTCCGCCGAGCACGCCTGGGCGGGCATCGCCACCCGGATGGTCGCCGATGCCGGGTCCGGTGCTGACGCCGGGGTCGCCGGCCGAGATGTTGTCCGCGCCGCCTTTGTCCTTCGGTGACCGGCTGTCCTTCGGTGACCGGCTGTCCATCGGTGACCGGCTGTCCTTCGGTGACCGGCGTCCGCCCGCACCGCGCCTTCCGGCCGGAGCAGTGTCAGTGGAGGAAGGGGCGGCGGTGGCCGACGCGGTTGCGGGCAAGCCGGTGCCCGCCGTGGCGGTGGTCTCCGAGCCGGTGTCTGACGAGCCGGTGGCGGGCGAGCCGGTGCCTGACGGGTCGGTGGCGGGCGAATCGACGGCGGGCGAATCGGCCGCAGGTGGGTGCGTAGCGGGTGAGGGGGTGGCGGGTGGGCGGGTGACGTATTCGAGGAGGCGGGATCGGTCGCGGGCGCCGTCCCGTACCGCTGACTGGAAGTCGGCGAAGCCGGCGTAGCCCAGGCGGTCGAACAGGCGGGAGGCCGTCGGCGGGCTGACGCCGGCGCGCTCGGCGAGGCCGCGCAGGGAGCCCAGGGCCGCGAACGGATAGTCGTCGAGCAGGACCCGCACGATCGCCCGCTCCCCAGGCGGCAGGTCGGGGTAGGCGGCGCCGAGACGGGCGGCTATCGGGTCGTTCTCCACATGACAAATGTTACACCACCCCTCGTTTCCCGACATATACGGAACAAGTGTTACGGTGCGGGCATGACAACCTGGCATGGTTTGATCGACAGCGACTACCGGCGCTGGTTGCCGGTCACCCCCGACACCCCGTCCATCTCCCTCGGCGAGGGCAACACCCCGCTGCTGCGCTCGGAGCACCTGTCCGGCCTCACCGGCTGCGAGGTCTGGCTGAAGGTCGAGGGCGCCAACCCGACGGGATCGTTCAAGGACCGCGGCATGACCGTGGCGATCAGCCGCGCGGCGCAGGCCGGCGCGGAGGCGGTCATCTGCGCCTCCACCGGCAACACCAGCGCCTCGGCCGCCGCCTACGCCGCCCGCGCCGGGGTGACGGCCGCCGTGCTGGTGCCCAAGGGCCGCGTCGCGCTGGGCAAGCTGAGCCAGGCCGTACGGTACGGCGCCGAGATCGTCGAGATCGACGGCACCTTCGACGACTGCCTGCGCGTGGCCCGCGAATTGGCCGCCCACCACCCGATCGCCCTGGTCAACTCGGTGGGCAACGAGCTGCGCCTGGCCGGGCAGCGTACCGTCGCCTATGAGATCGTGGACGCCCTCGGCCAGGCTCCCGACCTGCACTGCCTGCCGGTCGGCAACGGCGGGAACATCACCGCCACCTGGGGCGGCTACCGCAACTACCGCGAGGCGGACCTGTCCGGAGGGCTGCCGCGCCTGTGGGGGTTCCAGGCGGCGGGCGCGGCTCCGCTCGTACACGGGAAGCCCGTGGCCGATCCCCGTACGGCGGCCAGCGCCATCAACATCGGCCACCCCGCCACCTGGGAGGGGGCCATCTCCGCCAGGGACGAGTCCGGCGGGCTGATCGCCGCGGTGACCGATGAGCAGATCTTCGCCGCGTACCGGATGCTGGCCCGCCGCGACGGTGTCTTCGCCGAGCCCGCCTCGGCCGCCGGGGTGGCCGGGCTGTTGGACCGGCACGCCAGGGGCGAGCTGGAGCCCGGTCTGCGCATTGTGATCACGCTGAGCGGCAACGGCCTGAAGGACCTCGACGCCTCCCTGCGCGACGGCTACACCCCCACCGAGACCTCCGCGGCCACCGGCGACGTGGCTCGCGCCCTGCGCCTGGCGGCCTGAGCACGCACCTACCTGCGAGAACCACTAAAAGTAACCATATAGCAACGTTATGTGATTCACGTCACGGGCACGAATTTCGCAACAAAGCCGACGAGGCGGCCGATAGGGCGATTTCCCCCTATCGGCCGGATGACGCCTGACCGGCAACCCCTCCTTTCCCTCGCGAAAGGACACCCCATGCCCGTGACCGCCCTGCGGCGCGCCGGCGCGGCCGCCCTCCTGCTCACCGCCGGAGCCGCCGCGCCCGCGTACGCACCCGACACCGCCCCCTGCGACCGCCACATCAAACCGGAGCACACCTACCACGCCCAGCAGCACACCTTCACCACCGACGACCTCGGCCGCCCCATCGACGCCCTGGCCAGGACCCTCATCGACAAGGACGCCCCGCGCGGCGAGTGCGAGGGCACGGTCGGCGACTGGGGCGGGAGCGGCGACTGGCAGGGCGGCCATCTCATCGCCGCCTCCTTCCACGGCGTCAGCCTGCGTTACAACCTGGTCCCCATGCGGGGCAGGCAGATCAACCAGGGCCTGATGAAACGCGTCGAGAACGGCGCACGCACCTGCCTCGACGGAGAGGGCACGGTGGCCGACTACCGCGTACGCCTCCACTATCCCGACCGCACGACGCTCACACCCGACCGCCTCCACGTCACCCTCTCGCCGAAGATCTCGGGCGTGTCCCGGCAGATCTCGCTCACCCTGCCGAACCATGCCGTGCCCGCCAAGGAGCTCGCATCCTGGCAGGAGCGGATCACCAAGGCGTTCCGGGCAGCTCACTGCGGAAGCGACGCTTTGTAGAAGGGGTATCGATCGGTCGCAGATGATAGGTCCGAATGTTGTGGGATCCCTCCATGCCGGGCGTGACCGTTGTGGTGTGGGATCGAACCCATGGAGAATGTGGGGAAGCAGCGCGGGTTCCCGACGGGCGACCTGGCGAGAGTGGCCGTGTTCGCGGCGCTGATCGCGGTGCTCGGCCTGCCCGGTTCGCTGAACGTCTTCGGCAACCTGGTCCCGATCACCCTGCAGACGCTGGGCGTCATGCTGGCGGGGGCCATCCTCGGCACGTGGCGGGCCGCGCTGGCCGTCGCGGTGCTGCTCGTCCTGGTGGCGGCCGGTCTGCCGCTGCTGGCGGGCGGGCGGGGCGGGCTCGGCGTGTTCACCGGGCCGTCGGCCGGGTTCCTGATCGGCTGGCTGCCCGGCGCGGCCGTGACCGGCTGGCTCGTCGAGCGGGCGGGACGCGACCCGGGCATCGTACGGCTGATCGTGGCCTGCCTGGCGGGCGGCGTCGTCGTGGTCTACCTGTTCGGCATCCCCGTGCAGGCTCTGGTCACCGGAGCGCCGATCGGCGCGACGGCCCTGCTCGCCGCGGCCTTCCTGCCCGGTGACCTGATCAAGGCGGTGCTGGCCTCCATCGTGGCCAGAGGCACACAGCGGGCCTACCCGGACGCGGTGCCCACCGTGCACCAGGAACGGCTGCGTACCGGCGGGGGGCGTTGACCCCTCGATGCCCGTCGCGCACTACGTCATGTCGCACGCCGCCGAGCGCCCTTCCCGGCTCGCAGTGTGCGGCCCCGAGGCCGAACTCACCTACGCGGAGTTCGCCGAGAAGATCCACGGTGCCGCCCGGCACCTGCTGCGCCTGGGCGTCGGGCCCGGCGCGGTGCTCGCGATCGGGGTGGCCGACCCGGTCGAGCTGCTCACCGCCGTGCTGGCGGCCGACCTGGCGGGGGCCACCCCGCTGGTGGGCGAGCACGCCTGGGACGAGGAGCGGTGGGCCCAGGTCGCCGGCGCCGGCGTGGCCAGGATCGACGCGCCTCTGCCGTATGTCGCGGGTCCGCCCGTTTCGCGGGAGGCCCGGCCGGAGGATCTCGCGTGGGCGTGTTTCAGCTCCGGCAGCACCGGCCGGCCCCGTGCGATCGTGCGCGGCCGCGCGTCCTGGACGGAGTCGTACAAGCACCTCAACGACCTGACCGGCATCGGTCCTGACGATGTGGTGCTGGTGCCCGGTCCGCTGGTCTCCTCCCTGTACGCCTTCGCCGCCCTGCACACCCTGGCGACCGGTGCGACGGCCGTGCTCCCCGGCCGGTGGCCCGGCGGGTCGCTGGCCGCTCACCTGGAGCGGGCGAGCGTCGTGCACGTGGTGCCGCACAGGCTGCCTGACGTGCTGAAGAGCCCGGGGTCGCTGCGTACGGCGGTGGTCGGCGGCGCGGCGCTCGACCAGGACGCGCGGGCGGCGGCGGACGGGGCCGGGGTGCGCGTCGTGGCGTACTACGGCGCGACCGAGTTGTCGTTCGTGGCGGTGGACGTGGACGGAGGCGGGCTGCGGCCCTTTCCCGGGGTGGAGATCGAGGTCCGCGCCGAGGCCGGGGGGATGCTCGGTGAGGTGTGGGCGCGCTCGCCGTGGGTGTCGGAGGGTTACCTGGGTGAGGTGGCCGGGCCGTTGCGGCGCGACGGCGATGGCTGGGTGAGCGTGGGCGACGTCGCGGAGCCGTACCGGGAAGGAGAGGTGCTGCGGTTGCGCGGGCGCGGTGACGGCGCGATCCAGACCGGCGGCGCCACCGTCGTGCCCGAGGACGTCGAGGAGGTGCTCAGGAAGGTGCCCGGTGTGGGCGACGTCGTGGTGATCGGATCGCCGCATCCGTCCCTGGGCGCCGTGGTGACGGCGATCGTCGAGGCCGATCACGGCTCCCCGCCGCCGCGGCGCGCGCTGCTGGAGGCGATGGCCAGGACCCGGCTGGATGCGGCGCAGCGTCCCCGCCGCTGGTACGTGGTGCGGGAGATGCCGCGCAACCAGACGGGCAAACCGGCGCGCGCCCTGGTGGCGGCCCTGCTGAGTGCCGGCGATCCCGGCCTCCGGCGGCTGGCCTGACATGCGCGACACAGGCGCCTTCACGCCCGTGATCGTCGCGGCCAGGCGCACCCCCATCGGCACCGCCGGGCACGCCTACAAAGAGGTGAGCGTCGATCGGCTGGCAGCGCCCGTCATCGCGGCCGTCGCGGCGGACATGGCGGGGCGGCGGGTCGATGACGTGGTGCTGGGCAACTGCATGGGGCCAGGCGGCAACGTGGCCAGGGTGTCGGCGCTGGCCGCGGGGCTGGGGCACGAGGTGCCGGGGCTGACGGTGGATCGGCAGTGCGGCAGCGGGCTGGCCGCGATTCTGGTGGCCGGGCAGGCCGTCCGCGCGGGCGAGGCGGACCTGGTGATCGCCGGAGGGGCGGAGAGCGCCTCGACCGCGCCGCTGCGGACGTCGCGGGGCGCCGCGAAGGCGTACGAGCGGGCGCCCTTCACCCCCCACGGTCACCCCGACCCGGACATGGGCCCGGCGGCGGAGGCGCTGGCGGCGGCCCGCGGGATCGGCCGGGACCGGCAGGACGCCTACGCCTGCCGCAGCCACGCCCGCGCCCTGGCGGCCCGGGAGGCGGGGCGGTTCGCCGGGGAGATCGTGCCGGTCGGCGGGCGGTCCGACGACCAGCGGCCGCGCCCGCTGCGGGCGGCGTCGCTGGCCCGGCTGCCTGCCGCGTTCGTGGCGGACGGTACAGTGACGGCCGGAAATTCCTCGCCGGTCAGTGACGGCGCCGCGGCCGTGGCCCTCGTACCCGAGCGGCTGCGTGCGGGCCTGCCGGGGATGCGGCTGGTGGCCGGGTCCGTCGTCGGGTGCGATCCCGAGCTGCCCGGCTGGGGGCCGGTGCCCGCGGTACGGCGGGTGCTGGCGCGTACGGGGGTGGATGTGGAGCGGGTCGCGGCGGTGGAGATCGTGGAGGCGTTCGCGGCGCAGGTGCTGGCCGTCACCGACGCGCTCGGGCTGGATCCGCTGGGCGCCGACGCGGAGCGGGTGTGCCCGGACGGCGGGGCGCTGGCGCTGGGGCATCCGTGGGGGGCGACGGGGGCGGTGGTGGTGACGAGGCTGTTCAGCAGGCTGGTACGCCAGGCGGCGCCGCCGGGGACGCTGGGCCTGGCGGCGGCCGCGGTGGGCGGCGGGCTGGGCGTGGCCGCCCTGTTCGAGGTGGTCGGGTAATGATCGAGTTCGCCGACGTGCACGTACGGCTGGGCTCCAGGGACGTGTTGTGCGGCATCACCGCCTCCCTGTCCGAGCAGCGCGTGGGCGTGGTCGGGGCCAACGGTTCGGGCAAGAGCACGCTGGCCCGCCTGATCAACGGCCTGGCCCTGCCGACCTCCGGCACCGTCACCGTGCTCGGCCTGGACACCCGCCGCCACGCCGCCAAGATCAGGCGCGGGGTGGGGTTCCTGTTCACCGATCCGGACGCGCAGATCGTGATGCCCACGGTGGCCGAGGACGTGGCCTTCTCGCTGCGCCGCAAGGGCCTGACGCGGGGGGAGGTGGACCGGCGGGTGCACGAGGTCCTGGACAGGTACGGCCTGGCCGGCCACGCCGACCACCCCGCCCACCACCTGTCGGGCGGCCAGAAGCAACTCCTGGCGCTGTGCTCGGTGATGGTGCTGGAGCCGGACATCCTCATCATGGACGAGCCGACGACGCTGCTGGACCTGCGCCACTCCCGCCAGGTCGCCGACCTGCTGCGCGAGATGCCGCAGCAGGTGCTGGCGGTCACCCACGACCTGCCGCTGCTGGCCGGCTTCGACCGGGTGCTGGTGCTCGACCAGGGCCGCGTCGTGGCCGACGGCCCGCCGGACGACGCCATCGGCCACTACAGGAAGCTGATGGCGTGAACGGCCTGACCGGCGCCTACGCCCCCGGCTCCTCGCCGCTGCACCGGCTGCCCGCCGGGGTCAAGCTGGCCGGGCTCGCCCTGGTGTGCACGGGGCTGGTGCTGGTGGGCTCGCCGCTGGTCCTGGCCGGTGGGGCGGTCGTGGTCGCGGGACTGTACGCGTTGTCGCGGGTGGGTGTGGCGGC
This sequence comes from Nonomuraea insulae, assembly GCF_042656245.1. Classification (NCBI taxonomy): domain Bacteria; kingdom Bacillati; phylum Actinomycetota; class Actinomycetes; order Streptosporangiales; family Streptosporangiaceae; genus Nonomuraea; species Nonomuraea insulae. Next base: position 44,735 of record NZ_JBHSPA010000043.1, read on the forward strand.
GGCGTGGGCGCAGGTCAGGCCGGTGCGCTGGTTCGCGGTGGCGTTGTTCGGGATGCAGTGGCTGGTCGTCGACCTGGAGGGGGCGCTGACCTCGACGCTGCGGGTGGTGCTGGCCGTGGCGCTGGCCGGGCTGGTGACGGTCACCACCCGCACCTCGGCGATGATGGCGACGCTGGAGCGCTGCCTGTCGCCGGCCCGGTTCGTGGGGCTGGACCCGTTCCGGCTGTCGTTGTTGTTGTCGCTGACCGTGCGCAGCGTGCCGGTGATCGCCTCGCTGGCCCAGCGGGTGCGCGAGGCGCAGCGGGCCAGGGGCGTGGAGCGTAGCCTGCGGGCCTTCGCCGTGCCGCTGGTGGTCAGCTCGCTGCGGCATGCCGACGCCCTGGGGGAGGCGCTGAGCGCCCGCGGCCTGGACGACTGACCGACTACTTCAGGCTTGACTTATATAAGCGAAACCCGAAATACTCGGGTGGTGCACGCATTCGACGTCCTCGGCGATCCCGTCCGGCGCCGGATCCTGGAGCTGCTGGCCACCGGCGAGCAGAGCTCCGGCGAGGTCACCGCGGTCATCCAGCAGGAGTTCGGGATCTCCCAGCCGGCCGTCTCACAACACCTGCGGGTGCTGCGCGACAACGGGTTCGCCACCGTGCGGGCCGAGGGCACCCGGCGGCTGTACGCCGTCGAGCCCGGGCCGCTGCAGGAGGTCGATCTCTGGCTGGAACGCTTTCGCGGGTTCTGGAACCAGCGCCTGGACGCCCTGGCGACGGAACTGGCCCGTGGCAAACGAGAACGCCGTACGAAAGGTGAGAAAGAGGACCCCTGATGACATTCATCGACGATATCCAGCAGGCCCACCGCGAACTGCTCGACGGCACGCGCAAGACCGTCGTGCTGCGGCGACACTACGACGCCGACCCGGAGGACGTCTGGCAGGCGTGCACCGACCCCGACCGGCTCACCCGCTGGTTCCTGCCCGTCTCAGGCGACCTCCGTCTCGGCGGCACCTACCAGCTCGAAGGCAACGCCGGCGGTGAGATCCTGCGCTGCGAGCCGCCCAGCCTGCTGAAGGTCACCTGGCTGTTCGGCCCTGACCCCGGCTTCTCCGAGGTCGAGGTACGCCTGTCCGCCAAGGACGACGGCACCCTGTTCGAGCTGACCCACACGGCCGAGGTGCCGCCGGAGATGTGGGGACAGTTCGGCCCCGGCGCGGTCGGCGTGGGCTGGGACCTGACCCTGCTGGGCCTGGGCCTGCACCTGGCGGGCGGCGAGAAGGTCGAGGAGGCCACCTTCCACCTGACCGCGGAGGGGCGCGCCTCCATCATCGCCAGCAGCCAGGCGTGGGGCCGGGCCCACGAGTCCGCGGGCGGCCGGCCCGATGAGGTCGCCGCCGCCGTCGCCGCGACCACCGCTTTCTACGCTCCCGAGGAGGAGACTCCCGCATGAAGATCACCACGTTCCTGATGTTCCAGAACGGCGAAGCCGAGGAGGCGATGAACTTCTACGTGTCGTTGTTCGCCGACGCCAAAGTGGTCGCCGTCGAGCACTTCGGCCCCGGAGAACCCGGGGCCGAGGGCAGCGTCAAACACGCCACGTTCACGCTGGCGGGCCAGGAGTACAGGTGCATCGACAGCCCGCCCGTGCACGCCTTCACCTTCACGCCGTCGATGTCGCTGTTCGTCGACTGCGACAACGAGGAGGAGCTCGAGCGCCTGTATGCCGCGCTGGGCGAGGGCAGGCAGGCGCTGATGCCGCTGGACGACTACGGGTTCAGCACCAGGTTCGGCTGGGTCAACGACCGGTTCGGCGTCTCCTGGCAGCTCAACCTGCCCTGATCACCAGGTGACGGGGAGCTCGTGCATCCCGTACACGGCGGCCTGGTCCTTGAAGCTGAGCTGGTCCGCGGGGACGGCCAGCCGCAGCTCGGGCAGACGCCGGAACAGGGTGCCGAAGACGATCTCCAGCTCCATCCTGGCGAGGTTCTGGCCAAGGCACTGGTGGGCGCCGTAGCCGAAGGTGAGGTGGTTGCGGGCGCCGCGGTCGATGTCGAACCGCTCGGCGTCCTCGAACACCTCCGGGTCGCGGTTGCCGGTGTTGGCCAGCATGAGCACGCCGGAACCCGCGGGGATCACCGTGCCGCCGAGCTCCACGTCCTCCAGCGCCACCCGGGCCATGGCGAACTCGGCGATGGTGAAGTAACGCAGCAGCTCCTCGACCGCGTTGACCGTCTTGTCCGGGTCGGCCCGCAGCGCCTCCAGCGCCTCGGGCTCCTGCAGCAGCAGGTACGTGCCGAGCGAGATCATGTTCGCGGTGGTCTCGTGGCCGGCGATCAGCAGCAGGAACGCCAGTCCGATCAGCGCGGGATGGTCGACCTCGCCGTTCTCGCGCTGCTTGGCGATCTGGCGGCCGAGCAGGTCGTCGGCGTGCTCCTGCTCCTTGGCGGTGATCAGCTTGTCCAGGTAGATGGCCAGCTCCATGACGGCGTGCTGCCGCTCCTGCTCGGTGGCGGCGCGGTTGAGGAGCTGTGCGGAGTGGACCTGGAAGAAGTCGTGGTCGGCGTACGGGACACCGAGCATCTCGCAGATCACCAGGGAGGGCACCGGCAGGGCCAGGTCGCGTACCAGGTCGGCCGGGCGTGGCCCGTCGATCATGGCGTCGAGGTGCTCGTCCACGATCTGCTGGATGCGGGGCCGCAGCGCCGCCATGCGCCGGACGGTGAACTCGCTGATCACCGCGCGGCGGGCCGGGCCGTGCTCGGGCGGATCCATGTTCAGCATCAGTTTGGGCAGCGGCGAGGAGGCGGGGTCCATCGCGTCCTCGGTCAGCCGCGGCGCGTTGGGGTGGCCCCGGTCGGCGGTGAAGCGCGGGTCGGTCAGGATCGTGCGGATGTCCTCGTAGCGGGCGGCCACCCAGGCGTCGCCGCCCGCCGGCAGTGTGACCTTGGCGACCGGCTGCTCGCGCAGGAGCCGCAGGTGTTGCTCGGGCGGCGCGAACGGGCAGCCTCGGGTGGTCTGGAGCGTCGCGGCGGACTCAGTGGTCAAGATTCTCCTCAGTGACGTGACGGTTGGGCAGCAGGGTGTCGACGACCTCGCGCAGGGGGCCGGCGAGTTCCTGCTCGGTGGCGGAGGCGAGAGGGTCCAGCGCCGTTGCGGAGCGCAGGGTCGCGATGCCGATGGTCAGGGCCAGGACGAGCTGGGCGCGCACCAGCAGCCGGTCGTCCCCGGGGTCTCCGGAGGAGGCGGCCAGGTTTTCCCCGTAGGTGCGCAGCAGCCCGACCCGCATCCGTTCGGTGCGCTCGTCGCCGGAGGAGCGCAGCAGGAGCAACAGGACGTCGTTGGGGCGCCCTTCGGAGATGGCGCTGATGACGTGCCTGATGGCGTCGGGGATCCGACTGGGGCCCGACACCGTGCCGGCGGCGCGGCTCAGCTCGTCGGCGGCCTCCTCCAGGCACGCCTCGAACAGGCCTTCCTTGGACTGGAAGTAGCGGTTGATGAGGGCCACGTTGACGCCGGCGTCGTCGGCGATCTCGCGCACGGTGGTCACGGCGTAGCCGTCGTGCGCGAAGCGCCGCAGGGCCGCGTCGAGCAGGTGCCGGCGGGTCTTGGCCGCGTCCCGGCGGCGCGGCGCGGCCGATGTCGTCGCTGGCATGGCTGGTGTCCTCTCGATCTCACCGCAGGATAGCCGCCACCGCCGCGATATGTAAATCCGTGTTGACTTGAGCTGCCGGGGCTGAGCGTCTCCGCTCAGCCGCCGGTCTCCCGCTCGCGCAGGAGTTCCTCCACCGCGGTCCTGATCTCCTGCTCGGCGGGCTCCTTGACCACCCCGAACCCCGCCAGCATCCGCACCACCGGCGCGTCGTCCAGCGACAGGATGCCGAGCAGGAGGTGCTCGGTGCCCACGAAGTCGTGCCCCAGGCGCAGCCCCTCGCGCGTGGCCAGGTCCAGAGCCTTCTTGCTCTGCGCCCCGAACGGCATGACCTGCGGGGCCTGCTCACTGCCGGGACCGAGTTCGGCCAGGACGGCCTCCCTGACGGCTTCGAGCGAGGCGCCGAGCGTCACCATGGTCGTGGCGGCCAGCGCCTCGGGCTGGTGCAGCAGGCCCAGCACCATGTGGCCGACCTCGATGTGGTCGTGCCCGGCCGCGCGCGCCTCCTCCTGCGCCCTGACCACCGCGATGCGCGCCTTGGCGGTGAAACGGGAGTAGGTGCGGATGTCGGCGACCAGGGAGCCGCCGCCTTCCTTGGGCACGAACCGCTTCTGCGCGGCCTGCTTGCTGACGCCCATGCTGTGGCCGATGTCGGTCCAGGAGGCGCCGGAGCGTCTGGCCTGGTCGACGAAGTGGCCGATGAGGTGGTCGGCCACCTCGCCGATGTGCTCGCCGAGGGTGACGGCGTCGGACAACTGGCCGAGGGGGTCACCGTCGGGGTGGCGGCTCTTGATCGCGGTGATGAGGTCGTCGAGACGTACGGTCTTCTCCATGCGTCAACCATAGGTTGACGCTACCTCGCCGTCAACCCTGGGTTGACGATTTGAGCTTGTCGGCACATCCCCGCGACACTCGCATTCGTGGGAGCCTTGGAGCCATGGGGGCAGCGGAAGACGAACAGTCCCTGGCCGCGTTCCTGGGGACGGTGAACGTCGGCGACGTCCTCGCCGGGACCGTCACGGAGGCCACGCGATCGGGAACGACTGTGCTTCTCGACGCTTTCACCGGCGATCCGGTCGGCGTTATCGGCCCGCTCGATATGTCTTGGGGCTCGAGTGCCGACAGCCTTGAAGTCGGCGGTCGAGTCTGTGCCGAGGTGGTCGCCGTGGATTTCCGATCGAAACAGGTTCGGCTCTCACGGTCTGCGACGCAGAATCCGCAGCTATGGGCCTTCCTGCAGGCACTGCGTCCGGGGCAGCGGCCGTCCGGTGCGGTGGCGGCCATCAAAAGCTTCGGCGTCTTCGTTGATCTGGACGACGGACCCGACCATCCCGTCTTTCCCGGTGTCGGCTTCATCAGCATGCCCGAGCTGTCCAGGCGCAGGTTCGATGACCCCTGCGAGGTCGTCTCCGTGGGCGAGCGCATCACCTGCGAATTCCTCGTCTTCGACACCTGCAACGGCGAGGCCCGCCTGTCGCTGCGCGCCACCCAGCCCGACCCGTTCGAGCAGTTCGCGCGCCGCGCTCACGTCGGGCAGATATTGCACGGCTCGGTCACCAAAGTGGTGCCCTTCGGCGTCTTCGTCCGCGTGGCAGAGGGCATCGAAGGCCTGGTCCACCTCAGTGAACTCGCCACCACGACTGTTGAGGCATCGGGCGACGTGGTTCAGATCGGCGACGAGGTCACCGTGATCATCATTGAGATCGACCTGCGGCGACGTCGGCTCGCCCTGTCACGCCGCCGAACCCCCGAGCACCATCCGGTGGTAGTGCTGGGGCCGCTACTCCGCAAGGCCCAGCTTCCGACGCGTTCGTGATGGCCGCTCTCCTTCCGGGCCACGGCCCTCACGGCCCCACCCTGCAGAGGCATGCGCACGCTCCGGGGCGGAGACCGGTCTCCTGCTGGGGAGGGGGCTCGCGTGGTGCGATCTGGGCCCTCCCGCAGATCGGTCGCCGGGTCAGGCAGCAGTGCCCGACCTCGGCGTCCAGTGCGACATCAGCGACGTGCGTGCCCCTGCCGTACCTCAGCCTTGAGGGTTTCCGGCGCGTAGGCCAGGGCGCGGACCTGTCAGCCGCGGCTCAACAGCTGACGCGCGGTGGCGCCGATGACCAGGGCCGCGCTCATGACGTCACCACCGGGGTGGTCTGGGCCAGCGCGATCCGCCAGGTGCCGTCGTCTTTGACCAGCACGAATGTCAGCGCTCCCGTGCGGCCGTCGTTGATGTGCTTGATCAGGCTGGCCAGCGCCACGTCCGGTCGCAGGAACGTGACGTCGAGCAGCTCGTTCTTGGTCAGCACGTCCTTCAGCGGGGTCCGCAGCGCCTTGGCCATGACCTCCCTGACCTTGTCGCGGCCGCGCAGCCGGATCCCGGTGAAATTGACCAGGGCCACCTCCTCGGTCAGCAGCCCGGTGAAACCGGCCACGTCGCTCTGCAGATCTTCGGCGTCGCGGACGACCTGCTCGATCGCCTCGATATCGGGGCTCATGTCGCATCTCCTCAATTCGCGGAGCGATTCGCTCCGCCTTGAGACTATGCCGGAGCGAATCGCTCCGCAACTGGTAGGGTGTGTGGCGATGACCACACGCAAAGACATCGCAGAACGCAACGACCGCACGTTGCTCCAGGCCGCCCGCGACGTGCTCGCCGAAGATGGCGCGCACGCGTCCGTCGCCGCCATCGCGACCCGGGCAGGCGTCGGCATCGGCAGCCTCTACCGCCGTTACAAGACCAAGGAAGAGCTGTTCCAGCGGCTCAGCCTGCTCTCCCTCGAACACTGGAACGAAGCGGCCGAGCAGGGCCTGGCCGATCCCGACCCGTGGGCAGGACTGGCGGCTTTCATCAACGGCTGCGTCGCGTTTGGGCAGGGCTCGCTGGGGCCCGTCGCCGGCACCATCGAGGTGACCCAGGAGATGAGCGCCAAAGCCCGCCGCGGCGACGAACTGCTCGACGAGCTGGTACGGCGAGCGCACCAGGCCGACGTACTCCGCAGGGACGTGGCCGCGGTCGACATCTCGCTGCTCATCGAGCAGTTCGGCCGCTCCCCGGTGGTCGATCAGCTTCGCAAGCAGGGCAGGGGCGATCTGCTGCCCGCCGCTGCCGAGGCTCGCCGGCGGCTGATCGCGATAGCGCTCGACGGGTTGCGGCCGGGACATAGCCCGTTGCCCGGTTCGCCGCCGGGCGAGGAGCTCTTCACCGGCCGCTGGTCAGGCGAGTAGATGGACCCGTCCGATGCCCGGCCTGGCACCTCCGCCCGGCCCCCGGGCAGGAAACGTCCGGCGAGGCGTGGGAGAAGGCCCGCACGAAGATCTGCCGAGACCTGAGCCTGTCCGCCGAGCTCGGCGTCGACACCGCACGGTGGGTGGCCGGGCTGGACGAACTCGACGAACCCGAGAGCGTGACCAGCTGCACGCCGCCGTGGACGCCCGCATCCCCGTCGTGGACCTACCCGAAGCGCTCCTGGAAGCCCGTCGAGTTGGATCATCTGGACCCAGCTTGGTGCTTGCAGGCCGGCCTGGATCACGCCGTCGCCGTGCTCCGTGTAGCTGTCGGTGACGATTTCCCGCCAGCCGCAGGCCCGGGCACTGCTCGGATCGGTGTCCAGGCTGATGCGCGGGAGGGGCCGGTTGGTCGGCGCAGACTTCGTGCGGAGGCAGCGGCCTGCTTCCGGGCCAGGGCTCAGCGCGGCGATGGCAGGACGGACAGCTCGCAGGCGTAAGCGTCGGCTGGTGCGCTCAGCGCCCAGACGATCATCGCTGCCAGCGTCCGCGGCTGGATGCACGACTCCGGATCGTACGGGCGGCCGAAGGTGGTCCTGACCTCTGCCAGCAGGTCGGTCGCCGTCGCCGCGGGATAGACCGTGGTGACGCGTATCCCATGGGCCGCCTCCTCCTCGCGCAGTGAATCGGCCAGCTCCCGCAGCGCCGCTTTGCTGGCGACGAACGCCGACCAGCGGGGGACACCGGTCATTCCTGGCGAGGCGTTGACGAAAATCACATGGCCCCTGGAGCGCCGCAAGGCGGGCAGCGTCAGCCGTACCAGCTCGGCGGCGGAGGCCACGTTCACCGCCATCGTGCGCCGCCATGTCTCGGGGCCGGCGTCGGCGACGGCTTCGATGGGCGAGATGCCCGCGCAATACACCAGCGCCTGTAAATCCTCAAGGTCGCCTGCATCCTCCAGCGCTCCCACGGCGGCGGCCAGCGTCCCTGGTTCGGCCAGATCCGCCTCGACCCCCCGCACGTCCAGCCGCCCGACGTCGCGTCCCACGGCAGTCACCCGATGCCCGGCCTCTATGAGCGCGGCGACCAGCGCCGTCCCGATCCCTCCGGTAGCCCCGGTCACCAGCACATTTCCCATGACAACTCCCTTTCCGCCCGCAGCTGATCATCGCCAGGAAGCGGCATGCACTTCTTGTCGTACGCCGATCCTGCACGACGATCATGGTGACAATAGCTTCAAGCGGCTCTTCGCCAGTGATCGCCGAACAAGGGGTGAAGTGTCGGTCATCTCCGCTACGGTCGCTTGGCATGATCATCAGTGGCAGGACGGTCGTGCTGGCTGGGCGGTTCAGCCGGCTTTCGAAGGATGAGGCCAAGCGCGCCCTGGAGGCGTTGGGCGCGAAGGTGACCGCGTCGGTTTCGGCGAAGACGGACCTGGTCTTCGCCGGAGCGAAGTCGGGGGCCAAGGCGGGTCCAGCGGCGGTGCGCGGTGTTCCGATCCACGATGAGGACGCGCTGGTGGCCGTGCTCGACGGCCGGGAGCCCGGCACCGCGCCGCCGTCCCCGCCGTTCACCGGGGTCCCGGATGAGCGGATGGGACCTGATGAGGCCTTCGACGCTCTGAAGAACGCCGACTGGTCCGCGCTCTGCCCGGAGCGCGACACCGTGCCACTGCGGGACGCCCTGCGGGCTCTGGAGCGTGCTCACGGGGTCACCGGCGCGCATCGCCTCGCCACCGCCCGGTTGCGCGAGGCGGGCGCGCTGCTGCGCCATTTCGACGTGCACCACGGCGAGTTGAACGGGCACGCGCTCAGCCCGGACGGCCGCCACCTCGCGGTCGGAAGCGGGACCGGCGACGACTACGACCGGGGCGGTGTCCTGCAGGTCTTCGAAGTCGCCACCGGCCGCTGTGTCCACGCGATCGACGGCATCATGGGGGGCATCGGCTTCCCGGACCATGCGCGCAGCCTGCAGTGGTCGGCGGATGGCACGCGGATCGCGCTGGAGTACAACACCAACGCGACCGGGGTGTGGGACCCGTTCGGCACTGCCCGCGAGCCGGTCGCCGACGCGTTCTTCCTCGCCTCCGGCAGGCCGTTGGGCATGGCCTTCGCCCCCGAGGGCAGGCGCGCGTTCGTCTACGGTGGCGAGTCGGACGTCCTGCGCAACGTGATCGTGGCGATGCACGAGGGCTCGGTCTCCGGACCTCCGGACGCGCTCCCGGAGGGAACGGAGCCGATCGAGTTCAGCGGACCGCACCAGGAGACCATGGACTCGGACGAGCCCGGGTTCATCCTCGATCGGGCGTTCTGGTCGCGCGACGGCTCCCGCGTCTACGGGGAGGCGTCGAACGAGTACGCGGCGCTCTCGCTCGACGTGGAGAACCAGCGGATTTCCTGGATGGTGAGCCTGGAAGAGGACCGGGAAGCGGCTCCGCCCGAATGGAGCCCGGACGAACGGCTCCTGGCCTTCCAGCGCGGCGGACACCTCATCATCGCCGACGCGCTGACGAGTGAGCCGACGGCGGAGCTTGCGGGCTGTCCGGGTGCCGACGTCCTGTGCTGGGGGCCGGGCGGCCGGCTGGCGGTGCTGAACCCGGCGGGCGGAACCGTCGGGATCATCGACGCGACGACCGGCCGGCACCAGTACGACCTGGACGTTCAGGCGGGCACCTCCAACCCGCGCGGCTGTGACGCCCGGTCGTGGGCCTGGTCACCGGACGGCGAGCGGGCCGCCTGCGTCACCGCCGAAGGGCGGATCGAGATCTGGTCGCTCGGTGAGCGCCCCGAACGGCTGCGCGTCCTGGACGGCGTCCGGCGCACCATCGGCCAGTGGGATCACGGGTTCGGCCTGGAATGGCCCGCCGGCGACGTGCTGATCGCGATCGGCTCGCACACGGTGCGCTTCCTGCGCCCCGAGACCGGCGAGATCGTGGCCGACCATCCCTTCCACCACGTCCCGCCCGCCCCTCGCCCGCTCTCGTTCGCCGGCCGTGACCTCGGCGACCAGCTCCGGGCCGGCCCGACGTTCGCGCTGGACGAGGACACCTGGGCGGTGGCGTTCGAGGACGGCACGGTCATCGCGCCGCCCGGCCGGGACGACGATCTCGACGGCCGGCTCTGCTGGTCCGTCGCCCGCCGCTTCGCCTGGCCGTTCCGCTGGGGAGAGCGGAGTGTCTTCCCCAGCCCCGCCCACGCGGGCCTGGGGGCGGCCTCACCGGAGACCGAGCGGCTGCTGGCCCCGTTCCGGGGACGCGGCAGCACGGCGGAGGCGACGGGGACGTGGCCGCCCCCCGACACCGCCACCGTCGCCGATCTGATCACGGTGGTCCGGGGGACGCTCGCCGAGCTGTCCGCTCCGGGCCGGGTCGTCTACGGCGAGTGGATCGTCGACACGCTGCAGCAGCTCGCGATGATCCGCGCCCGGCGAGGCGATGCCGCGCACGCCCGTGAGCTGGCCCTCGCGATGCCGGAACACCGCCGGCGTCCCGGGCACCTCGCGCGGGTCGCGCTCGTGCTCGGCGCGGCCGGTTTCGAGGCCGAAGCCGCCGCTGTCTTCGGCCACACCAGTGACGATCTGGGGGATATGGGGGCGGACATGGCGGCGATCGCCGGCGCCTGCGCGGTCTTGGGGCATCGTGAACGCTCCGAGCGGTGGTTCGCCCGCGCGCGTGAGGCCGCCGACGCCGACCGTTCGAACTGGGAGGTCCGCCTGCCGCTGGTCTGGGCGCTGACCGAGTGCGGCCGGGATCAGGAGGCCCGCGTCGTGCTGGACGAGGGCGTGGGCACGCCGAGGGACCGGCACCACGGCGTGCCCTGGCTGGTGTGCCTGCTCAGAAGAGGGGAGACCGAGCTGGTGCGCGAGCTGATCGGGGAGCGCAGCGTGCCGAACGACCCGGACAAGCCGCACGCGTTCGGCGTGCGCTGGTTCGACGACTGGGCGGCGGCCCGTGCGCTCACCGTCTACGGGCAGCCGGATCTGCTCCGGCTGTGGGGCGAGGTCAACTGGGCCTCGGTGCGGCGCGACCTGCCGGTCGCCGAACGGATCGCGGCCGAGGGCAGGCCCACCGGCCCGACCGCCGGCCAGGTGGCCGATCTCGCCGCCCAGCACGCCGGGCTCGCGAAACTGCCCAGGGCGGCGAAGCGGCGCGAGTCCGCGCACGTGGCCAGGAACGCGGCGGACTGCGGCCACGTGAGCGCCGTGCTCGACCTGCTACCCGGGACGGAGGAATCCGGTAATTACGGGCTGGGCAGCAACGACCGCGTCTGGGTCGCGCTCAGCGCCCTGCGGACCATCGCGATCGGCGTGGACGTCGACGTGTGGTGATCCCGCGGCCCGGTCGCGATCTTCGGCCAGAAGACCTGGACGACTTCTCATGAGTGCCCGATGATCTGGTGCGGCCGGTAGGGGGCCTCCAGCCGGGCCGTCTCCTCTTCGCTCAGGGACACCTCCACCGCCGCGATCGCGTCGTCCAGATGACCCACCTTGCTCGCCCCGACGATCGGCGCGCTCACCCCGGGCCTTCCGAGCAGCCACGCGAGCGCGAGCTGCGCCGGCGGCAGCCCCCGTTCGCCGGCGACCGCACGCACCACGTCGACGACGTCGAAGTCGGCGTCCTGGTACATGCTGCCGGCCAGCTGGTCGCTGCCGGATCGGACCGTCGCAGGCCGGCCGTCGCGGTGGCGGCTGCCGGTGAGCAGCCCGCGTGCCAGCGGGCTCCATGGGATGAGGCCCACCCCCTGGTCCAGGCAGAGCGGGATCATCTCCCGTTCCTCCTCCCGGTACACGAGGTTGTAGTGGTTCTGCATCGACACGAACCTGGTCCAGCCGGCCGTCTGAGCAGCGTGCTGCGCCTTGGCGAACTGCCAGGCGTACATGCTGGAGGCCCCGATGTAGCGGGCCTTGCCGGCCCGCACCACGTCGTGCAGGGCCTCCATGGTCTCCTCGATCGGCGTCTCGTAGTCCCAGCGGTGGATCTGGTACAGATCGACGTAGTCGGTTCCCAGCCTGGTCAGCGAGGCGTCGATGGCGGCCGTCACGTGTTTGCGGGACAGCCCTCGGTCGTTGGGGCCCGGCCCTGTCGGGAAGTAGACCTTCGTGGCGAGGACGTAGTCGTCGCGGCGCGTGAAGAGCTTGCCGAGCAGCCGCCCGGTGATCTCCTCGCTCGCGCCGTCGGAGTACATGTCGGCGGTGTCGAAGAAGGTCACACCGGCCTCGACCGCGCGCCGCACGATCGGCTCGGCCGCGTCCTCCCGCAGGTGCCACTCCCAGGAATCCGGATCGCCGTAGGTCATCATGCCCAGGCAGATCCGGGAGACCCGCAGTCCCGACGAACCCAGTCTCACGTATCGCATGTCGTCTTGCCTTCCTGTGGGAGCGCGTTCTTCACCGGGCGAAGTTCCCGATGGAGCGCGACGGAGAGCGGGATCACGGACGAGCAGATCCCACCCCGATCCCCGCGGCGAGCGGCCTGCCGAACGGCCACCGGCGCGACGAACACGCAGGCGACGAGCATGGCGGCGACGGTCCCCAGGGGCATGCGGGCGATCGCCAGGTAGAAGCAGATGTTCATGGCCGCGAGCACCGCGCCCCAGGCGATGATCGTACGGCGCCCGCCGGCGTCGAGCCGGGCGAGGGTCCGCCAGGGGCGGCGCCAGAGCGCGAGAACGAGTGCGGCGCTCCAGATCCTCAGCACCGCGACCCCGAGCGGGGCGAGCCTGGTGAACAGGAGCACGGCGAAGGCCGGGCCGAGGTAGAGGAAGACGGCGCTCCCGATGAAGTAGGTCCATGGAGGCGCCGCGGACAGGACAGCGCGAGGGCCGTTCAGCGGCATGACGCCATCGTCGGCGAAGCCGTAATTTAGGAGAATGGCGAATCGAAGGATCAGGCCCGAGCGGACATACGAACCCAAGGGAATCGACACCCTCGACCTTCGTATACTCGCCGAGCTGCAGGTCGACGCCAGAGTGAGCTTCGCCGAGCTGGGCCGCCGGGTCGCCCTGTCGGCTCCCGCGGTGGCCGACAGGGTGCAGCGGCTGGAGGAGACCGGAGTGATCACCGGCTATCGCGCCGAGGTCGACCCGCGGGCCCTGGGCTTTCCTGTCACCGTGATGGTTCGCATCCGCCCGGCGATCCGGGAGCTCCAGCGCATCTCCAAGATCGCCCAGGAGGTTCCCCAGATCGTCGAATGCTACAGAATGACCGGCGACGACTGCTTCTACTTCACGATGCACCTGCGGGCGGTCGACGAGCTCGAACCGATCCTCGACCTGTTCACCCCCTACGGTCACACGACCACGTCTCTCATCCACACCGCACCCGTGCCACGCCGCCCCCTGCCCCTGGAGTGAGACGTGGAGTGAGACCTGGGCCGCCTGGCATCATGGGGCCCGTGTTCACCCTTGATGCCGCGGGCGTTCGGCTGATCGAGTTGCTGGAGCGTGTCGAGCCCTGGGACGAGCTGGAGCGCGCGCACCTCGCCACGGCGACGGAGTGGATCGCCGGCGGGGCGCCGCTCTATCGGACGCGCAAGCCCGATGTCCCGGCGACGCATCTGGTCTGCTACTTCGTGGCGTTCGACGAGGCCCGCGGGGAGCTGCTGCTGGTCGCGCACCGTACGGCCGGGCTGTGGCTGCCCAGCGGCGGTCACGTCGAGCCGATGGAGGACCCGTGGGACACGGTCGTGCGCGAGTGCGCCGAGGAACTGCGCATCGAGGCCGTCCCGTCAGCGGTCTGCGGCAAGGACCCGTTCTTCGTGACCGTCACCCGGACGCGCGGGCAGGGACAGCACACCGACGTGTCGCTCTGGTACGTCCTGCGCTCGGCGGCAGGCGACATCACCTCCTTCGACGAGGGCGAGTTCGAAGCGATCAGGTGGCTGCCGCTGCAGCGGGTGCTCGCCGAGCCCGGGGACACCCTCGACCCCCACATGCATCGTTTCACCGGCAAACTCATGGCCGCGTTCGCCGATCTCCCATGAGCGCCCGCGATCACCCGAGGACGAGCGGGAGCCTGCCGGTCAGCTCGCCCAGCTGGGCCCGCTCCGCGCCGCTCGGGGCACGCCGTCCGGTGCCGACCAGCAGCGCGTCCGCGTCGGAGAACGCCGCGGGGAACGCGGCTCCGGCGATCTTCTCCAGCATCTCGCGGGAGCGGGCGAGCCCTTCGGCGGGCGGTCCTGCCACGTCCGGCAGGTGCGCGATCAGGTCGAGGTGGTGCAGCGTCCACTCGATGACGTACGCGGACAGGTAGTCGCCCGCGGTGAGGACCACGTCCTTGGTGGCGACCCGCAGGCCGGGGTCGGCGAGTTCGGCGGCGCGGCCGGCGGCGGATCCGACGTCGTCGAGGTGGAACTTGAGCAGCCAGGGCTCCTGGTACGCCGCGGCCAGCCGGACGATCAGCGCGTCGAGGGGGTCGTCGCCGGTCGGCGGCTTGTCGGCGAGGTCCCAGTAGGTCACCGCGTCGCGGGTCGGCTCCGTTTCCGCGGGGGTCACCAGGGTGATCAGGACGTCCTGGGCGTCGATCACCAGGTGGCATGCCAGATCCCGGACGAGCCACCCGGCACAGCCGGACGGTTGCGCGAAGTGCTCGTCCGGGAGTTCGGCGACCGCCGTGCGCAACGCCGTCCACGTGCGTGAGAAGAGATCCACCCCGGCACCGTAGTGCGGCGCCGCGATCGCGGACAAGCGCATTCCGCATGGGATGCTCGCTGCCATGCGCCTGAGAAGCGGCACCCATGATGACCTGCCCGCCATCGTCGCCCTGCATGTGGACAGCTGGCGGTCGGCGTTCGCCGGGATCATGCCCGGCGACTTCCTGAACGGACCCGTGAACGGCGATCGGCTGGCGTTGTGGCAGGAACGGCTGGGTTCGCCCGTGCGGGGAGCGGGCCTGTTCGTCGCTCACGACGGTGATGAAGAGCTGGTGGGCTTCGTCTACCTGCTTCCCGCTCCCTGCGGGCGGATCCTGCTCGACAACCTCCATGTGCGGCCGGGGAGCACCGGCTCGGGCATCGGGACGCGGCTGCTGCGGCGAGGGCTGGCGTGGGCGGCGGACGAGTACCCCGGCAGGGAGATCTATCTGGAGGTGCTCAGGGCGAACACGCGCGCCATCGCCTTCTACGAACGACACGGCGCCTGCCGCACGGACGAGCGGATGGCCCGCTTCCCGCAGGGTTTCGAACTGCCGCATTTCGAGTACGCCTGGCCGGCCCGCTAATGGGGGTGCCGGCAGCGGGTGGGGCGCCCCCGCCGAGTAGGGTGAGTGAATACTCACCACCACTGGAGGGAGCGGAGCACCATGAGGATCACGGTCTTCGGAGCGAGCGGCGGCACCGGCCTGGAGCTCCTGCGCCAGGGAACGGATCACGCCCACCAGGTCACCGCCGTCGTGCGCGACGCCGCCCGGCTGCCCGCCGGGCTGCGCGAACGCCTCGACGTCGTGGAGGCCGACGTGATGGACCCCGACGCGGTCGCGCCGCTCGTGAAGGGGCGTGACGCCGTGCTGAGCGCGATGGGCACGCGTGAGAGCGGCCCCACCACCGTGCACTCGGCCAGCATCACCTCCATCCTGACCGCCATGGGCCGGGTGGGGACGCGCCGGCTGCTGATGGTCAGCGCCGGCGGGCTGGAGGCCGACGCCGGGGACGGCCCGTTCACCCGGTACGTGCTCAAACCGCTCCTCATCCAGCGCCTTTTCCGCCACACCTACACCGACCTGGCCAAGGCCGAGAGCCTGCTGCGGGAAAGCGACGCGGACTGGACGATCGTGCGGCCCGCGCGGCTGACCGACGCCGGACCTACCGGCCGCTACCGGACCGCCAAGGACCTCGCCGTCCGCCGCGGCCTGAGCACCACCCGCGCGGACCTGGCGGACTGCATGCTGGAGCTGATCGGCGACCGCGCCTCGGTGGGACACGTCGTGTCGGTGGCGTCCTAGGCGGTGAGCGCGGAGGGGTCGCGTTCCGGCGGGCCGGCGGGCCACCACTCCCCGTCGCGCCGGGTGAAGGGGTACCAGCGGCCGTCGCGGCCGTAACGCAGTTGCAGCGGGCCGAGGGTCCAGCGGTTGCGCCACGCCTCGACGCGCGGCGGGCTCTCCTCCTCCCAGCCGGCCGCCAGCTGGGCCTGGGCCCTGGCCAGGACCTGGCGGGGCGGGGTCCAGGCGTTCTCCAGGACGTCCAGGGCGCCGGCGCCGCCGTAGCGCCAGGCCTGCACGGCGGCCTCCGGCCCGGTCGCGAGGTCGTGTTCGGCGGCCAGGCGGACGTGGTCCTGGTGTTCGGTCAGCTCCGGCAGGTGGCCGCGCAGGAGGAGTTCGCGGGCGCGGCCGGCGGCGGAGGCGGCCAGGACGGCCAGGGCTCCCACGTTCACGCCGTCGGCGGGTTCCAGCGCGGGCGGGCTGAACGCGACGTCGCAGGGCGGAGGTTCGGGCAGCGGCGGCACCCCGGCCGCGTACGCCTGCGCCGCCGGCACCCCGGACGGCGGCACCACGGAAGACGGCGGCGCGGCGGGGACGTCGCGCCGCTGCAGCGCCTCGATCAGGTCGCGCTCGCCGCGCCCGCGCAGGAGCAGCAGCACGAACGGGTCGGCGTCCAGCAGCCAGGAGGCCTGATAGCACAGGGCGGCGGCGTGTTTGCAGGGGTGGCCCCAGTCGGGGCAGGAACATTCGGGTTCGAGGTCGCCGACGGCGGGCAGCAGCGGCACGGCGGCGTCCTCGGCGGCCTCGACGAGGTCGTGCGGCATGTCGCGGTCGAGCAGCGCGGCGATGTGCCCGGCCTTGGCGGCGACCTGGTCCAGGAAACGTTCCCAGGCGGCGTCGGTGAGCTGCTCGACGCGGACGACGGTGTCGTACTCGCTCTCGGCGACGGCGGCCAGGCGGCCGGGGCTGACGGTGATGGGGCCGAGCTGGCCGGTCTTGGCGTACGCGCGGCCCTTGCGCAGCAGGCCGTGGTCCAGGGAGGTGTCCTCCAGGGCCTGGATCCAGGCGCGGCCCCACCAGGAGGTGGCGAAGCGGGCGCCGGCACGCTGCGGGGGGAAGGCGGCGAACCCGCGGGCGTTGGTCATCTGAGCTCCACGAGGGCGGCGAGTTCTGAGTCGGTCAGCTCGGTGAAGGCGGCCTCGCCGGAGGCGAGCACGGCGTCGGCGAGCGAGCGCTTGGCGGTGAGCATCTGGGCGATGCGGTCCTCGATCGTGCCTTCGGCGATGAGGCGGTGCACCTGTACGGGCCTGGTCTGGCCGATGCGGTAGGCCCGGTCGGTGGCCTGGTCCTCGACGGCGGGGTTCCACCAGCGGTCGTAGTGGATGACGTGGTCGGCGCGGGTGAGGTTGAGCCCGGTGCCCGCGGCTTTGAGCGACAGCAGGAAGACCGGGGCGCGGCCGTCCTGGAAACGCTGGACCATCTCCTCGCGGCGGGCGACGGGGGTGCCGCCGTGCAGGAGCTGGGTGGCCACGCCGCGGGCGGTGAGGTGGCGGTCGAGCAGGCGGGCCATGGCGACGTACTGGGTGAAGACGAGCACGGCGCCGTCCTCGGCGACGATGGTGTCGACGAGTTCGTCGAGCAGTTCCAGCTTGCCGGAGCGGCCGGGCAGGCGGGGGGCGGCCTCGTGCAGGTACTGGGCGGGGTGGTTGCAGATCTGCTTGAGCCCGGTGAGGAGTTTGACGATGAGGCCGCGCCTGGCCATGCCGTCGGCGGCGGCGATCTGGGCCATGATCTCGCGGACGGCGGCCTCGTACAGGCCGGCCTGTTCGGTGGTGAGGGCGACGGGCCGGTCGGTCTCGGTCTTGGGCGGCAGTTCGGGCGCGATGCCGGGGTCGCTCTTCTTGCGGCGCAGCAGGAACGGCCCGACCAGCCGCGCCAGCCGTTCGGCCGTGCCGGTGTCGCCGCCTTCGACGGGTTTGGCCCACCGGGCGCGGAACCTGGCGAGAGGGCCGAGCAGCCCGGGGGTGGTCCAGTCGAGGATCGCCCACAGTTCCGACAGGTTGTTCTCCACGGGGGTGCCGGTCAGGGCGACGCGGACGGCGGCGGGGATCTCGCGCAGCGCCTTGGCGGTGCCGGAGGCGGGGTTCTTGACGTGCTGGGCCTCGTCGGCGACGAGCAGGCCCCAGGGGTGGGCGGCCAGGCGGGCGGAGTCCAGGCGCATGGTGGCGTACGTGGTCAGCACGAACCCCTCGTCGGCGAGCGTGCGGCCGGCGCCGTGGTAGCGGCGGACGGGGACGCCGGGGGCGAACCTGGTGATCTCGCGTTCCCAGTTGCCTAGCAGGGAGGCGGGGCAGACGACGAGCGTGGGGCCGCAGGCGCGGTGCAGGTGCAGGGCGATCAGGGTGATCGTCTTGCCCAGGCCCATGTCGTCGGCCAGGCAGGCGCCGAGGCCGAGTGAGGTCATCCTGACCAGCCAGCGCAGCCCGGCGAGCTGGTAGTCGCGCAGGGTGGCGGCCAGGCCTTCCGGCGGGGCGGCGTCGGCGGGTTCGGCCAGGCGTTCGCGCAGGTCGGTGAGCCAGGCGGTGGGCTCGGCGGGCACCTGCTCGCCTTCGACCTCGACCGTGCCGGTCAGGGCGGCGCCGAGTGCCTCGATGCCGGTGAGGGGTTTGAGGTCGCGCTGGCGGGCCTTCCTGGCCAGGTCGGGGTCGATGAGCACCCACTGGTCGCGCAGCCGTACGACGGGGCGGTGGGTCTCGGCGAGCTGGTCCATCTCGGCGGCGGTCAGGCGTTCGCCGCCGAGGGCGAGTTGCCAGTCGAAGCTGGTCAGGTGGTGGCCGCCGAGGAAGGAGGGCAGGTCGGAGGGGGCGCTGTCGCGGTCGCCGATGACGGCGCGGGCGCTGAGGCCGCGTACGAGGGAGCGGGGCCAGTGCACGTCCACGCCGGCGGCGGCCAGGCGGTCGGCGGCGCCGGCGAGGAGGTCTTCGACGTCGCCGTCGGACAGGGTGAGCTCGTCGGGCACGGCGCTGTCGAGCAGGCGTTCCAGGCGGGGCCAGGCGCGGGCGGCGCGGCGTACGGCGAGGGTGGCCTCGATCCTGGCGCGGGCGCCGAGCCCGGGGTCGTGGCCCTGCCACAGGTCGGCGGCGTCCACGACGAGAGAGGGGTCGGCCAGGCCGTGGAGCTGGACGACGGCGCGGAACTCGGCGTCGCCCCCGTCGCCGGCCAGATCGTCGGCCTCGATGCGCAGCGACAGGCGCACGCCGGAGTCGAGCCCGGCCGAGACCTCATCGGCCCAGCGGCGCAGGTGCGGGACCTTGACGGGTTCGGCGGCGGCGTAGGCGGTGGTGCCGGTGGCGCGCACGGCGCCGGGCGAGCGGGGCATGGCGTCGGCGACGGCGTCGAGGAAGGCCCGCAGGAGGGGTTCGGCGTCAGGCAGCAAACCGCCGCCGTCGAGGGGGATGGCGCGGGCGGTGGCGGGCATGGCGGCGGCCAGTTCGCGCACGCGCTGGACGTCGGCGGCGTCCAGCGGCCCGGCCCGCCAGGAGTCGTGCTCGCCGGGTGACAGGCCGGGCAGGATGCGCCCGCGGGTGACGAGCTGCAGGCCGATGAGGGCGGCGGCGCCCCAGAAGCGGGTGGCGGGGTGGGCCTGGGGGTCCATGCGCGCTCTGGCCAGGCCCGCCACGGCGGTGCCGACGGGGACGAGGGTGGCGGGGGCGGTGCGGGTGCCGACCTGGCCGTCGTCGTGCTGTTCCGTCACGGTGACGAGGCTGTCGCCGGCGGGGTCGAGGAAGGCCAGGTGCCCGGACCTGGGCGGGTCGCCGGGTTGGAAGACTGCCGCGTGCCGTGCCAGATCCGTCAGAGAGCTCACGACCGTACAGTGTACGGTACGCGGGGGGTGTGGTTTACCGCAGGGCCGGACGGGCAGCCGCCTCATTCCGCACTTTTCCCGATCTTCCATAGCCTGGATCTCATGACTGACTGGCTGGTTGGACTCATGGAAAGCCTCGGCGCGCCCGGGGCGGGGCTCGCGATCGCTCTGGAGAACCTGTTCCCGCCCCTGCCCAGCGAGGTGATCCTGCCGCTGTCCGGGTTCACGGCCAGCCGGGGTGAGATGGATCTCCTGGACGTGCTGGTGTGCACGACGCTCGGCTCGGTGATCGGGGCGCTGGCGCTGTACTGGGTGGGGGCGCTGCTGGGCCGCGAGCGCACGCTGGCGATCGCCGCCAAGCTGCCCCTGGTCAAGATCTCCGACATCGAGAAGACCGAGGCGTGGTTCCAGCGTCACGGCCGCAAGACCGTCTTCTTCGGGCGGATGATCCCCATCTTCCGCAGCCTCATCTCCGTGCCGGCGGGCGTGGAGCGGATGCCGCTGCCCACGTTCACGCTGCTGACGACCGCCGGTAGCCTCATCTGGAACACCATCTTCGTGATGGCCGGCTATCTGCTGGGCGAGAACTGGCCGCTGATCGAGGGATACGTCGGCGTCGGCACCAACGTGGTGATCGCGCTGGTCGTGCTCGCGGTCGTGGTCTTCGTCGGGGTCCGGCTGGCCGAACGGCGCAAGGGGAGGCATGCGGGTCGTCGCTGAGGGTTCGCGCCTGCTCGGCGCGGTGGCGCTGGGCGCCGTCAGCGCACTCGTGGAGCTGGCGTTCCTGCTGCTGACGCTGCCGTTCCTGGGCAACCCGAACGTCGGCGCGTCGGCCCGGCGGCTGGCCCGCCTGGAGATGCGCCGCCTGCGCCTGGATCTGGACCTGCCCGCCGAAGGCCGCGCGACCGGTTATCTGGCCGCGCGGGTGCCGATCGGGGTGCTGGGCGGGCTGGTGGTCACGCTGCTGGTGTTCGGGGCGAGGGCAGCGGTGATGTTCGTGGCCGCGTGGGGCCGGGGCGAGCCGTTCGACGGGATGACGCCGTCGCTGCCGCTGGGGGCGTACCTGTTCGTCGCCGGTGTCGTCCTGCTGTTCCTGGATCTGTCGGGCGTGGTGGGGGTGCACACGCTGGAGCGCCGGCTGGCGGTGCGGATGCTGGCCCCCGACCCGACCGAGGTTCTGGAGCGGCGGATCGCCGAGCTGGCCGAGAGCCGGGCCGGGATCGTCGCGGCGGTCGACTCCGAGCGGCGCCGCATCGAGCGTGACCTGCACGACGGGCTGCAGCAGCGCCTGGTGGCGCTGTCGATGCTGATCGGCCGCTCCCTGCGGGGCCGGCCCGAGTTGCTGGAGCAGGCCCACCAGGAGGCACAGCAGGCGCTGGCCGAGCTGCGCGAGGTGGCCTGGCGGGTCTATCCGAGCGGGCTGGACTCGCTCGGGCTGGGCGAGGCGCTGGCCGGGGTGGCCGAACGCTGCGGCCTGCCGGTCAAGGTGGAGTGCCGGCTGGACGGGCGGCCGGCGATGGCGGTGGAGACGGCGGCGTACTTCGTGGTGTGCGAGGCGGTGACGAACGCGGCCAAGCACGCGGGCGCCTCGCTCATCACGGTCGATGTGCACGGACGGGACGGGGCGGTGCGGGTGCTGGTGCGTGACGACGGCGCCGGGGGCGCGCGGGCGGCGGGCGGCGGCCTGTCGGGGCTGGCCAGGCGGGTGGCGGCGCTGGACGGGCGGTTCGAGGTGGACAGCCCGCGGGGCGGGCCGACGACGATCACGGCGGTGCTGCCGTGCGGGTGATCCTGGCCGAGGACTCCACGCTGCTGCGCGAGGGCCTGGTGCGGCTGCTGGCCGAGGAGGGCCACGAGGTGCCCGCGGCCGTCAGCGACGGGGAGGCTCTGGTGTCGGCGGTGGCGGCGTACCAGCCGGACATCGTGGTGGTGGACGTGCGCATGCCGCCCACCCACACCGACGAGGGGCTGCGGGCGGCGCTGGAGATCCGGCGCCGCTGGCCGGCGGTCAAGGTGCTGGTGTTGTCGCAGTACGTGGAGAAGCGCTACGCCACCGAGCTGATGAGCTCGGATGTGGAGGGCGTGGGCTATCTGCTGAAGGACCGGGTCGCGCAGGTGGGGGACTTCCTGGACGCGCTGGAGCGGGTGGGGGGCGGGGGCGCGGCGTTCGACCCGGAGGTGGTGCGGCAGTTGCTGGCGCGCACGACGCAGGTGGACCCGCTGGCCCGGCTGACCGTCAGGGAGCGGGAGGTGCTGGAACGGATGGCGCAGGGGCTGACCAACGCCTCGATCGCGCAGGCGCTGCACGTGTCGCAGAGCGCGGTGGAGAAGCACGTCAACTCGCTGTTCGACAAGCTGAGCCTGTCGCACACGACCGGCTACAGCCGCCGGGTGCTGGCGGTGCTGCACTTCCTGGAGTCCTGAGGGGCTGCCTGCGGCCCCCCAGGACTCTTGGGCGCGACCCTCACACCAGGCTCTGGCCTCCGTCGATGGTGAGCACCGTGCCGGTCGCGAAGTTGTTCGCCATCAGGAACAGCGCCGCCGAGGCCGCCTCCTGCGGCGTGCCGAACCGCCCGAGCGGCACCGCCTGCCCTGCGGCGGCCACCGCCGCGTCGTCGCCCAGCGCCATCGAGCCGCGCGACAGCGGCGTGTCCACCACCCCGTAGCGGACGGCGTTGACCCGCAGCCGGCGCGGCGCCAGCTCCACCGCCAGCGCCCTGGTGAGCCCCTCGACGGCGCCGATGGCGGCGATGGCCGCCGACGCCCCCGGGATGGGCCGGGCCAGGTAGACGCCGGAGCTGAAGGTGATCGAGCCGCCGGCGGGCAGGCGGCGGGCGGCGGCGCGGGCGGCGCCGTAGGCGCCCCAGATCCGTCCGTCCACCACCTCGCGCACCTGCTCGCGCGGGGTGTCCAGCAACTCGCCGACGCCGAAGCCGCCCGCCGTCACCAGGACGTGCTCCACCGAGCCCGCCTGGTCGAGCGCCCGGTCGAGCTCGTCCTCGTCGGTCCCGTCGGCGGTGATCCCGAGCACGGAGGCGCCCGGCGTCGTACGGAGGCGGTCCACGGCGGCGGCCAGGCGGCCCGGGTCGCGCGCCACGAGGGCGACGCGCGCCCCCACCGAGGCCAGCAGCGCGCCGGCGGCCAGGCCGATGCCGGAGCTGCCCCCGACGATCGCCACGGTGCGCCCCCGCAGCCCGGCGGGCAGGGGCGAGCTGATCGGCACGGGGGCAAGAGTGGTCACAGACATGATGAGCTTCTCCTCAGAAATAAACCATCCGGTTGGTTTAGAACTGTGGCGGGATTCGGCGAAAAAGTCAACTGGATGGTTTAATCTGCTTCATGAGCTACGACGCGGACGCCACCCGGCAGCGGATCTTCGAGGCCGCCACCGCCGAGTTCGCCACGCACGGGCTGGCCGGCGCCAGGATCGACCGCATCGCCGCCACCGCGCGGGCCAACAAGCAGGCCATCTACCTCTACTTCGGCGGCAAGGAGAAACTGTTCGGCCTGGTCGTGCGGGCCAAGGTGGATGAGATCTGCCACGCGGTGAGCCTGGACCCGCGCACGCTGCCCGAGGCGGCGGGCCAGTTGTTCGACTGGTACCACGACCACCCCGAGCTGGTCCGCCTGCTGCTGTGGGAGGCGCTGGAGGCCGACGACGGCCGGATCGAGGGCGAGGAAGAGCGCAGGGACGCCTATCGCGGGCACGTGGACGGGCTGATGAGCGCGGGCCTGCCGGACAGGGAGATGGCCCAGGACTGGCTGTTCACCATCCTGGGCCTGGTGGCGTGGAACTTCTCGGTGCCGCAGATGCGCCGCCTCATCCTGGACGAGCCCGACCCCGAACGCGCCGTCGCGCGCCGCCGCGCCGTCGTGGTGAACCTCGCCCGGGCGCTGGCCGAGCAGCCGCTCGCGCGACCGTGAGAGAGGCCCCCGGGGAACGGGCTGAGATCATGGACCCATGAACGACATCTTCCAGCGCCGTCGCCTGTCCTTCGGGGCCGCCGCCGACGCCTACGACCGGATCCGGCCCTCCTACCCGGCGCGGGCGCTGGAGTGGGCCCTGGGCGCCGCCCCCGTCAAGGTCGTGGACCTGGGCGCGGGCACGGGGCTGCTCACGCGGGTGCTGGCCGGGCTGGGCCATGAGGTGACGGCCGTCGAGCCCGATCCGAAGATGCGCGAGAAGCTGGCGGAACGGCTGCGGGGGCAGGCCACCGTCGCCGCCGTCGTCGCCGGGGTCGGCGGAGGAGATCCCCCTGCCCGACGGCTCGATGGACGCGGTCGTCGCCGGGCAGGCCTACCACTGGTTCGATCCCGAGCCGGCACACGCCGAGATCGCCCGGGTGCTGCGGCCCGGCGGGGTGTTCGCGCCGGTGTGGAACCTGCGCGACGAGTCGGTGGCGTGGGTGGCCGAGCTGTCCCGGCTGGTACAGGAGTACCGGAACGGGTCGGAGGCGGACAGGGTCCTGCCGGACCGGGCGTTCGGCGAGGCGTTCGGGCCGGTCGAGCGGCTGGAGGTCGGGCACAGCCAGCGGCACACGACGGCCTCGCTGCTCGACCTGATCCGCTCCCGGTCCTGGTACCTCACCGCGGCCGAGGAGCGCCGCCGCCAGATCGACGACGCCGTGCGCGACGTCGCCGACGGCCTGCCCGACTCCTTCGACCTGCCGTACATCACCAGGATCTACCGATCCTTCAAGAGGTGACCTCCGCCAGGCGGCGCAGCAGGTAGCGGCGATCGGCCTCGGTCGGCGCCAGCGCGAGCGCCTGACGGTAGGCCTGCGCCGCCTCCGGCCCGCGCCCGAGGCGGCGCAGCAGGTCGGCGCGGGTGGCGGGCAGCAGGTGGTAGTCCCGCAGGCTCTCCCCGGCGGCCAGCCGGTCCACCAGGACCAGCCCCGCCCGCGGGCCGCGGGCCATGGCGACGGCCACCGCCCGGTTCAGCTCCACCACGGGGGTGGGCAGCAGGCGGGCCAGGCGGTCGTACAGGGCGGCGATCTGCGGCCAGTCGGTGGCGGCGGCGTCGCCGGCGGTGGCGTGGCAGGCGGCGATGGCGGCCTGCACCTGGTACGGCCCCGCCGCCCTCTCGGCCAGGGCCCGTTCCAGCACCTGGACGCCTTCGCCGATCGCGGCGCGGTCCCAGCGGGCGCGGTCCTGCTCCTCCATCGGCACGAGGGTGCCGTCGGGGCCGGTCCTGGCGGCCTCGCGGGCCTCGTGCAGCAGCATGAGGGCCAGCAGGCCGCCGGTCTCGGGGTCCTGGGGCAGCAGGGCGGCCAGCAGCCGGGCCAGGCGGATGGCCTCGGCGCGCAGCCCGGAGCGGGCGGGGTCGCTGTAGCCCTGGTTGAACAGCAGGTACAGGACGCCGGCCACGGCCTGGGTGCGTTCGGGCAGCAGGTGCGGCGGCGGCACCTGGAACGGGATGCGCTCGCGGCGGATCCTGCGCTTGGCGCGCACCAGCCGCTGCGACATGGTCTGCTCGGGCACCAGGAACGCCCGGCCGATCTCGGCGGTGCTGAGCCCGGCCAGGGTGCGCAGCGTGAGGGCGACGCGCGCCTGGAGCGGCAGCGCCGGGTCGCAGCAGGCGAACATGAGCCGCAGCCGGTCGTCGGGGAAGGCGTCCACGGCCGGCGCTGGCCTCTCCAGGGCGGCCAGCTCGCGCAGTTTCGCGGCGCCGGCGGCCTCGCGGCGCAGCCGGTCGGTGGCGCGGTTGCGGGCGGCGGTGGTCAGCCAGGCGCCGGGCCGCTCCGGTACGCCGTCGCGCGGCCAGCGTTCCAGCGCCGTGGCGAAGGCGTCCTGGGCGCATTCCTCGGCCAGGTCCCAGTCGCCGGTGACCCGGATGAGGGTGGCGACGATCTGCCCCCATTCGCGGCGGAAGACGGTCTCGAGGTCGTTCATAGGTCCAGGACGGGCCTGATCTCGATCGAGCCGTAGCGGGCCACCGGGTGCGCGGCGGCGATCGCGACGGCCTCGTCCAGGTCGGCGGCCTCGATCAGGCTGAACCCGCCGATCTGGTCCTTGGTCTCGGCGAACGGCCCGTCGGACAGCAGCAGGTCGCCGTCGCGCACCCGTACGGTGGTCGCCTCACTGGCGGGCCTGAGCCCGACGCCGCCCTTGACGACGCCGCGCCGGGTCATCTCCTCGCTCCAGCCGCCGCAGCCGTGCCGGGCGATCTCCTCGGGCACGTCGGACTCGTCCAGCCCGATCATGAGCAGGTACTTCATGAACACCGAGGATAGGCGTTCACCATTCGCCCTCCATCAGGGCCCGGACGCGGAAGATCTCGTTGGAGTCGGAGCCTGAGTCCCATTGCAGGATGCGGGCGTCGTTGTCGCGCGCGGCGGCCGGTTCCGGCCGGATCTGGGCGACGATCTGGCTCGGCCGGGCCGGGGCCGCAGCGTGGGCGAGCTCGCCTGGGTCGGCCACCGGGGCGGCGCGGCCGGTGAGGGTGACGCACCGGCCCAGGCGGGTGCCCGGGTCGAGCAGGTCGGCCGCGTACACCACGGGCGTGGGCCGGCCGAGCAGCGCTCGGGCTCGCCGGCAAGCAGGCGGGAGCCGTCCATGGCGTGGGGGACGAGCCGCAGGGCCGGCAGAGCGCGGCTGATGAACACGATCCGGCCGTAGGTGGCCTCCGGCAGCAGGGCGAGGGCCTCGGCCGGATGGTCAGGGGGTGAACGCGGCGGCGTTGCGGGCGCACCAGTCGGTGAAGGTGGCCGGGTCGCGTCCGAGCAGGGCGCGTACGGTCCCGGTGCGGTAGTCGGCGGCGCCGGCGCGCATGAGCGCGTACCCCTCGGTGAGGGCGTCGATGAGGGGCTGCGGCCCGCCGGCGGGGAAGCGGGACAGGACGGCCTGCGCGGGTGTGGCCGCGGGGCGGGCCTCGATGGGGCGGCCGGTGGCGGCGGCCAGGATGCGTACCTGGTCGGCCAGGGTGAGCAGTTCGCCGCCGGTGAGGTCGTAGGCCTGGCCCTCGTGGCCCCGCGTGGTCAGGACGAGCGCGGCCACGGCGGCGATGTCGGCGGGGTCGATGGGGGCGTAGCGGCCGGGGCCGATGGGGTCGATGACGTAGCCGTCGGCGGCGATGGTGCCGGCCCATTGCAGGGCGTTGGTCATGAAGCCGGCGGGGCGCAGGATGGTGGCGGGGATGCCGCAGGCGCGGATGATCTCCTCGCGTTCGTGGTGCCAGCGCCCCATGGCGGGCATCGGGTCGCCGAGCACGTTGTTGGAGGACAGGTGCACGACGTGGCGCACACCGGCGGCGACCGCGGCGGCCACGGCGGCGGCGGTGTGGGCGGTGCCGATGCCGGGGGTGAGCAGGAACAGCCTGTCGGCGCCGGTGAAGGCGGGTTTGAGCGTGTCGGGCCGGTCCAGGTCGCCGATGACGCGTTCGGCGCGCGCGGGCAGGTCCCCGGCGCGGGCGGGGTCGCGGACGAGGACGCGGGTGGGGACGTCGCCGTCGTCGAGCTGCCGTACGAGCTCGCGGCCGATGGTTCCGGTGGCGCCGGTGACCAGTATCATGGATCCCCCAAAGTCGTTTGCCGTCTAATGATTGCCGGGTCGGAACGCTAGCCGGTTAATGATTAGCCGTCAATCGATCCGTCCGGCCGGAGACTCGCTCGATGCCCGAATTCCTGGACCTGCACGGCACGACCAACAAGGCGCTGCGCGTCCTCGCCGACGCCGCCATGCGCCGCCACGGGCTGCACCTCGGCCAGAACCACGTCCTGGCCCTGCTGTGGGAGACCGACGGCCGCACGCCCGGCGAGGTCGCCGCCGCCCTCAACGTCACCACCCCCACCGTGGTCAAGATGGCCACCAGGATGTCGACCGCCGGGCTGCTCACCCGCCGCCGCGACAAGCTCGACAGCCGCCTGGTGCGGCTGTGGCTCACCGACACCGGCCGCGCGCTGCGCGAACCGGTCGAGGCCGAGCGGAGCGCCCTGGAGGAGCAGGTCACCGCCGACCTGACCGACACCGAGCGCCGCCACCTCATGACCGCCCTGGCCAAGATCCACCAGGCCGCGCTCCGGCTGAACACCAGGCAACCCTGATGCGCCCGGTGTACGCGGCCGCCGCCGTCCACCTGCCGGCGCCGCCCGAGCGGGTGTTCGCGCTGATCACCGACTGGCCCCGGCACCGGGAGTGGATGTTCATGACCACGGCCCGGCTGGTGAGTGAGGGCCAGGTGCAGGCGTACACGGGGATCTGGCCGTTCGGCTTCCTGGACACGATGACCATCACCCACTGGCAGCCGCCCACGCTGGTGCGCACCACCCACACCGGCCGCGTCGTCCGCGGCCGGGGCGCCATCCGGGTGCGGGCCGACGGCGAGGGGAGCCGCGTGGTGTGGGCCGAGGAGCTGATCCTGCCGTTCGGGCCGCTCGGCCGCGCCGCCTGGCCCCTGATCCGCCCCCTCGCCGTCGCCTTCGCCCGCCACTCCCTGCGCAAGCTGGCCAGGCTGCTGCCCTGAACGCTACGCGGCCACGCGGCCGGCGTGGTGCCGGGCGACGGCCGCCGCGAACGCCGTGATCACCGGGTGGGGCCGGCGCCCGTCACCCGCCAGTTCCGGCTGGAACATCGTGGCCAGGAAGAACGGATGCCCCGGCAGTTCGGCCACCCGCACCGCCCCGTCCGCGGCGTGGCCGGAGAACACCATGCCGCGCCCGGCCAGCCGCTGCCGGTAGTCCTCGTTGAGCCCGTAGGAGCAGATGTAGGACTCCATCGTGTCGGGAGCGCCGATGATCTGCTCGATCAGCGAGCCGGGCACGAGCCGTACCAGGCCCTCGTGCCCGGCCAGCGAGCACACCAGCGGCGTGAGCAGGAACTCCCGCGCGCCCGGCTCGTTCTCGGCGTGCGCCACGTCCAGCCCGCACACGTGGCGCGCGAACTCCAGCAGCATGTGCTGGAAGCCGCCGCACGTGCCGAGGAAGGGAATGCCGTGCTCGCGCGCCACCCGAGCGGCCTCGACCGCGCCGGCCTCATCACGGTACGGGCTGCCGGGCAGGATCCAGATCCCGTCGAAGCCCTCCAGCCCGCTCACGTCGGTGGTGGGCATCCAGTACGGGTCCAGCGCGAGCCCGTCCCGCTCCCGCAGCGCCTCCACGAGCAGCGGGATCCTGACATGCGAACGGACGCTGGGGGAGCGGTCTCCCACGAGGGCGATTCTCATGCCACCATCGTGCAGGGCGACCCTGGTCAAGCACCAACGATAGATACTGCATCTGCTATAAGCGTCCCTAATGGACCCTCATCTGCTCACCACGTTCGTGACCGTCGCCCGCACCGGTTCGTTCTCCGCGGCAGCCGCCGAGCTCGGCTACACCCAGTCGGCCGTCTCCCAGCAGATCGCCGCCCTGGAGACCGACCTGGGCCTGC
Source organism: Nonomuraea insulae (assembly GCF_042656245.1). Classification (NCBI taxonomy): domain Bacteria; kingdom Bacillati; phylum Actinomycetota; class Actinomycetes; order Streptosporangiales; family Streptosporangiaceae; genus Nonomuraea; species Nonomuraea insulae. The sequence goes on from NZ_JBHSPA010000043.1 coordinate 73,731, forward strand.
CGCTGCTGCGCCGCCGCCCCGTCGAGCCCACCCCGGCCGGGCTGCGGCTGCTGGAACACGCCGGGCCGCTGCTGCTGCGCCTGCGGGCCGCCCAGCAGCTCGGCAGGAACACTCCCGTTGAGGTGACCGCATGACCAG